>CAJUBP010000037.1 GCA_910584585.1 uncultured Lachnospiraceae bacterium | reverse complement strand
TGTGTGGATTTCAATCCACACTCCCACGCAGGGAGTGACGGGATAAACTAAAACCAATCTTTACGTCTGTCATATTTCAATCCACACTCCCACGCAGGGAGTGACAAACCGGGACTATCGTAAAAACCCAAAAAGAATTATTTCAATCCACACTCCCACGCAGGGAGTGACGCCCCTCCTTGCCTATATTCTTTAAGCATGTCTTATTTCAATCCACACTCCCACGCAGGGAGTGACCCAGAAAGCTACTGTCTGGGGAGAGAAAAGCAATAATTTCAATCCACACTCCCACGCAGGGAGTGACACCTGGCTTTTAATATTTTTTACCAACGGCATTAAATTTCAATCCACACTCCCACGCAGGGAGTGACTGAAGCAGGAATGTCAAATGTTGGGGCTATATTAGATTTCAATCCACACTCCCACGCAGGGAGTGACAGCAATAATCACCATATTTTTCCCCAATATGGATTTCTGCTTTAGCAATATCAACAAATTACTAAACATTCCTTTCATAACAAATGCGGCCTTCACCACATTCCGTTCCTTTTTAAGGTGCGAACCCCCCTGGCATTTCATGTCCGCTTACCATCCGCACCGGCTCATATCATTAAAATTCCTTCCGCTTCATAGGATGCTTTCGCGCCGAAATGTTCCACCTTCGTCTGATAATTGTTTCCAAGATAATAAAAACGCAGGCTGTCTTCTTCCTCATTAATCAATGATACAAGCCGATCCTTTAACAGCAATAGCTGTGAAGCGTCCAAAATACACTCAAACACCGAGTTTTGCACACGCTGCCCATAATTGACGCACTCCTTCGCAACTTTGCGAAGGCGGGTCTTTCCTGCTGCAGTCTGGGTAGAAACATCATACGTAATTAACACTAACATCCAAACACCTACTTCCAAAAAAACGGCGGATATTCATCCAAATCACCGCGAATTGTCCGGGCAAGCAGCAGCGCCTGTGCATAAGGAACCAATCCCCATTCTATCTTTTCCTTTAAATAAGGGTGTTTAATCGTTTCCCTTTTTCGCTTTTGCCAGGCATTAAAAAAAATCTTTCTGCCGTCGTCATTTAAAAGAACCGCCTGATCCTTCTGCCTTTCAAAATGAACTGCCTGAATTGCCTTGGTATTAATCAGGGTCAAAATAAACCGATCTGCAAGAACTGGCCTTAACTCTTCCATCAAATCAAGAGCCAGCGACATTCTCCCCGGCCTGTCACCATGCATAAACCCTACATAAGAATCCAATCCGACGCTGGATAAGGCATTTGCGCAGTCGCCTACAAGCACTGTATAGGCAAATGACAGTATTGCATTAATATTGTCAAGGGGCGGCCTTCGGTTCCTTTTGGTAAACTCGAAATCATCTTTCTGATTTAAGATCATATCGCTAAACACGGAAAAATATTGCTCCGCAGCCTTTCCCTCTATTCCCCGGAGTTCGCTTAAGGCAGGGGCTGCGTCTATTTTGGGCAGCGTATCGTACAAAGCGTTTGATACATTTTTAAGCTTCTTGGCATCCACACGGTGTGCATGGTCACGCAGGGTGCGTTCAATACTCCACCTGCAATTAAACACCTTCCCGACAATCATATTTCTGGCATATGCAATGCTTCTGCTTTCATCATCAGAAATCCGGTACTGCTCTTTTCGAAGCAGCACATTTCCATATTCCTTGCCCATCACCCTGGCCAAAAATTTACCTCTGGGAGAAAAGAAACTCATCCCTATGTTCCGCTCCGCGCAAGCTCCCATCAGCGCAGGGCTTGCGCCTTTATAGGTAAAACATATGATGTTTTCTAATGTGTGAAGCGGAAACCTGCCAAGGGTTTTTTCCCCATCCTGTATCACGATATTTTCACCATCCAGGGTTAAATAGCAGTCCTCTGTCATAACATATAACGTATTTAATAATTTAATCATTCTCTTTTATACTCTGTTCAATGTATTTTCTAACCTTGATTGCCTTTTGCAGTTTCGGAACGCACAGATTTTCCAAAGAACATGCTTTGCATTGTTTCGTAGGCTTCACATTGGGCGTATGCCCTCTTTGAAATAAATCGTGCATTTCTTTTGCCGCTTTCTTTACTTCCTCTCTCAGCTCATCTGTAAATTCCACATGGCTGCGCCGCCTGTTTTCCCCATAATATAAATATCCATCCGGTATTCTTGTCTGAAACATCTCTTCTAAGCAGATTGCCTGGGCGCATAGCTGCAGTTCATCCGAATTATTTTCCTTTGGTGAGCCCCGCTTATATTCCACAGGCACGGGATTCCATGTTCCGTCATACCCAAACAGTTCAATTCCATGTTCATCCTGATGAAACTCAACCACGTCGCACTGCCCGGTGAAACCAAGTTCATGGGAGGAAACGCGCAGCCCTCTTACTACCAGCAGGTTCCCTCTCTTCTCAAAAGAGCCTTCATCATGAGCCTTTTTGTGCATCAATTCTCCGGCAGTGGTCTGATAATTTTCCGCCCATTGCTGTTCGATATGTATCATTGCCCACTGCCTTCTGCAGAATTTAAAATGCTGGATGCCGGAAAGCATGAGATAATCTTCTTCCGCATACATGGTTAAATGCCTTCGATTTCTTCCAGTTTCAGGCCTGGCAGTGCGTCCACTTGAATTTCGTAGTCCTCAAATTCCTTGGGATCATCTGTTTTCGCTGTAATCTTGACAAGCCTGTGAACCTTTGCAGAAGAATACTGTCCCATGGGGCAATTGTGTCTCCACCAGTAAACCTTGCACACCTCCATGCTGCCGTCCGGCCTTGCAGAAGAACTGTCATTGACAAACAAGGTCCGCAAAGCCTCTTTTATCTTTTCGGCATCTTCGTCGCTGAACCCTGTCTTTTGTGCAAGCTGATGGTTGATGCTGCCCTTTACGGCGTATAATGCGGAACTTACCTTGTGTTTCATTCCCATGGTATCTGAAGATTTTTTGTCTTTCGTTTCACTGTTCACGCTTTTGGTTATCTGCATGCTGTCAATGGATATGGGCATCACACTGAACGCGGAATGGACAGAAACCGGGCCTCTCACTCCCGCTGAAGGATCGCCGCCTGTAAATGCAAATACTTGTCCGAAACTACGAACATCAATCCATGTATCACATGCCACTTTTGCATAAGCTTTATGCTCCTTAGCTTTTAACGCTTTTTGCATGGCTTCATTTTTCTTTGCCCGGTCTGCAAGGCTCCTGCATTCGTCATCCAAACGTTCCTCACTTTGTACAAAAATATTTTCTCCCATATCCTGCAGCCTGTTCCTGATTTTCCGTTTGATGCACACATCGGAAATCTCTCCATATCCATCATACGTCTCCCGGGGTCTGTTTCCATTCAAAGGATCTCCGTTGGGATTCGCATTTCTCACCATTACCAAAACCTCAAAATCAATCTTGTTTGTAAATGCACTCATTACTTATCTCTCCTTTACTGTTCTCTTTCCAAAGTTCATTTTTCATATATTCCATCTGCTGATAATATGCCGGGATGTACATTTCTGATAATGCCCTATTATCATATTCTTTTATTGTCATATGGCCCATGATTTCCTCTATCCATTCTTCAAACTTCTTCCGTTGATAACCATTCAGCTTTTTTTCATAAGCATTCAGGTTCTCTTCAATCGTCTTTGCTGTTCTCGCCGGCCTTCTGCTGTATGCATTCCAATAGCGCTTTGCGTTTGTCATACGCTGCTCTTTTACTTTGCCGTTTTCATCCCTTTCAAACATGGCGCATTGTTCCATGAAATCATATACCGCCAATAACCTTCCAAATAGAACATTCCGGTCATTGATATTTTCCTTTAGGAAATTGTCCATTTTTTTCACTCCTTTCTCGTAATTAAACCGTATCATTGCGCATGTGACGCACAGCACATCATTATACCACACAGAATCGCTAATGGTCTGGGGCATAGATACATGCCCTGCCGCTGCCCGGATGATATCATCCGGAATCTTTGCGCTTCTTTGGGTAATGCATGGAAGCAGACGCTTCACCGTCGCCCGAAGCAATTTAGGGTCAGCCTCCAACTGCTTTGGCTTTTGTATACTGGAACCTGCAAGAGACATATTCCCTTTGCTATCCATTTGTTGATGTCCATCAGACTTTTGCGCTCCAAAAGCTGCAAGAGCCATATCCCTGGGAGACGGTGTACACTCACATGTAATTTTCCTCTTTTCTTCTCCTTTTTTTCCCGCTTTTATGGTTCGCCGCCATTTACAATGATTCTGCCAGTTTAAAATGGCATCTATGTACTGCTTTCCACCCATCTCGTCATAATAAGCAATGGATAACCTTCCCTTTCCGGTCATTGCAGACTCCAACGCAATAATTACAACCTTGTCATCCAATTTCATTTTCCCGGCATATCCGTTTACCGCATGGTTAAATTGTTCTGCAAAATATTTTCCGGTATCATGTGTGCTGATATTAGAAACTGCATCCATATCAAGCGAGTCAAAATCAAAGTCAAAATCGTCAATGTCTCCAAAAGCATTGACAGAATCCTTTGTAAAATCGGGAACCTGCATATCCCTGTTTGCCATCCAGCAGACAATCGCCGATTCATCACGGGTATACCCCTGTTTCTGAATCAACCACCTTAATGCATTGTGCGCCTTCTGGGATGTATTGTATCCAACAGAAACTGCCTGCTCTTTGGTAACAAATCTGCCCCGGTAAGTAAAACCAGATGTATCATTTCCAGAAATAAGTTTTGCTTTGTCTGAGCTGTTTCGTATCTTAGAAGGATGCTTATCGGAACAAGATTCCACTTTTCCAGATACATAGCAGAGTTCTTTATCCACTAACTTCTGTTGATAATAGGAACTATACCGTTTGAATAATTCTTGATTTTTCCATACTTTCCCCAAACCGTCACAGCCCAAAATCCGAAATCTCACATTTGCTCCCGTCTGCCCTAATCCCTGTATTTTAATGTCGTCTGTAAGCTTGCCGACGCTGTCCAACTCCAATGTTCCTTTTGCCGCCAAATCCCGTATCAGCGTTTTCTTGCTCAGATATTTATAAATCGCCTGGACAAAAGGATGCGTATATTCTGATTCTGCCCAATCCTCAAGCTGCTTCATGTAAGCTTCAAAATATTTCTCCTTATCATCGCCTGTATAGAGTGAATAATCTCCCGCTATATAACAGAGCTTATCACATAGCGGATGCGGTGTAATCCCACTGGTTTTAGTGGCTGAATCCTTTGTAACTGGAATAATTGTAACCACATCATCGCCTTTTTCAAGTTTTTTCGAATCCTGGATATTTCCCTCCAGATCAAGTATCACTTCTATCTGCGCATTAAAGGTTGAATGGGAAACCGGCAGAAGCACTGCCTGTTCATTTTTATCCACCCCTGCCAAATGCCCATAAACATCATAGGTTTCCGCCAATGTTTTCAGCCATGCCAAACATATCACCTCCCTCAAACTCTTCCAATCCCTTAAAATTCTCCCCCAACACAAACTGCTTCGGCTGGACTTCCCGCAGAATCCGCCGAATCTCACATTCTTCCGGGCGCGGGAAATGTATGACCCCATCCGTCATCTGCACATTCCAAAGCCGTACCGTCATTTTGCCCTTTTCCTCTTCCCGGACTGCTTCGTCGGGGTATGTAATCCCGTGCACCATAATGCCGAAGGACAAATTGGTTTTATCGTATACGCTTTCCCCTTCCCCAAAGGGACAGGGTTCCACATATCCCTGGCACTCCCTGGTTCCCAGAAAAATATCCCTTCTTCCTCCCCGTTCCAGCATTCTCCTTGCAATGTCAAAATGCTTATTTTCATTCCGGTCATGGGCTAAATCCGGCCTGTTTTCATTCCATTCAAAATGCGCTTTCACCCGGTATTCCACATTTCTAAGATAAGTGTAATAAGACAAATCATTGCCGCCGCTGTACTTGATGGGGCGGATGCCTTTTGATTCTGTCTGTATTGTATTCATAATCCTGCACTCATCAATCACCCATGTAATCGTGGGCTTCCAGTAAATGGATTCTGTAATCCCTTTCAGTGCCTGATACGTAGGTATCTGGTAGCTGCATTTCTCACCCCCTGTCTTAGACAGCGGATCGGTAAATAACGCGTATCTTCCAAAAACGCTGTATTCAATCATATTCGGCTTATCCATATCTCACCCGTCCTTTCCTATTCTCCATCCGCAGTGCAGGCTCTGCCAAAATATAAGCATTCTCCACTTCGGTGTCGTTCCATAATTATCGCTAAACTATAAGTGTCTCCCATTCCGGCATGCTTCCATAATCATTGCTAAACCATAAGCGTTTCCCATTCCGGCGCAATCCCATAGTCATTGTTATAAGCCCCTGGAACCGACGCCATATAAATGCCGGGCACAGTATCGCTTACGGGCTGTATAAACCCTTCCAATTTTTCCAACTGGCTTCCCCGAACATTTACCGTATAGCGCTGGGTCTTGCGTATCAACGCCTTTATCTTGGCAGCATCGGATGTTTCCTGAATCGCCGCAATGAGTTTCCCTCCCTCCTTATACGGGACAATCACGCCGAACGATTCATCATCTATCACCCGGTAAGCCCTGCCTGCCGTTTGGTAAGCCTGATTCATAAGGTTCTTAATTTCTTTGGGCATAAATCCTTTGGAAAGCAGTTCCACCACATTTGTATCCAATGCTTTTATAGGAAAATTCATTTTGTCTGCCCCGTCCAAATATACGGTTTTATAATACTCGTCCATCCACCTGGGCATTAAAATGCTGTCAGGTTCTCCACTTTGATTGTACTGACAAATTACATTCTCGGCAGCCTTTGTATTTCTCTGCAATTCTTCCATATTTCCGCTGTTTTCCCCTTCCAGGGAAATCAAATATATCATCCCCCATTCCAGTTCCCCGTTCCGATTGCACCGTCCTGCCGTCTGCGCCAGGCTGTCTAAGCCTGCCATAGACCGATAGACGCATGCAAAGGAAATGTCTACCCCGGCTTCAATCAAATTGGTGCTGACGACAACGATACGTTCCTGCTTTTTGGCAAGGATCTTTTTGATGGATGCGATTTTATCACTTCTATGTTCCGCGCATAAATTGGTGGTAAGATACTCTACATTGATATTCTGCGCCTTCAACATATCATACAGTTTGCGAACAGCGGATTTGGTATTCAATACCACAAGGATGGACTGATATTCCGCCGTCTGCCTGACAATTTCATCCTGAAGGCTCTCAAAGGTATGTGCCCGTTCCATCCCAGCCGTGCAGATTTTTACCCGTTCAAACTTGTCAAACCAATTGCTTCTGTCTTTTATCATATATTTGGGCTCGCTGTAACAAATCGGGCGCTCCGCTTCTTCTAAGGCAGGCTGGGTCGCCGTGCACAAAATCACATTGGTATTGCATACTGCATTCAGAAAGTTAATCATATAGTTAAATGTGTTGACACACTTTAAGGGCATCGCCTGAACCTCGTCAATAATGACAACCGCATTGGACAGACGGTGCATCCTCCGAATCGATTCCTTTTTATCGGAAAACAATGCGTTCATGAACTGGACAAATGTGGTGCAGATAAAGGGTTCTTCCCAATTGATATCATATTTCAGCGATTGGTTCCTGCGGTAATCCTCCTGTTCCGTTTCTTCACTTCTGACTACCGCCGAATGGTGTTCCAGTATCCACTCACCATTGCCGATTGCGTCACGGAATACCTGGGCGTTTTGTTCTGTGATACTGATAAAAGGAGATACGTAAATAATGCGCTCTGTTTCTGGATGACGTTTGCAGTATTCCAATGCATAGGCAAGGCTGCTCAGCGTCTTTCCGCCGCCGGTAGGAATGGGCAGACAGTATATGCCAGCTGGATATGTTGCAAATCGGATACATTCTTCCTGGAGGGCGTTTCTCCCGTCAAAAATGTTCTTCTCTTTCTCCGTCAATTTAGAGCAATCCACGGATTTCTTCTTTTTACGCATATACTCCGCAAAATTTTCCCCGGCCTGTACAAATACCTCTTTTCCCACAAATTCAGATCGTTTGGACAAAGTATCCACATTTCCCATGAAATCCGAGGTGGACTCCCAGTCGGAATCAATTAAAATGGACAGCATCAGCCGCTGGAAACATGCCAGCAGGAATAATTTGCATTCAAGCAGCATTTCCTTTGCGTCTTCAGGAAATCTAGCCTTTAATAAAGGCTTTAATTTGAGCCATACTTTTCCTATTTTATTCCAAACCAACTGAAATTCATCTGACGCTGCTTCAAAAAGTTTGTCAAATTCATATTCTTCCAGATAATCCCGTTCCGCGTTTCTGCAGGCTTCCTCATAATCATCCACCTGGCTGAGCTTTTTGGAAAATAAATCATCTTGTCCATTATCGACACAATCAAATAAGCCGTGATGGGCCGCTATGGCGTATGAAATCATTTCCACCATATATTTCCTGCTGCCGGATGCCGCATGGTGCATGTCGTAAATATATTTTGCCCCTGTGGAAGCATGTTTTACCGTACCCTTTAATTTCCGCCTTACATTTTCATCCGCCTGCAGGTAGTCAGAAAATGACTGTTTGTTTTTTCCCATATCATGGAATAGGCCGCACAGCGACATAAGCTGTGGCACACCGCACTTTTTTCCTTTTTCACTGCATAAAAATACTGTCTTTTGGGTATGTTCCGCTACAGATTCTTCCCGACGGACTCCGTCGTCCGAGATATGTGCAATCAAGCTGCTCCCCCTCCTTTACCATTTATAAAATCCCTTCATGTGCTAAATTTTTCCATCAATACTCTCATTATGCAGTGATAGCAGAAACCTGTCAAGAAAATCCCAATGGTTTTTGTAATATTTTGTCGAATGAATGAAGATGATATGTTCATTCCAGTATAATAAGTTCACGTAACAGTTCAGCCTTCGGCTTCACTGTTACGGAATCTGCCCATTCCAAGTCGCCTTCGGCGAGGGGCAGATTCCCTTTTGACATAATTAACACATTCTCACGGACTTTGCAGCAAGTGCAAAGTACTGGGCTGAACTGTTACAAGTTCACTTCAAATTTCTTATTTTTTTGTTTACAATCGTTCCACTTTCCTGTATACTTGTATCTGTAGAAACATAAAATAATAATGTGCCGCAGGCTTGGTATTTATTTATAAATGCTGTAGTCCAAAGGTACAAAACAATTGATTTCAAAAGGGTTTTCTGTACGGTGTCTGTTTACAGGCGCTTTAGTCAGAAAATTCTTTTATTTATGGCAATAAAAAATTGCCGGAGTGTGCCTTCTATTGTTGCTTCCATTTTAAATAATCATAAATCCTAATCAGCCTGCGTATGTCTGAACGTTCATTCGATCCAACATTTTGAAGGACGTTTACATCTCCTTCAAATATTTCTTTCAATACATCTTCTAATTCTTGTACATCCATCTGCTTTTCTTCGAGATGTGCAATTAATCTTAACGCCTTACTGGTTGAGAACTTCTCTTGCTCCCAAATCTGCTTTACAGATTGATACCCTCCCAAACACTTTCTGTTATTTTTTATCGTTTTTGAAATAATTGAATCAAAATCCTGCTTCTTCGCTATTTCTTTACAATCTGGAAAATCCTTGGCAGCTTCCGCCAAATATTTATTCAATGGCAATTTACCCGAATTTTGCCTAATCAATTTCGGAAAAGCATACTCTAATAATTCATCTGCAGAAAACTCCAGATCATCCAAAATAATATTTCTATACCATTCATTTGCATCAAGCCCGCTGAGTCCTTTCAGTCCAAATGCAGAAGCTTTCCCTATAGCAAGTACCAAATCATCATCTTTAATACGTTCGTCATCAATAGATGCTACCCGAAGGTTTGCTGTAGGCGTATTTGTTATGGTATATTCATACAATTCCTTTTTAAATCTGCGTAAAATCACAACCGGCAGTTTGGCTTTTTTATTTTTCAATGCATGATAGAGTAACATGAAATTATCTAATGTCACTTTTCTCATTGTTAAAGGCTTATGTTCAATCATAATGGTATATGGGCTCACCTCTGCTCCCATCATTCCCGGCTTATATTCAATAAATACAAATCTATCCTCCAACAGATTAACCTGGCTTGCATTTAAACAATTCACAATAGACCTAATAATGCCCTGAATATTCCTATCTCTAATAGAATATCCCATAAAAATAATAGGATACTCCATGAATATCGTCATTAATTTAGCTGCAAGATACGTACTTTTTCTTTCAAATTCTACATAATCTTCTTCATTAATTACAATACTTTCCGGCACTTCAACAGAGCCATGAATTTTGTATATTTCAGCAATACCTTGTATGGCCGAAAAAATAAGTTGAGATTGCCCTACATATTTGGTAAACCCTTTAAAACAGTTTTCCAAAAGTAAATCATAATTAGTTGTAATGGCGCCTGCAATGTTTTTCTCCGAAATCTCTGACAGCTTTTCTATTTCATCTTTGTAATTCATATTGACAATGGATTGTTTTTTTATATATTCAGCCATCTCAGCTTTAAATGGAGAAAGGCCTTTATGGATTTCCTCTATTAAAGTTTTATCAATTGTCCGTACTTGTTCCTCTGAAAACCATTTTCTATCAAAATCCTGTTGTATAAGTTCCGCCACTTTAGGCATTATCCCTAATTTGCACTCCATTGTTTTTGCCCTGTTTTCATATGAATCATATGCAAATTCATCATTAGAAATACTCTCAGCAAAATGTTTTAGAAGCCCTTTCCAATCTGGCAGATTTAGATATCTTCTGGACATTCCGGATCCAATAAACAAAAAGGGCGTTGTATTAAATTTATTGATAACATCTTCTATTGTCATTTTTCCTCCCAAATAAACCTAATCGTTTTCTTCCCCTAATTTCAAATGTTTGATTATATTATTGAGAATCTTAAACATAAATTGTTGATACAAGCTGCTCACCGCCTCCCTGTAATCTTTATGCCATAGCAGCAAAAATTTTTACCTGCACAACTATTGTCAATACTATTTTCATTAGAAGTATAATAATAAGTTGTTAGCTAAAATAAGTATATATAGATTAGCAGAAAATGTCAAGAAAAAAATCATCAGATCTTGAAAAATGTTTGCAAATCGCTTAAACTATCTATGTCACTTTGCAAAGTATGGATTGAAACAAAGTGTGGATTGAAATATTAGTAGTATCATTATGAGTTTTGCTTTGGTCTGTTGTTTTAGCAGATGAACATTCTGCTAAAGCAACAGACTCCTTTTTTATTAAAAACAAAATAAAACCCCAATCACGAACTTAACATAAGTTTTATTGCCATCATCAAGGAATTTTCTCAATACTCCATACTATTTGAAAATTCAAGAAATTTATCATATAATAGCGACAGACATTCGATAGATTTATAGAACGGAGGCCCACAAATGAAAACCTGGCAGACAACATTCACTCCCGCAGCCGAGAATCCCTATATAAAAGAATACTTCACCCCAACCTCAATTTTTTTCGACATTGAAACCACAGGCTTTTCCGCTGCCCGTAATCAGGTGTACATGATTGGATATGCTCTGCAGACAGACGGAAAAATACGCATTACACAGCTTTTTGCGGAATGCCCTGATCAGGAACAGGAAATCCTTTTTGCATTCCTGGAATTATTGCCCCAATATGATACTCTGATTTCCTTTAACGGGACAGGCTTCGATGTGCCTTTCCTGAAAGGCCGATGTGCCTATCATAAGATACCGGAACATCTGGATTCTTTCCGGCATCTTGATATTTATAAGCAGCTCTCCAGATATAAAAACATCCTTGGCCTGTCTAACTTAAAGCAGAAAACTCTGGAAGAATTTCTCGGCATTGTACGAGAAGATTTATATTCCGGCGGAGATTTGATTTCCATCTATTCAGAATATGCAAAAAATGCCGCATTATCTTCCCAAGACGCCTGTGCTCTTCTAAAACTGCATAATTATGAGGATATGAAAGGAATGATACAACTCCTTCCTTTACTCTCCTATCCCCGTTTCTTTGAAGGAGATTTCCAAGTCGCTTCCTGGGAAACAAGCAGCTGGAACACCTATGAGGGAACCAAGGGCTGGGAACTGATTCTATATGTAAAGCCGAATCTTCCCTTCCCTGAGCCTTTTACCTGTACCCTTGGGAAGCTCTACATTTCCGCCTCTCGCAATCAGACTGAATCTTGCACTTCTGGCTCACGCAATCAGGCTGAATCTTGCGCTTCTGGCTCACGCAATCAGGCTGAATCTTGCGCTTCTGGCTCACGCAATCAAACTGAATCTTGCGCTTCTGGCTCACGCAATCAGGCTGAATCTTGCGCTTCTGGCTCCCGTAATCAGGCTGAATCTTGCGCTTCTGGCTCCCGCAACCAGGCTGAATCTTGCACTTCCGCATCCCGTAATCAGGCTGAGCCCTATGCCTCCGGCTTATGCCGTCAAGTTACGCTGCGCATTGAACTTTTTACAGGGGAATTAAGATATTTTTATCCTAATTACAAAGATTATTACTATCTTCCGGCAGAAGATACAGCCCTGCATAAAAGCGTCGCCGCATACGTTGACAGGGATTACCGCACACAGGCAACCGCCGCCACCTGCTACTGTAAAAAATCAGGCCGATTCCTGCCCCAATACCAGGATTTATTTTCTCCCGCTTTTAAGCAGAATTATAAAGATAAAACATCCTGGTTCGAACTGACAGAAGCCTTTACCGAAAAGAAAGAAAACCTGAAAAAATACGCAATGCACCTTCTAAAAACTGAAATTCTCTAACAGAATGACTTTACGTACATTCTGACATCATTTCTAATAGAAAACAGGCACACAGATATGATCCATGTGCCTGTTCGCTCTTACAGCCCTATACCTTCTGGAAGAAGAATGACTGTTTCCTCTGATAATTCAATTCTCTGTAATTCATAATCTGCTCTGTACTGCCGATAAACAGAATCCCGTCTTTCGTCAGCGCAGCATTAAATTTCTTGTAAATCTCTTCTTTAGCGTCTTCCGTAAAATAAATCAGCACATTTCTGCACACAATCAAATGACACCCCGTAGGATAGGGATCTTTCAGCAGATTATGCTCCTTAAATTCTACCTGACGCTTGATTTCATCTGCAATCTTATAAGAATTGCCTACTTTGGTGAAATATTTCTTCTTAAATTCCGGCGGGACAGCGGCTATGCTCTTCTCATTATAGAGACCCATTCTCGCCTTATCCAACACCTGTTTATCAATATCCGTTGCCGTAATCTTAATCTGATTTAACGGAATATGCTTTGACAAAGCCATCACTAGAGAATATGGTTCATCCCCGGTGGAGCAGGCTGCACTCCAGATTTTCAGGCTCTTTCCAAACCTCTGAACCAGAGCAGGGAAAACTTCTTTGTCCAAAATCCCCCACTGCTCCGGATTCCTGTAAAATTCTGATACATTAATGGTAAGGAAATTCACAAACTGCTCAAATTTCTCCGCATCCTTCTTAATCAGCGCCACATAATCTTTGTAGCTTGTGATATTGTTCTTTGAAATCAGCGTCTCAATTCTGCGCTTCATCTGTTTCTCTTTGTAAGCATTCAGATCAATCTTGGTTAATGTAAAAATATCCTTTTTGAAATCCTCATATCCTACCATGCCAGATTCCCCTATTCTTCTACAGATTCTTCTGCATCTTCCTGCACTTCTTCCGAGGAAGACAGCAGCGCCTTAATGCTCAGGCTGATTTTCTTATCTTCTTCATTGAAATCTACAATCTTAGCTTCGATTTCCTGTCCGATATTCAGCACGTCGGAAGGTTTCTCCACATGCTCTCTGGAAATCTGAGAAACGTGCAGCAATGCGTCAACGCCGGGAGCCAGTTCCACAAATGCTCCGAAATCTGTCATTCTGGCAACCACGCCTGTTACAATATTGCCCACAGCATATTTGGACGACGCATCTTTCCATGGATTCTCGTCTTCAAATTTCATGCTCAATGCTATTTTATTCTCATTGATATCTTTGATGAATACTCTCGCAACATCGCCTACTTTAAATACTTTCCTTGGATTCTCCACCCTTCCCCAGGACATCTCGGAAATATGCAGCAGACCGTCAGCTCCTCCTAAATCAATAAACGCGCCGAAATCTGTCACATTCTTAACGGTTCCTTCCAGAACGTCTCCTACATTGATTCTCTCAAAAAGGGCCTTCTGCAGTTCTGCTTTTTTCGCCAGAAGCAATTGTTTTCTGTCTCCGATAATTCTTCTTCTGCGGGGATTGAACTCTGTAATCACGAATTCAATATCCTGATCCTTGTATTTGCCCAGATCCTTCTCGTATGTATCGGATACCAGACTTGCAGGAATAAAGATTCTTGCTTCATCAATCACAACGCCGAGACCGCCGTCTAATACCTGCGCCACTTTAGCAGTCAATACTTCCTGCGCGTTAAATGCTTCTTCCAGACGCTTGCTTCCTTTTTCTGCCGCAAGCCGTTTGTAGGTCAGCATTACCTGACCCTCACCATCATTTACTTTCAAAACCTTGGCTTCCATGGTATCACCCACGGATACAACGGTAGTCAGGTCAACATTCGGTTCGTTTGTATACTCATTACGGGTAATAATTCCATCGGATTTGTAACCAATATTTAAGATGATCTCGTCTGGTTTCACATCAATAACGGTACCTTCGACTACCTCTCCATTCCTTATTGTTTTAAATGATTCTTCCAGCATTTGTTCAAAACTCATTTCTGACATTTTTTTGAACCTCCTCAATAATTTTGTTTGGGGTAGAAGCCCCTGCGGTAATACCTACGCTATTAATGGACCGTAATTTAGACAAATCCAAATCCTCCTGTGTCTGTATATAGCAAGTATTTTCACATTCTTTTTTACATATTTCAAATAGCTTTTGCGTATTGGAACTGTTCTTTCCGCCCACCACAATCATGGCGTCCACTTTCCGGGAAATCTCTCTCGCCTCAGCCTGCCGTTCCTGGGTGGCACTGCAAATCGTATTTAAAACAATTATATCATAACCTTTTTTTTGAATAATTTCAACTAGTTCTTTAAATTTCTTGTTGTTAAATGTCGTTTGGGACACAATACACACCCTTTTTTTCTCTTTCAGGGTAAATTTTTCCGCTTCCTCCTCTGTAAAAATCACCGTAGTCTCCGCGGTATCACCGCTCCAGCCTTTGATTCCCTCCACTTCCGGATGGCTGCCGCTGCCAATAATGACTATATGGCAACCTTCTTTGCTGTGCTGTTCCACAATCCGGTGTATCTTACGCACAAAGGGGCATGTAGCGTCCACATAGGAAATCCCTTCCTGTTCCAGCAGATCATAAATTTCTTTTCCCACTCCGTGAGAACGGATAATTACAGTTCCGTCCCTGCATTCCCGAAGCTCCTTCGGCGTTTCCACCACCCGAACGCCTTTCTGTTCCAGATCATTTACCACTTCTTCATTGTGTATAATCGGACCGTAGGTATAGATTCTTCCGCCGCTCTTCTCTGCCTGCTCATATACCGTATCCACCGCACGCTTCACGCCGAAACAGAACCCGGCGCTTTTTGCGAGAATTACTTCCATACTGCTATTTCCTTTCACAGCTCTGCCTTTTTTTGCGAGCCATTTATTCTCTTATACTGCCCTTTTCCGCGAGCCATTTATTCTCTTATAAAGCTGCCCGGCGACCCGACCTCTATTGTCTTCCGGAGCCAACCCGGCAGCCTGGTTTCTATCTTCCTCCAAACCCAGTCCGGCGGCCTTATTTCTATCTTCTTCCCGAACCTAGCCCGGCAGCTTGGTTTCTATCTTCTTCCCGAACCTGGCCCGACAGCCTTATTTCTATCTTCTTCCCGAACCTGGCCCGACAGCCTGGCTTCTATCTTCTCTCCCGGACCAGTTCCAGAATCTTCTCCGTTACTTCCTGAATAGTCATATCAGAGCTGTCTATCAGCACAGCGTCTTCCGCCTGGCGCAGCGGGGAAATCTCCCGGTTCATATCCTGTTCATCCCGTTTGGCTATATCCGCGCAGATGGTCTCCAGACTGCAGTCAACGCCTTTTTCCTGTAATTCCAGGAACCTGCGTTTTCCCCGGGTTTCCACGCTGGCTGTCAGATAAATTTTCACCTGGGCCCCTGGCAGCACGCTTGTCCCAATATCTCTGCCGTCCATAATCAAATCTGTGGTCTGGGCCATCGAACGCTGAAGATCTGTCAGTTTTTCCCGGACCTTCCGGTATCTGCTGGTGGCGGAAGTCATCTTCCCCACTTCTTCGGTGCGAATCAAACCGTTAACATTTTCTCCGTTTAAAAATACCTGCTGTTCTCCTTCTTCCATGGAAATTGAAACCGTAATTTCCTCACAGGCGGCATTGACAGCCGCTTCGTCGTCCGCTGAAATGCCTTTCCTCAGAAAATACAGCGCCATTGCCCGATACATGGCTCCGGTGTCTACATAGAGATAGGATAACGCCTCGGCCGCCTTTTTGGCAATTGTGCTTTTGCCCGCCCCGGCAGGGCCGTCAATTGCGATATTAAATGCCATAATTTCCTCCATTTTCTTATATGATGCCGCTTTCCGCCAGACATCCGCAGAATTTTCAAATAATGCCGCTTCCCGCCAGACATCCGCAGAATTTTCAAATAATGCTGCTCCCCGCCAGATATCCGGTGGACCAGGCAATCTGCAGATTGAATCCGCCGGTCAGCGCGTCCAGATCCAACACTTCTCCGGCAAAATACAGGCCCTGTGCCAGTTTCGATTCCATGGTAGAGGGGTTGACCTCTTTCAGGGAAACGCCGCCTCTGGTGATAATCGCTTCATTGAAATCCCGAAACCGGGTCAGCGTCACCGGAAACGCCTTGATTAATTCTGCAAACTGCACACGCTCTTCTCTGGTAATTTCATTTACTTTTTTATCGGGATGAATCCCGCTTAACCTGAGAATTACCGGGATTAATTTTGACGGAAACAGCTTTCCCACCGCATTTTTAAACTGCCGGTTCTGATTCTCTTCAAAATCCCGCAGAATCCGCCGATCCAACTGCTCCTTTGTCAACGCCGGCTTCAAGTCAATTTCCATGGATAAGGGCATCTTGTCCATAAAATCATTCACAATGCCGCTGGCGCTCAAGATCAACGGGCCGCTGACTCCATAATGGGTAAACAGCATTTCTCCAAACTCTTCATATAAGACTTTTTTCTCTTTCCGAATGCGCACCTTCACATTCCGAAGAGACAGTCCCTGCAGGTCTTTGATCCAGGGTTCCGCCGCCTCAAAGGGCACCAGGGAAGGCTTAAGTTCTGTTACCGTATGTCCCAGCTTTTCGGCAAAACGATAGCCGTCGCCGGTAGAGCCTGTGGAAACATAAGAACAGCCTCCGGTGGCAAGAATCACTGCGTCTGCTTCCAATAAGGTTCCATCTTCAAGTCTGACTCCTGTAACTTGGAACTTGCGCAATTTCCGCTCCTTTTTTCTTGTTTTTCCGGCTCTTTTGAAGTTTTCTGGAAGTTCTGTCTGACTGCTGCTTTCCGAAGCCTGCAGCATCTCTTCTTCATTTATTTTTAAATCTGTTGTAATTTCTTCCACACGGGTATTCAAGCGCACTTCCACGTTTTCTTTTTTTAAGATCTGCTGGAGCGTCCGTATCACATCCGAAGAGTGATCGGACTTGGGAAATACCCGCTCTCCCCGCTCTGTCTTCGTGGCAAGCCCGTAAGACTCAAAAAATTCAATTACCTGCTGGTTGGTAAAGCTGTAAAACGCGCTGTAGAGGAATTTGCTGCCCCGCAGCACCTGCTTGAACAACGCTTCTGTTTCGCAGGCATTTGTCAGATTGCATCTGCCCTTTCCGGTGATATATATTTTTTTCCCAAGCTTTTCATTCTTTTCCAACAGCAGCGCCTTATGACCGCCTCTGGCCGCCCAGATCGCCGCCATCATGCCTGCCGCCCCGCCGCCGATTACAATTACTTTACTCATCATTTCCATATGCCTGATCTTTCTCTCCTGCGTACCGTAGCTTCACAGAATCATCCATATAATCAATCTCGTCATTTCCGTATACCTGATAGTCTTCCCAGACTCGCTCCAACAATTCCAGATTTTCCACCACGTCTTTCTGCCGTCTCATGCAGACTGCCATAATCAGCGCATTTATCAGGCTTAAAGGCGCCACTAAGGAATCCACGATAGAGGACATATCGCTTTTTGCAATCAGATTGCAGGAGGAATAGAGATTCATGGGAGAATGCACGCTGTCCGTCAGCGTAATTACGCCGGCGTTTCTGCTGTTGGCAAGTTCCATTGCCTTTAACGTCCGCAGAGAATACCTGGGAAAACTGATTCCAATCATCACGTCTTCCTTGCCGATGCGCACCATCTGCTCTAACAGTTCACTGGAACTGCTGGTGTGAATCAAGCGTACATTATCAAACATGAGGTTTAGATAAAATACCAGAAATTCTGCCAAAGCGCTGCAGCTTCTCACTCCCAGCACATAGATATGCCTGGCCTGTAAAATCATCTCCACAGCCAGTTCAAACGCTTGCTCATCAATATGCTCCAGGGTATGATGAATCCGTTCCATATCTGATTTCAACACCGTTTCCAGAATCTCAGACCTGGCAATTCTTCCATAAGTATCCTCCATCCGATGCGCCGCGTGAAGCTTGCTGCGCACCAGTTCCTCCAGAGCACGCTGAAATTCCGGATATCCTTTGTATCCCAAATGTGCGGCAAAGCGGACCACCGTAGACTCACTGACGCCTACCGTCTGTCCCAGCCTGGCGGCTGTGAGAAAAACCGCTTTGTCATAATTATCTGTAATGTAAGCAGCCAGAAGCCTCTGTCCTTTGCTCAGGCTTCCATACCGTTCATTGATCCGGTCCAATAATCCTCCTGCGCTGCCCATCTTCTTTCCCTCATGATTCAAAAATTTCGAAAATTCCTCCTGGGCGCTTAGGAACTATCCGGAAATGATTTCTGGACAATTCCTTATGCCGGCAGGAGGAATGCTATGATACGCAGCCGCCTTCCCTATCGGCAGCCGCGCTTCTTATACTGTTATATCGGTCATTCAACTGCGCTTTATACTGGATACGCTCCGTTCTTCGTATCCGCAACAGTGGCGTCTACCTTCGTCTGCTGCGCTTCTCTGTATTTGAAAAATTCAGTTGCAACCTGGGGGAACAGCGCATAGGAAAGCACATCCTCATCCTGCTGCTTCCACTGTTTCATCTCTTCTTCAATCTTATGAAGTTCCGGTTCCAACAGGTCTGCGTAACGGCAGGTAATGGCATTTTTCTTATCCTCGCCCAACACCTTGTCAATAACCTCCGGATTGAAAGGCTTCACGGTCTGACCGTATTTGCCAAGCAGTACGTCCTTGGTTTCTTTGGTTGCAACCTTGTAGCGCTCGCCCATCAACACGTTAAATACCGCCTGGGTTCCTACAATCTGGGAAGACGGCGTAACCAAAGGCGGCTCGCCCAGGTCTTTTCTCACCCGTGGAATCTCTTCCAGCACTTCCATATATTTATCTTCTGCGTTCTGTTCCTTCAACTGTGATACCATGTTGCTGAGCATTCCGCCCGGCACCTGGTAAAGCAAAGTCTGGATATCCACGCCCAATACCTTAGGATTCATCAGGCCGCTCTTTAACGCCTCTTCACGCATCGGACGGAAATAATCTGCAATTTCTTTTAACAGCATCTGGTCAAAGCCCGGATCCATCTCCGTTCCCTTGAATGCCTCCGCCATCACCTCCGTCGCCGGCTGGCTGGTGCCCAGCGCAAAGGGTGACATTGCCGTATCAATAATGTCACAGCCTGCTTCTACTGCTTTCATATATGTCATGGAAGCAACGCCGGAAGTATAGTGAGTATGGAGCTCAATGGGCAGACTAGTGGCTGATTTTAATGATTTCACCAGTTCTTCTGCTTTATATGGCGTCAAAAGACCTGCCATATCCTTGATACAGATGGAATTTGCGCCCATCTCCTCGATCTTTTTCGCCATTTCTGTCCAATATTCCAGGGTATAGGCATCTCCTAAAGTATAGGAAAGAGCAACCTGTGCATGACCCTTTTCTTTGTTGGTTGCGGTAACTGCGGTCTGCAGATTGCGCAAATCATTCAGACAGTCAAAAATACGGATGATATCAATTCCGTTTGCTATAGATTTCTGTACAAAATACTCCACTACATCGTCTGCATAGGGACGGTAACCCAGAATATTCTGTCCCCGGAACAGCATTTGTAACTTGGTGTTCTTAAATCCGGCTTTTAATTTTCTCAGACGATCCCAGGGATCTTCTTTTAAGAAACGCAGGGACGCGTCAAAGGTGGCTCCGCCCCAGCACTCTACGGCATGATAGCCTACTTTGTCCATTTTATCAATAATCGGCAGCATCTGTTCTGTTGTCATTCGGGTGGCAATCAGAGACTGATGTGCATCTCGTAATACGGTTTCTGTAATCTTAACCGGTCTTTTATTCTCAGCCATGACTTATCCTCTCATTCTGCCGCCTGGCGGCTTCTATAAATATGTTCAAAATTTCTTAAATACCAAAGATTGCCATAAACACTCCGGCCGCTACTGCAGTACCGATTACTCCGGCAACATTCGGTCCCATTGCATGCATCAAAAGGAAATTGGTAGGATCTTCCTCTGCGCCTACCTTCTGGGACACACGGGCAGCCATAGGCACTGCGGACACTCCGGCGGAACCAATCAGAGGATTGATCTTTCCTCCGGTAAGCTTACACAATGCTTTTCCAAAGAGAACGCCTGCCGCCGTACCGAACATAAACGCAATCAGTCCAAGAGCTACAATCTTTAACGTAGTCCAATTCAGGAACGCTTCCGCGCTGGTAGTCGCGCCTACAGAAGTTCCCAGCAAAATAACTACAATGTACATCATCGCGTTGGACGCTGTCTCTGACAGCTGCCGAACCACGCCGGATTCCCGGAACAGATTTCCAAGCATCAGCATACCAACCAAAGGAGCTGTGGTAGGAAGGATAATGCATACCACTGCTGTAACAATAATGGGGAATAAAATTTTCTCCAGTTTGGACACCGGCCTTAAGTTCTGCATCTTAATGGCGCGTTCCTCTTTGGTGGTAAACAGTTTCATAATAGGCGGCTGAATAATGGGCACTAACGCCATATAGGAATAGGCCGCCACCGCAATGGGACCCATCAGTCCTGTCTGCCCTAATTTGCCTGCAAGGAAGATAGAGGTAGGGCCGTCCGCGCCGCCGATGATGGATACGGCTGCCGCTGCCTTATCGTTAAATCCTAACAGAATCGCCATAAAATACGCTCCGAAAATACCGAACTGAGCTGCCGCCCCAAGCAAAAAGCTGATAGGATTGGCAATCAGGGGACCAAAGTCCGTCATCGCCCCTACGCCCATGAAAATCAGGGAGGGGAGAATGGACCATTCGTCCAGGGAATAGAAATAATAAAGTAAACCGCCTACGCCATTGCTGGTCTCTTCCGGTGAAGCAATAATATCCGGATAAATATTTACCAGTAACATACCAAACGCAATCGGGACCAGTAACAGCGGCTCAAATCCTTTCTTAATCGCAAGAAAAAGGAAGACAAACGCCACCAGGATCATAACATAATTTCCCCAGGTCAGATTGAAGAATGCTGTCTGGTGCAGGAGGTTGGATAAAGTTTCTCCTACGTAACTCATATTTTACCTCCAATAATTAATTATTTAAAGTTGCCAGCAATGCGCCTGCTTCTACTGCCTGTCCGACAGTCACATCAATACTTGCCACCGTTCCGTCTTCCGGCGCAACGACAGGCGTCTCCATTTTCATAACTTCCAGTACCAGAATGGTATCGCCGCGTTTTACCGCATCCCCTGGTTTGCTGTCAATGCTGAATACTTTTCCTGCCGCTCCTGCTTCGATCTTCACATTGCCTGCGCCGCCTGCTACCGGTGCGGGAGCCGGTGCTGCCGGAGCTGCCGGTGCAGGAGCCGCCGCTCTTCTGGCCGGCGCTGCAGGAGCTGCGCCGCCTGCGCCATTTTCTTCTACAGTAACATCATAAACGTTTCCATTAACGGTAATTGTATAATTTTTCATTTTGCTTTCCTCCTGAATTTACAATTAAAATCTTCTTTTGATGGAACGCACTACAAAATCATCTGTAGAAGTTCCGGTAGACGCTGCAATTGCCGCTGCAATCACTGCTGCCAGTTCCAAATCATCCTGTGCCGCCATTGCCTCTTCCACTGCCGGCGGAACGGGAGCCACAGGCGCTTTTACTGCAGGTTTTGCTTCCTCTTTTCCTTTTTCAAAGTAGGAAAGGAATTTGAAGCAGCTGATAATCAGACTGATTAGAATCAGAACTGCAAACACCACGCCCATTCCCATCAGGGTATTCAGCGCCGCATTGGTCATCTTCTCCCCAAGGGTCTGCACCTGGTCTACGGTAATATCTTCCAATTCCATGTTATGGTACTTATACACATAAGTCAAAATAACCGGACGGTTCTCAAATATAATTTTCTGCTCACAGGTCAGGGTCTTGCCGGATTTGGTAATGGTAAACTCGCCCAGTTCCACAAATTCTCCGACATCCTTCATTGCTTCCTCCCAACGGCTGACCAGATGCTCCAACGTCTCTTCCCCGGACGCCAGGTAAGCTGCCTTCTCTGATTCCGACATATTCTGCAGAATATTAACGGTATTCTCACATGCGCCTTTTAACTGATCATAGGTAAGGCCATTGTAATCAACTGTGGTAGGATCCGCTTCTCCACATGCTGTTAATCCAAGTATGATAAGGCACATGCTCAGAATCAGCAATATCTTCTTCTTCATAAACTTCACCTTTCTATTTTGCTACATGTTTTCTAACCGGTTCACCTGCTCCTTTGGTATAAAGCATCTCAAATGCCGCTGCTGCGTACTTTCTGGTATCATCCGGCGCAATAATCAGATCCACCTGTCCCCGCCTTGCTGCTGTATCTACGGAAGACTGGAGTTCTTCGTATGCTTTCTTTTTCTCTGCAATTACGTCTGCAGGATTGCCGTCATACATAATCTTTGCAGCAAGTCCCGCGTCCATCATGCCTACTTTGCTTCCTTCCCATGCGTAAACCAGATCCGCACCGATGGACTTGCTGTTCATCATCACATAAGCGCTGCCGTAAGCATTGCCGATGATAATATTTACTTTGGGAACTGTCGCGCCTGCAAAAGCTGCCGTCATGCGGGCCATTGCCTTGGCAAGGCTCTTCTCAGAACATTCTGTAGCCGCAAAGCCCTCTACATTGGTCAAAGACAGTACCGGAATGTCAAAAGCGTCGCAGAAATTGATAAATTCCGCCGCTTTATTGCAGCCTCTTGCGGTAAGGGCTTTGTCAAAGCTCTCTGCCTTCTCTCCATTCTCATCATAAACTGCAGAGGCATTGGCAACTGCGCCGATGGTTCTGCCGTTTAATTTGATAAATCCTGTCACCATATTTCTGGCATAATCTTTCTTCGTCTCGATAAATACATTGCTGTCTGAAATCTGCATAAGAGCCAGACGGGTATCCTCTCTGCAGCCGGAAAGATTCTCACATGCCCGGTTCAGATCGTCCGTGCATTCATCTTCTCTCCCGCATTCTGCATTGTTGCCGGGCAGAATGCATACCAGTTCACGGATTGCAGCCAGAATTTCCTCTGAGGTGCCTGTGCCGTCAATGCATCCGTTATTGCTTCCCTGATATTCCGCGCTGGCAGTATCACATTTGGACACATGGTTGCCCTTGATGGCATTCGGAGAATTGACAAAGACTCTTCCATGCTCTTTCTCCACAAATGCAAAATCGCTTAAGGCCGGAACCACTGCCAGCCCGCCGCCGCAGGAGCCGAACACTGCGCAAATCTGCGGAATCACGCCGCTTGCCTTAACCTGCGCCGCATAAATCTCGCCGAATCCCTGTAAAGCGTCTACGGATTCCTGCAGGCGCATTCCTGCGCAGTCAATCAGTCCAATCACCGGCGCGCCCATCTTCACCGCCATCTGATAGATTGAGGCAATTTTCTTGCTGTGCATCTCACCGATGGTTCCGTTCAATACAGAAGCATCCTGGCTGTACACATACACCAGATTCCCGTCGATCAGCCCGTATCCGGTAATGACGCCGTCGGATGGGGTTTCAGACTGACTTAAATCAAAATCTGTGTTTCTTGCAGTTACCAGAGCTCCGAGTTCCATAAAGCTCTGCTGATCCAGCAGACCGGAAATTCTCTGTCTTGCTGAGTTGGTAGAATTACTCATTTGCTTAAACCTCCATATGTATTTTTTAAATTTTTCAAAATTTTCTTCCGATTGTAATTGTATCTCTTTTGACGGAACTTTTCAATAGATAAATCTCACAAATTTGTTAAAAATTTCACTATGCTTTGATTTTTACCGGAGGTTTTCGTAAATTTTGCTTTCTTCGCTGTTTCGGCTGCCGAAAATATTCCTGTGTTCCTGCACATATCTTCATTTTTCAGGCTGTTCAAAATACAGTTCCTTTTCCATAAAAAACAGCTTGAGGATATACTCTTTGTACCAGGATGGCTTCTGTTTTTTGGCGGCTTTGGCGGCATAGACAGGAATTTCAGCAATTTGGCGCTCTCCCAGATAATAAGTGGCCCTGCCCAGCTGCTGCCCCTCTTTCACCGGCGCCTGAACGCTCTGGGGAATTTCATAAATGGTCCGGATCTCTTCGTCTGTGCGCTTTAACACCCGGATCTTTTCCTCTTTGATTTTCAGCGGAACGGTCACTTCCTGATAGAGCCTTCCGTTTTCCGGCTCCGCCCCTTCCACTTTTACGGGCGCAAACTCCCTGTCGTATTCGTAGACATCTTCACAATAGTAATTCTCCAGTCCGTAGGCCATAAGCGTACGGGTATCCGACCATTTATAGGTCTTGTTGTTGGGCCAGCCGCAGGCAAGCAGGGCCACGATAAAGGTGCGGTCGTCCCGGCGCAGCGCGCCTACATAGCAGTAGCCTGCATTGCCAGTAAAACCTGTTTTGCCGGACAGCGCCCCTTCCATCATCTGCAAAAACGCATTGTGGTTATTGCAGTTATAATGTTTCGTTCCTGCCAGATTGGTAAACTGGTAGCTGGGAGTGCGGGTGATTTCCAGAAACTGTTCATTTTGGATGCAGTAACTCATAATGAGCGCCAAATCTTCCGCCGTGGTGCCGTGCACTCCTGTTTCATCACTGGCGTCCAGTCCGTTGGGGGTGATAAAATAGGTGTCTTTGCATCCCAGTTCTTTGGCTTTCCGGTTCATTTTTTTCGCAAATCCTTCTACAGAACCGCCAATATGCTCTGCAATGGCCACTGCGGAATCGTTGTGGGATTCCAGCATCAGGGAATACAAAAGATCTTTCAGAAGAAAGCTGTCCTCTTTGCTCATTCCAAGGCGCACCTGGGGCATGGAAGCGGCATAGCTGCTGACTTTTACTTCGCTCTCTAAGTCTCCCTGTTCCAAGGCCAGGATACAGGTCATGATTTTGGTAGTGCTGGCATTGGGCATGTGCTCATAACCGTTTTTCTCATAGAGCACCCTGCCGGTTTCCGCGTCCATCAAAACTGCGGATTTGGCATAAAGGTTGAAATCAGGCTGATCCGGCGGAAGTTCCTGGGCCTGTTGGGTTTCCTGGATCTGCCTAACTTCCTGTTCCCTGGATTTTGGAATTGCAGATTCTGCAAAGGTTTCTGTGACATTGGTTATGGCCAATGCCGCAGATAAGATAAGGCCCAGGAGAACGGCGAATTTTTTCTTTTTTTGAACTTTCAGAAAATGCCTGGATTGGGAGAATTCTAATCTGCTGCGGCTGTTTAATTTTTCCATTTTCATGTTCTTCCCTGTTGGGTTTGTATTTTTCCATTCATTATATGAAAAAAAAGCCGGACATAGACTCCTGAAATAACTCAGGTATGTTCGGCTTCTCAAGCTTCTGATAATTTTATCGCAGAAGTTCTCTCTCTATTTTATTCCATACTCACAAATCCTGACATCTCAAACATCTTATCTTCCACATTCTTTATTCGCGGCGAAGTTTGAAGAAACAACTAACTTTATTCTTTTTCCAACTTCCCCTTATTGCGATAAGTTGACAATTCACTCTTTAATTGTTTCCTATATTTACTTTCATTACAATTTTCAATTGCCTGATTCAGCAGCGTAATTATTTGTTGTTCATCATTCTGATAATAGAAAATAATTTGTGCTTTTTTTCGGTAAAATGTTGACAAATATTTATTTTCTTGAGGTTTTCCTTTTATTCTATCTAATGCCATTTCGCAACAATCCAGCGCATCCCGATAATTATCAAGCCACAAAAGCGCGCAGCTTTTTCTATACCACCAAAACGCGTCACCTTCAAAAACATGTTTATCCAAAAACTTTAACGCGTCATTATATTTTTCCATCAATAAAAAATTTTCCGCTATCTGCACTGTTTGAAAACTATTCAAATGAATTCCGCTGTCCATATTTTCAAAATAATATTCTGCTATTTCAATATATTTTTTCGCTTTTGTATCATCTCTTTTGAGATTGCGTAATACTTTTCCAAACTCCATATACATGCTTGCAACATTAAAATAATTTCGCTTATGGATTTTTTCTATACTTGGCAAATGTAATCTGTCCAATAGTTCCTTAAGATAATAAGGATAGTTATAAGTATAAATTTTAGATACTTTTGCAAGTACAATATAGGGCTGGTCATAAGTGGTTCCTGATAATGAAATGATTGCATTTCTAAACTCTTGGAAATGCTCAATGAAATAATACTTGGTTATTTCTTCATCCAAATAACTAACAATGTCTTCATAAGCAGCAAGAACCACTGAAATACTTATTTCTTCTCCTTTTATATAGCTATCAAGAATTTCTCTATATATGGATATGGCAATACTCTTATCTTTCTGTCCTTGCTTATTTCTGATGCGCGCAATTTGCAATTTGGTTCCATAGGCTGCCGGATCGAATTGAAGTATCTCTTCAAAACACTTCATGGCATCTTCAGCCCGCTTCATATTATTATATAATTTCCCCTGATGACGCAAAATATCTGCGTACAAGCGGTCCGACTTATCCAGCCTGCTAAGCATTCTATTCAAACTATCAATATAAACCTGCACTTGCGGCACGTAATCCTTTTCATGTTTTTTTCTCATTTTTCTAAGATTGAATTCATACCATTCCATTATGCTTTTATAAACATAGACATCTGTTGTTTTCTGTATCATTTTATTAATATAATCTTCATCGTATCTTTCTAACACACCTTTTTCATCATTTGGAAATGCCTGCAAATAAAAATAGGTTTCTTTTCCAAGAGCAGAACTCTTTTGCGCAATTGACATAATTTTATTTTCATGCAAATGCAGCATTCGATAATACTCCGCATCCTTTTTTTCAATTCTTTCTTCAAGCGTTTCAAATAATTTCTTTTGATAATCTTCGGATCTTTTCCTGTTCCGCTCCGTTTCAAAATCCAAAGAATTAATACATTCATAAATAATATCATGTATCTTAATAACCTCTGGCAATTCCTGGAGAAAGGAACGTGACTTCAGCTTTCTAATCCCCTCCCTGGAAATAAACTTTCTAAGAAGTGTTAAACTAATATAATTAGTCCCTAACCAATAAATTGCAAAAAACTCTTTGCTTAAAACCCCCTGATGCTTTTTCAACAACTTTTTCGTTAAATTTATTCCTTCTTCTACTTCATAATCTGGCACATGGGCAAGTTCTTCTTCTAATTCTTCCCATTTCAACCCTTCATGCTGCATCAAAGAACGCACTGCATTTAGTAATATTGGATATCCCGCTGTTTTTCTGTATAATAATGCCTTCTGCGCTTCTGTACCCGGATTCTTCAATTCATAAGAGAAAACTTCACCTGCAGTTTCACTGTCCAGATTTTCCATTTCAAATGCCATTTCATGAGACTGCGCAGTCTGACACGCAAGCTGAGATGTAATAATAACATATGAATCATTTCCTAAACTCTGTAATATTTTCTGGACAATTCCATCCAAATCTTTAGACAAATCATCTAAAATAAATATTGATTTACCACTTTGTATTGTTTGAAGCAAATCTACACCATATCCAAACATTGGTTCTTTAAATTGCCTCAACTCCTCCATGGCAGAAATTGAGGATACATTAATAAACTCCACATTATCAACCTGCACTACTTTTTGTAATTCATTTTGTAAATAAACCGACAACATAGTTTTTCCAATTCCGCTTATTCCGTGCAGATAAAGCAAATGATTTTTTTCTAATGTATTAAGCAATCGTTCCATAGTTATTTTCGGAAAAGAATAGTTTTTCGGCAATTCCGGAATATTAGTCCCTATGCTGTTTTTTCCTATAGCTTCTGCCAAATCTGGTACAATCTCCACCATCCTATTCAGTATTCTATTTTTATCCGCAATATCATCAACTATACGTTCAGCAATAGAACGAGAATCAAACCATTGAATAGTAATTTCATATTCTTCCTCGTACCTTTCGCATAAATTAGCTGTGTCGTTTCCCTGGCTGGGTGCTGCCTCAATTCCTACACACAAATATAATTTCTGTAAGTTAGGAAATTTCTCATGCGCATGTATAATATCCTTCTCCGGTTTTTTCAAATCAGAAAAATATTTCCTATCTATGCTGTATTCTCCAACAACTCGTCCATCATCGCTATATGAATCAACCGTATATCCAACAGCCTCTCCCCTTATATTTTCTCCACGGTGATGCAGCCTTCCACCAAAAATATAATCCACAAAAATATAACACAATTTTTCAAACCTAGTGCTATCAAGGGACTCCAGCACTTTTTTTACATTCTCAATACACAATTCTCTCATATGCCCCTCCTCACTTAATCAGCAGGAAATCTTCTCTGCCGGACTCCCTTGTTATTTAAAAGAAACCTACCATACTCACAATTCTTCTGTCCTTAATTTTTCACTTAAATTTCTCCGACTGCTCCCGGATTAATTCCGCATCCGCAAAATAGTTAATTTTCATAGCGGAACGCACTTCATCCAAAGTCTGCACTGCCGCCTTTTCCGCTTCTTCACTTCCCTTTTTCAGCACTTCATAAATATAAGGAATGTCTTTCTGCAGTTCTTTCCTGCGGCTGCGGATCGGCTCTAACGCTTCCTGCAGTACGTTGTTTAAGAATTTCTTCACCTTCACATCGCCCAGACCGCCCCGCTGATAATGGGCTTTCAATTCATCCAGGTTGGCATAATCCGGCAGATACCGCTCAAAATGTTCGTCCCTGCAAAAAGCATCCAGATATGTGAAAACCGTATTTCCTTCCAGAGAACCGGGATCTTCCACTCTGAGGTGGTTGGGATCTGTGAACATGCTCATAACCTTTTTCTTAATCTCATCCGGCTCTTCGGACAGATAAATGCAGTTCCCCAGAGATTTGCTCATCTTTGCCTTTCCATCTATGCCGGGAAGCCGCATGCACGCCTGATTTTCCGGCAGCAGCACCTGAGGTTCCACTAAGGTTTCCCCATATACCGTGTTGAACTTGTGCACAATTTCTCTGGTCTGTTCAATCATGGGCATCTGATCTTCCCCTACCGGAACGGTGGTTGCCTTAAAAGCCGTAATATCCGCCGCCTGGCTGATGGGATAGGTAAAAAATCCAACGGGAATGCTGGCTTCAAAATTGCGCATCTGAATCTCAGCCTTTACCGTAGGGTTCCGCTGCAGTCTTGACACAGTAACCAGGTTCATATAGTAAAAGGACAATTCACATAACTGGGGAATCTGAGACTGGATAAAAAGCGTCGATTTCTCCGGATCCAGTCCGCAGGCCATGTAATCCAAGGCCACTTCCACCACATTCTGACGAACTTTTTCAGGGTTATCCGCATTGTCAGTCAACGCCTGGGCGTCCGCAATCATAATAAATACTTTGTCATATTCTCCGGAATTCTGCAGTTCTACCCTGCGCCGCAGGGAACCTACGTAATGTCCTACATGGAGTTTTCCGGTGGGCCTGTCGCCTGTTAAAATTATTTTGCTCATAATCATATTCCTCACTGTCTGTCATTAAAAGAAGCCGCCGGGGCTTCCTGTTTAAATTCTATTCTAATCATACTTTCCGCTTCTGTCAACAGACTTCGCAGCCTTTACAATAGAAAATATATATGTTAAAATAACCATAAAAATCAACCGACCGGTCGGTTGAAAGGAGGGAATCTATGAACCATACAGACAGAAAATCAGAGATTATTGAAGCTTCCATCACACTTTTTTGCGAAAAAGGGCTGGATCTTACCTCCATGCAGGACATTGCGGCTGCAGCAGGCATCTCAAAGGCAACTCTCTACTTCTATTTTGATTCCAAGGCCGCCTTGATCCAGGAAGTGTATCAGCATTGTTACCAGATGGATATTGAGGCCTGCAATCAGGGCGTGGATCAGGAGAACACAGCCATGGATAAATTGTGCAAAAGATTCCGGAACATCATTGACTATTCCATGAGCCATCCCAGAGAATCCATGATCGAGAGGCTCTACACCGCATCTCCGGTATATTGTGATATGCTTCTGCAATGCAAAAAGGAATTTTACGATGATATTGAGAAAATCATCGCGGAAGGCAAGCAAACGGGAGAATTCAAAGAAGGCCCCCTCTGGCTTATGACTACGGTATATTATGGATTTGCCAGTCAGATTTATCTGAAATTAAAAGAAGAACCGTCGTTATGGAATGACGATACTCTACAGGCCTGTATGGAAATGATCCGGGGAATGTTCGCCAAAGCGGACACAGCAGATTTCAAACAGTAATTTTTTCGAAGGAGGAACGCGTATGTCATTTGAAAAATTATTTTCACCCATCAAAATCAGAAACCTGGAACTGAAAAACCGTGTAGTTATGAGCGCTATGGGAACCCATGAAAGCGCAGAAAGCCCAGACGGCAAAGAAGTGACCGACAAGCTGATCGCTTATCATACCGCCCGCGCAAAAGGCGGCTGCGGGCTGAATACAGTGGAGGTGACCTCCGTAGACGCTCCCAGCGCGCCCCATGGATTTTTATCCATTGCGGAGGATCAATATATTCCGGGACTGCGGAAATTAAACGACGCTGTCCACGCGGCAGGCGGAAAAACCTGCGTCCAGCTGTGGCAGGGCGGCCTTGCAGTGGCAAGCGACCAGACGGCCCAAATTCTTCTGCCGAATGATATGCCCATGTCCGCCGAATATACCGTACCGGGAATCACGGAAGAAAGGCTCTATTCTGTCATCGACGCCTTCGGGGCCGCCGCGAAAAGAGCTGTAACGGCAGGCTTTGACTGTCTGGAGTTTCACTGCGCCCATAATTACCTTCCCCATTCCATGCTGTCCGGCGGGCTGAATCACAGGACCGACGATTGGGGCGGCAGCTTTGAAAACCGGCAGAAATTCCCGCTGGCGTGTATCCGGGCAATCCGTGAAAATATGCCGGAAGGAATGCCTCTGCTGATGCGGATTGACTGCCATGACGACATGTTAGAAGGCGGGCTGACGGTAGAAGAAGTCATCGAATTCTGCAAAAACGCAAAAGAAGCCGGCGTGGACGTCCTTAATATTTCCAGAGGAAATATTATGACAGCGGCAACAGTTTATGAAGTGGCGCCTGTAGACATTCCAAAAGGCTTCAATGTGGAAGACGCAGCCCGGATCCGCCGGGAAACCGGAATGCTGACCATGCCCTGCGGCCGGATCAATACCCCGGAACTGGCCGAGCAGATTCTGGAAGAAAATAAAGCGGATCTGATCGTTATGGCCCGGGCGCAGCTCGCGGATCCAGACTTCTGTAACAAAGCCCGGGAAGGCCGACTGAATGAGATCCGTTACTGCCTTGGCTGCAACCAGGGATGCTATGATTACTTTTTTGCCTCTTTGTCTGATCCGGAAGTGAAACATATCACCTGCATGAGAAATCCTGCTCTGTTAGAGGAAGAAGCATGGGCTTTAACGCCGGGGAGCAAATCCAAAAAAGTAATGATTATCGGAGGCGGCATCGCTGGAATTGAGGCGGCGCTGGATCTGAAACAAACAGGAAATGAGCCGGTGATCTATGAAAAGAGCAGCCGTCTGGGCGGTCAGTTCGTACTTGCCGGCGCGGCGCCGGGAAAAAGCGATTTCCGGTATGCGGCAGACAAAGCTGCGGCAAATGTAGCGGATCAGGGAATTGAAGTGCATCTAAACACAGAAGTTACTCCGGAAATGATTGAAAAGGCCCGCCCGGACGCAGTGATCCTTGCCGCAGGCTCCGCTCCCATTGTGCCGGACATTCCTGGAAAAGACAGCGAGATCGTGACAGAATCCCATGATCTTCTGAACGGCAAAGAATTTTCAGGAAAAACTGCCGTAGTAATCGGCGGCGGATTGGTAGGCTTCGAATGTGCAGAATACCTGGCGTCCCGAGGCGTCAAAGTGGATATCCTGGAAATGAAGCAGGAAGTGCTGACCGACTTAGGGCAGCTCCGCAAGATTGCGTCCCAGTTCTCCCTTTCAAAATTGCCGGTAACAGTACATACAGATACCGTCTGCAAGGCAATCGAAGCAAACAAAGTCATTGCCCAAAAGGGACAGGAAGAAGTTTCTTTCCAGGCAGATCTGGCAGTTATGGCAGTGGGAACCAAATCAGCGGAAACAACAGTATTGCAGGAGATCTGCAGAAAACTGGAAATCCCGGCATATCTCATCGGAGACGCGAAAAAGGCTCCCGGCATGGCCCTGAACGCCATCCACGACGCTTACCACGCTGTTTTAGAAATCAACCGATAAAAAGGTATCCCTTATAAAATGCCAGAGATGAATGGAATAGAAACTACAGGTTTTAAAAATCAATAAAGGGGGTATCCCTATGGCAAAATTATTTACAGAATTACAAATCGGCTCTATGACGCTGAAAAACAGAACCTTTATGGCTCCCATGTCCCTGGGCTATGTCAATCCGGACGGCGTTCCCGGGGAAGAACAGCAGGCATACTGGCTTGCCCGGGCAAAAGGCGGAGTTGGATGCATTATCACAGACGCAACCACCGTTGACCCCAATACTCCGTATCTTGGCCCTACCCTTTGTTTCCGTGAGGAAAGCAGCATTGCCCGATACAAAGAATTTACCAACAAAATTCATTCTTACGGCGCAAAAATCATTCCGCAAATCACCCACCCGGGACCAGAGAGCATTTCCTCCTTCTCCGGAGTGACGCCCATGTCCTCCAGCGGATATAAGAATTCCATGGGGCAGGATACCCGGGCCCTTGGGACTGAAGAGCTTCCGGCCATTATTGCGCAGTACGCAAAGGCTTCCTGGCAGGCAAAGCAGTCAGGCTTCGACGGGATTGAGCTGCACTGCGCACATGGATACATGCTGCTGGGCTCTTTCTTATCTCCCCTTCGAAATACCCGTACCGATGCGTATGGAGGAAGCCTGATAAACCGCGCCCGGCTTTTACTGGAAGTCCTGGACGCCATCAAGGAAACATGCGGTTCAGATTTTCCAATCATTCTCAGAATATCAGGCAGCGAAAGGATTTCGGGAGGCAATACGGCAGAGGACATGATGCAGTTGGTTCCCACACTGATCCAGCATGGAGCCGACGCCTTTGAGATCTCCGGAGGAGTACAGTACGAATTGCCCAATAAGATTATCCCTTCCCACGGAGAGAAGGCCGGCATCAACCTAGAAGAAGCCGCAAAAATCAAATCCGTCAGCACCGTTCCCGTCCTCGTAGTAGGAAAAATCAACACGCCGGAACTTGCGGAAACAGTGATCGAGGAAGAAAAAGCAGACGCCGTCGTACTGGGCAGAGCGCTGCTTGCAGATCCGGAATTCGTCAATAAAATCCAGGAAGATCGCAGAGACGAAATCGCTCCCTGCGCAGGCTGCCTTGTGGGATGTGTGGGCGAGCAAAATAAACGCAGACCGGCTTCCTGCGTGATTAATCCATTTGCCGGCAAAGAATCCAGGCTGTCCATCGAACCTGCAGAGATTTCCAAGAAAGTGGCTGTTGTAGGGGGCGGAATCGGCGGCATGGCTGCGGCAAGGCTTGCCGCCCTTCGGGGAGAAACTGTAACCCTGTATGAAAAGGAAGAAAAGCTGGGCGGACAGATCCTGCTGGCTGCACTCCCGCCCTATAAGGATCCCCTCATGAAATGGATTCAATTCCTGGAGAAAGAACTTCTGCGTCTGAATGTACAGATAGAACGCGGACATCTCGTAAATGCAGAGGAACTTATCCAGAGCAACTTTGACGCTGTGATCCTGGCCAACGGTTCTCAGCCGATAATGCCAACAGAAAACAAAAACGCCTGTACCGCCCATCAAATTCTGAAAGAGGAAAAGGAAATCGCAGAAGGAAATGTACTGATCGTCGGAGGCGGCATGGTAGGGCTGGAGACAGCGGAATATCTGGATTCTGTGAAAAGAGGAAGCTTAACGCTGACCGTCATTGAAATGAAAGATACCCTGGGTGAAGGCATGGCGCCGGCAAATCTGGTTCCGGCCATGATACGGCTGAAAAATATCGGCGTGAACATGATGACTAAGACCCGCCTCATCAGTGCAGACGAAGATACTGTCCGGTTGGAAACATCGGGAGAAGAAAAAGAGCTGTCCGGTTTCACCCATATCGTCTATGCGATGGGTTCCAGGCCGGATCAGGGATTGTATGACGCAGTCAAAGACTGCGGTAAGGAAATCTATCTGATCGGCGACGCCAAAGAAGCCGGGCAGGCATTGCAGGCCGTTGCGGACGGCGCCGCTGCCGCCATGGCGCTGTAAAAATATATTCCGCTCTTTTCGGATGAAACTTTAAAACTGTCAGATTCACATTTTGTTTCAAAACAGGGGACTGCCAGATTCACATTTTGTTTCAAAACAGAGAACTGTCAGATTCACATCTTGTTTCAAAGCAGGGGCTGTCGGTCACGCTGATTTTCAGCCCTGAGCCTTAAAAAGAAAAAATCCGGTGAAATTTTCAGAACCTGAAAATTTCACCGGATTTTCTTTTCCTCTTAATTTGATCTCAATTCAATCGTATTTCAAATATACTCTTTCTTATTTCATTTTCAATGTTTTTGCACTGCTGTAGCTTCCGAATGTCTTGCCGGCAGCTGATTTCTTATAAGCGCGGATACGGAAACTGTAGCTCTTTCCTTTTTTCAGCCCCGACTTGGTAAATGTTGTTGTTTTGCCCTTGGCAATAGTTTTGATTTTCTTATAGCTTCCTTTTCCGGTGCGCATGAAAATTTCGTATCCATCGGCTCCTGCAGTCTTCTTCCATGTAATTTTCGCTTTGCCGCTTCCTTTTTTCTTAACGGAAGCTAATTTTGCCTTGCCGGGAGCAGTCGCCGCCTTTAAGGATGTTTCGGAAGAGGCATACAATTTTGTTCCCTTGTTTTCTACATAAGAAGTTACCTTGACCGTGTAGGCTGTTGCCGCTTTCAGGTTCTTGCAGGTATAGGAATTGGTTTGCAGGTATACCGTGGAAACAGCTTTGCTTCCTTTGTAAAGGGAAAGTCGGTAGCCGGCCCCTGTTACAGCTTTCCAGGAAAATTTCAGGGAATCGGCGGTTGCCTTGCTTACTTTCAGGCCCGTAACTTTCTCTGGTTTCTGAGGGGTGCTTGTTGTTCCGGGATTCTGAGCGCCGCCAGTACCTCCTGTGCTTTCGTTCCCTGTTCCTCCATTGCTTCCAGAACCTCCTGTGCCTCCGCTTCCTCCCGGTGTATCCGGTTCAAGCATTGCAATCTCTTCTGTATATGTATTTCCGCATAAACTGCAGGTATAGGTCCTCAATCCTTTGCTTGTCACGGTAGGCTGCACTGTCACTTTAGAAGTATAAGTATGACCTGGACAGGTTACTGTTACTTTCACTTCAATGTGAGAAATAGTTTTATAATTCCGGGAGTCCTCCGGCATATAAACGACATAAAAGGACTTTTCGCCTTCTTCCTTTAATTTTACAGTTCCATTCTCCCATGAAAATCCTTCCGGCAGTCTGATCTGACTTAAGGCTGTGCCACTGCTGCCATTTAAATCCACGGGAACTGTATATTCCGGTTCTGCCTGGTTGATCACCACCTGAACCTGTTTTTCCAAAGTCTCACAATTCTCACGTTCCACCCGATACCATACCCGATAAGTTCCGGCATTAATCAATTTGGGTTGGCTTGCGCCGTAACTGCCGCCCTCTAACTTATACGAGACTTTATCGTTTGGTTGGTTGCCTGTTACTGTAATCGTTTTGGCAGTGTTATCATAGACCGTTATAACGTCTGAAGCAGTAACTCCGGTAATTTCCGGAAGCCGGAGTTCTTCTATGATATATATTTGAATCTCTTGTTTTTTCTGCAAATTAGGATCTTCCTGAAGTGCATAACACAGTCTGGAGCCTCTCACTGTAAAGCCAAATATTAACTGCCCCGCCGGACATTCCGGCTGATACACTGTTGTAACTGTTCCACCTGCATCTATTTTGCGGATATCGGTTCTGGTATTAAAATAAATCTCATTTTTTGCAGGTTCAAGATCCAGATACATGCCTCTCATCATATAACCATTCCACGTATCCTTTTCTTCATAAACTGTATTTTCTTCTGTTCCCAAAAGTTCTGACTTTTTCACCAATGTTACAGTAGTATAATCTTCGTTGTATTTTGAATAATACCAGTTCCCTTGCTGATAACAAATGGCGGAATCAATCTCAGACCAGAATGCGTTATCGTAAGTATTGGAACCGGCAGTGTATTCCCTCACCCAACCTTTATGCCCATGGTTTGCATCTGATATTGCCGCATCACTTAACATAAAATAATAATGGCGCGCCCGTCCGATACTGTCCCAGGTAGGATCGTCCCAGGTAGCGTCTACATGATACCAGTTTCCATCAATAGAAACCAGATTCCAGGCATGATTCATGCTTTCGCTTGACGCCATCTTACTGGAAATCCCAAGCTCCTCCAGTATACTGATATATGCTTTGGAATATCCGTCACATACAGCCACCTTATTCACCAATGCTCCATAAGCTGAATGGGATACCATCGGCACTGTGTTCGCTTCCAGATTTTCGCTGTCATATTCACACTCTAATACAAGATAATCATGTACAGCCAAGGCTTTCTCTAAATCTGTCATATTAGGATCTGTCCAAGCTAACGCCTGATTAATTGCCCGGTCAAAATCTGCTTTCTGAACTTCAATATTGTCTATGGTATCGCTATATGTGATATAATATTCAACTACTGTATCAGAAGAAGTCAGAGAATAACGGATCATCCCATCTACATAGAATAAAGACGGATGATTATTCAAAATCTGAAAAAATACATCTCCAGCTTCCGCCCTTGGAATATTATATGCTGAAATATCAATTGTTGTCTGAAACTCCTCCAACGCGCTCACCACATACTCTTCCAAGGTCACCTGCGCCGCGCGCCCCATCCCGGCGTCTGCTGCCGGATATATTTTCTCCGGTTCCTGATAATATGCCGGATTGTAACGGTTCTCATCCGTTAACGTAATTGTTTCCATCTGCTCCTGCTCCACTGGGCTTGCGTATGCTGTGCCCCCAAACAAACACAGCAGAAGTAAAACGGGAAATAAAAATCTTTTCTTCATAAATCTGCTCCTTTTCTCAACGATATTGTTCTGTCTATTTATTTCCGCTTCCAGGTTTTCACATTGCTGTAACTTCCGTATGCCTTCTTCCCCTGGGATTTCTTATAAGCCCGAATCCGGAAGCTGTAACTTTTTCCTTTTTTCAGGCCGGATTTTGTAAAAGCGACCGTTTTTCCCTTGGCAATGGTCTTGATTTTCTTATAACTGCTTTTCCCGGTTTTCATATAAATCTCATATCCGTCGGCCCCCGGTATTCGTTTCCAGGTAATTCTGGCCTTACCGGCTCCTTTGCTCTTTATGGAGACTAACTTCACCGTTCCAAGGGCAGTAGACGCCCGGACAGACGCCTCTTGTTTTGCGTAATACTTTCCTCCGTCAATTTCCCGGTATGCAGTAACTTTCAGCAGATAATCCGCAGCCGGTTTTAACTTACTGCAGGTATGAACATTTTTGGCGGTATATACGGTTGAAATTACAGTATTTTTGTGATAAAGCACCACACGGTATTTCACGCCCTCTGTCCTTTTCCAGGAAAACTGCAGGGAACTGGCGCTGACCCCTGTTACCTTTAAATCTGTCACCTGCTCCGGCTTCTCAGGAACATACGCCGCAATCTCTCTGGTATACATATCCCCGCAGATTTCACAGGTAAATGTCTCCTGACCATTTCTGGTTCTGGTGGCCGCTCGAACCACTTTTGAAAGATACCGGTGCCCCGGACAAATCACTTTCACCTTTACGGGGATATTGGAAACCGACACATATTTTTGGACATTGTCCGGAATGTATTTTACATAGTAGGTATAGGTTCCTTCTCTCCACAAGCGCGTATTTCCTGAAGTCTGCCAGACAAATCCTGTTGGAAGCTTTACGGTATTCAGCCCACTGCCGCTGCGGCCGGACAATCCCTGGGGCACTGTATAAGGAGGCGTTTCTTTCGGCTTACTTTCCCCCGGCAGATTCTCCGTTTGCCCCGGCTTCTCCCCTTCTGACGGATTCCCCGGTTCTTCCGGCTGCCCAGGCTTTTCTCCCTCCGGCGGATTCTCCGGCTGCTCTGGATTTTCTTCTTCCGGCGGGTTCTCTGGCACTTCCTCTTCTGTCACCGTTATTTTTACCGGAATATGAGAAACTTCTTTATAATTCCCGGAATCTTCCGGTGAGTAAAGGGCATAGCAGGTGATCTCCCCCGCTTCCTGCCATTTCGTCCCGGTATCTGTCTCCCAGGAAAATCCTGCCGGCAGCTTTACTTCCCCTAACGGCTGTCCCGCCGCAATCTTAAGTCCTTTGGGAACGGCATATGCCGGCACTGCCTTTTCAATCACTACTTTTGCTTTTCCAAGAAAGGATTCGCAGCCGTTTCGCTCTACCTTATAAGAAACCTGATAGGTTCCTGCATTTTTCATTTCCGGCTGCCTGCTTCCGTACACGCCGTCCGCTCCGGCATAAGAAACTGCATCCCCATTTTTTGTGCCTTTCACCTGAATTACTTTCGCTTTTCCGTCGTAAACGGCAATCAGATCCTCCGCTGTAATTCCCGTAATCTGGGCCGGAGGCAGTTCCGGCAGGGGATGGGCGCGGATACTCTGTTTTCCGGACAGATTCGGCGTACTCTGAAGCCCGTAGCACAATTGATTTTCCTTAATGGTAAATCCAAAAATATATTGGCTGGCAGACAGTTCCGGCTCAAATATGATTTCCGCTGCTCCGCTTCCCGTTAACCGGTAAATGGCGGTTCCGCTGTTAAAATAAATGCCCCGCTTTTGCGCGTCTAAATCCAGATACATATAATTTCCGCCGTAATTCCCCCACAAACTGGATTCTGCATGGACGATCTCTTCCCCGCTGCCCAGAAGTTCCTGCTTTTTCAGCACATCGGCGGTGCGGCTGTTTCCATTGTACCTGGCATAATACCATTCTCCGTTCCAATAACAGAATGCCGACTGGATTCCCGTCCAGAATGCTTGTTTATAAGTATCGGACGCCGCCCGATGGCCGGCGCTCCAATTGGAATGCTTATGGCCGCTGTCAGAAATCACCTGATCGCTCAAAAGAAAATAGTTGTGCCCCACACGCCCGATACAATCCCAAATGGGATCATCCCAGGTGACGTCCACATGATACCAGTCTCCGTCAATGGATACCATGCTCCAGGCATGGCTCATGCTGTTGCTGGTCACCAATTCACAGGGGATATCTAATTTCTCCAAAATATAAGAATAGGCATTGGAATAGCCGTCGCAGACTGCCAGTTTGCTCACCAACGCCCCGTAAGCAGAATGGGAATAGCCTGGAACTGTGCCGTTTTGCAGCCGTTCCTGGTCATATTCACAGTTCAGAACCAGATAATCGTGAACTGCAAGAGCTTTTTCCATATCGCTCATGGCATCGTCTACCCAGACAAGGGCCTGCTCCGCTGCCGCTTCCAGTTCTTGCTGCTGCCGGAGGACATTTGCCTGAGTGTCACGGTACTCTATGTTCTTATAAGTGAGCGCCATACCGCTGGAATCGTAGCTCCAACCCACATAATTTCCCACAAAAAACAATTCTGGATGGCTGTTTACGATCTGGAAAAAAGTATCCTTTGCTTCTCCTGCAGGAATTCCAAACCCTTTCACATCAATCACAGCGGAAAACTGCTGCAGCTGCTCTACGATATATGTCTCTAAATCCTGATTCGCCCGGACAGACCGGCCCTTTTCGGCTGCCTGAGACCGCTTGCGCGCTTTAGGTTTCTGATAGTAAACCGGATCATAACGATTTTCCTCCGTCATCCGGAAAGAGTCCGTCCCAATGCTTTCCGAATTAGCAGATACCTGGGCAGAACCATCCATCTGGATGCCTTCCGAATCAGCAGATATCTGGGAAGAATCGTTTCCCTCCCCAATTCTGGAAGAATCCATTTGCCCATCCTCAAAACCGGCAGTTACCGTGCCGCTAAACAAAAACAGCATCAGACAGAAAACTAAAAAATATCTTTTTTTCATACACTTTCCTCCCTGCAGGGTGAACCGCCCTGAAAAACTGTTGTGTAGCCTCTAGTCTATACTTATTTACTATTTTATAACTTAATCTGGAAAAATTCAAATGATTTTTCCAGTAAATTCCGTCAGCAGGGTCTTCCCAAAATCGGTCAATGGATTTAAACTATAGTTGACCGAAGCGGTTCACGGAGGTAACGCTATGAATGAAAAATTTTTTTCTCTGCCCGAAGAAAAACAACGGACAATTATCAATGCCGGGTATCGGGTATTTTCCCAGAATTCCTATAAAAACAGCCCCATGAGCCAGATCGCCCAGGCAGCCGGCATCAGCAAATCCCTGCTCTTTCACTACTTTCACAACAAAAAGGAGCTGTATCTCTTCCTTTGGGAAAAATGCGCGGCAACAACCATTGAATATCTGACCAAATATGAATGTTATCAGCAAAAAGAATTGTTTGAGAGCATGGAACGGGGCATGCGGGCAAAAATGGAGATCATCCGCCTGTATCCGGACATGGCAAACTTTACCATTAAGGCGTTTTACGAAAAGGACGCCGAGATTTCCGCTGCCGTTCAAAAAAGCTACCACAAACATTTCAATCTGAAAGCAGACAAAGCGCGGCTGAATTTTGACCCGGCGCAATTTGTCCCAGGCCTGGATATTCCCATGATGTACCGGGAAATGTATTGGGCCTCGGAGGGCTATCTCTGGGAAATGGTACAGCGGGGCGATGTGGATATGGCCCAAATGGAAAAAGATTTTACAAAGCTGATAGCTTTTTGGAAAAGCATCTATCTTCGGAAGGAATAGCTATTTGGCTCTTCTCTAAAGCCCGGCAGACTATTGACTGAAAACCATTTATCTTCGGAAGGAGCAATTGAAGTTATCGGTTATGAAGGATTGGCAAGCGCAAATTGACTGAAAACCATTTATCTTCGGAAGGAGCAATCATTATGGAAGCAATTAGAACAACAGATCTGACAAAATATTACGGAAAATCCAGAGGGATTACAGAGCTGAATCTCACTGTGAAGGAAAGGGAATTCTTCGGCTTTATGGGCCCCAACGGCGCAGGAAAATCCACAACCATCCGCACCCTGACAGGGCTTATTTTCCCCACTTCCGGAAGCGCGCGGATTTTTGGAAAAGATATCCGAAAAAGCCGGGAAACCATTCTGGAAAACATCGGCTACCTTCCCTCCGAAGCCGTCTTTTATCCCGGCATGAAGGTGAAAGATGTGCTGAAGCTTTCTGCCCAAATGCGCAGAAAGAACTGCAGTAAAAAAGCAGAAGAACTCTGTGAACGCCTGCAGCTTGATTTATCCCGTAAGGTGGATGAGTTGTCTTTCGGCAACCGTAAGAAAACAGCCATTGTCTGCGCGCTCCAGAGCAGTCCAAAGCTGCTGATTCTGGATGAACCCACCGGCGGCCTGGACCCTCTGATCCAGCGGGAATTTTTTGATATTCTCAAGGAACAGAACCGCAAAGGCGCGACCATATTTCTGTCCAGCCATGTATTGTCCGAAATCCAGCGACACTGCAGCCGGGCAGCCATTATCCGGGAAGGCAGAATCATTGCCTGTGGCGAAGTGTCCGCACTTTCCAAAACCAACGCGCGGCGCGTAACAGTGCACGGCAGCGTATCTCTTAAGGGCCTTGACGGAATCCGCAATCTGACAGAAGGAGAGGGATTCGTAAACTTCCTCTACAACGGCGGGATGGACCTTCTCTTACAGAGGCTTGCAGCCGGGCACGTGACAGATCTTGCCGTTTCAGAACCGGATCTGGAAGAAATCTTCCTCCATTATTATGAAAAGGACGGTGACAAAATATGACAATCGCAGCACATGAACTTCGGCAGAACAAAATTTCTTTTTTTATCTGGACAGCAGCCATTGGGTTTCTGCTGGCAGTCTGCATTTTTCTGTTTCCGGAAATGAAAGGGGAAATGGAAGGCATGAACGACATGTTTTCCTCTATGGGTTCTTTCTCCGCCGCATTTGGCATGGATCAGTTGAATTTCGGTACGCTGATGGGATTTTACAGCGTGGAATGCGGCAATATATTGGGACTTGGCGGAGCGTTTTTTGCCTCTCTGTGCGCAGTGAATATTCTCAGCAAAGAGGAACGGAACAAAACCGCCGAATTTTTGCTGACTCACCCCGTCAACCGGAGGCGCATTCTTACAGAAAAGCTGACGGCCATCCTGATTCAGATTATTGCAATGAATCTGATCCTCTACGTTCTCTCTGCAGCCTCCATTGCGGCAATCGGCGAAGAAATTCCCTGGAAGGAGCTGAACCTGCTTCATCTGGCATACTGCATCCTTCAGATGGAGCTTGCCGGCATTTGCTTCGGCGTCTCCGCCTTTCTGAGAAAAGGAAGCATCGGCGCGGGCCTTGGACTGGCTGCTGTGATGTATTTCCTGAATCTGATTGCAAACATCGCGGAAGCGGCGGAATTTCTGAAATATATTACGCCTTTTGGGTATTGTGACAGCGCCGGGATTATCACGGACGGCAGTTTGGATAAAACTATGGTTGCCATCGGTATTGTTATTGGGATTGCCGGCATTGCGGCGGCTTATCTGAAATATACGAAGAAAGACATTGCTTCTTAGAGAGAACTTTATCTTCGAATGCAGATGTAACCTGTGTATCGAATATGCGATACGGCTTGAATTTCTGTTTAAAATCTTATATACTAAATGAAAAAGCAACGGCAAACATTTCAAAGGAGTGTATCATATGTATAGTTCGATTATCGAAATTAAAAAGACCGTACCTGGTGAAACTTTAGCAAAACTACAAAAAATTGCAGAAAGGGCTTTCTCTAATCGCGCTGGCAATGTTGAAAATACAAGTAGTAACCCATACAGATTTGTATTCAAGGGCGGCGAGGATCAGTTTGGCTGCCTCGAAATCGGGATGCTGGAGTTAGAAGAGCAGCATGATTTTCTTGAACAAATTCATTCATGGCGCTGGATTGATGATGATGACCCCGGCGAAAACTGCGACATTCTCAAGGTTCTGGCAATGCCAGTGTATTGATATGGCAAAAACGAGAAAACAGATATCGTTTGATCTTGATACGAAGGCATTAGAAAATTATTATCCAAACGAACACTGGCGAGGCAGTTATGAAATTATAAAGAAACATATGCTGAGAAATGGCTTCAAGTGGCTCCAAGGGTCGGTATATGTATCTACTAAACCAATAAGTTCAGCGGAAACGACACGCATCCTCGGGAATCTTGTCAAGAAGAATCCATGGCTGAATCTGTGTATGCGTGACTGCCGTGAAGCCAATATCGGCAAAGAACACAGCAAGAATTATGTCTTTGACAAGAATGCGGATATTTCAGTAAGGGAAGAATTACGCTAAATTTTTCGGCCCAAATCCAAGAGGCAGCAGTTCCCTTAAGGATCGCTGCAGACACCCTCCTTTTCCATCTGCCAGAATAATCTGGAAATCATCCGGATCACAGAATTCCATCATCACCTGACGGCAGACTCCGCAGGGGGCGCAGGGTTCCTCTGCTTCCTTCCCTGCCGGGCCTCCTGCAATCGCAATTCTTTCAAACTCCCGCTCCCCGTCATAGACTGCCTTGAAAAAGGCTGTCCGCTCCGCGCAGTTTGAGGGGGAATAGGCTGCGTTTTCAATATTGCAGCCATGGTACAGTTTTCCGCTTTTTGTGAGAAGAGCGGCTCCCACCTGAAAATGGGAATAGGGCGCATAGGCGTGTTCTCTGGCTTTTTTCGCTTCTGCCATCAATTCCTCGTTTGTCATATGTTTCCCTCCTGCTTTGCAATTTTAACAATCCTGCTGGTTCCCAGACGGTCTGCGCCCAGGCGGAGAAAGTGTTCGGCGTCCTCCAGGGAGGCAATGCCCCCTGCCGCTTTCACTTTCACGTTTTTTCCAACGTGCTTTTTCATCAGCTCCACATCTTCCAAAACAGCGCCGGACGTAGAAAATCCTGTGGAAGTCTTGATGTATTCCGCCCCTGCCTTTGTGACAATTTCACACATTTTGATAATCTCTTCCCGGGTAAGCAGGCAGGTTTCTATAATCACCTTTAAGATTTTCCCGCCGCAGGCTTCATGAACCCGGCGGATTTCTTCTTCTATCTCCTGATATTTTCCGTCTTTCAGCCAGCCGATGTTACTTACCATATCAATCTCTTGAGCGCCGTTCGCAACGGCGTCCTTTGCCTCAAACACTTTTACCGCTGTGGTGCTGTAGCCGTTGGGGAAACCAATTACGGTGCAGATCGGCAGCTTTCCTTTGACATATTCCGCCGCCTGTTTCACATAGGAGGCAGGAATGCATGCAGACGCAGTGTGATACTGGATCCCCTCATCTAATATTTTTCGAATATCCTCCCAAACGGCTGTCTGAGTAAGCAGTGTGTGATCCACTGTTTTTAAAATCTCTGTGATATCCATAAAAATCACTCATTCCTTTCACCCTGCCAAGACATAAATAGCAATGAAAAATGTTATTTTTCACACGAATCACCCTTGCCCTTCTGCTTGCGCAGGCACAAATAATAATAAATCACCCCTCTATTTCAACTGTTCCAAAATAGAAGTTCCAATGGTTCCCTCCGGCATTTCCACACCGAAATTCTCTGCAATGGTGGCCCCCACTGCCGCAAATGTCTGAGCGTCCTCCAGTTTTCCGCTGCCCTCCATGGAGGGGGAATAGGCAAGAAACGGAACTTTTTCCCTGGTATGATCTGTGCCTGTGTGGGTGGGGTCGTTTCCATGATCCGCCGTAAGAATCAGCAAATCATCCTCTTTCAGAAGCGGCAGCAGTTCCCCCAGCTTTACGTCAAATTTTTCCAGCTCTTTGGCGTACCCCTGTACATTTCTGCGATGCCCCCACAAAGCGTCAAAATCCACCAGATTTACAAAACAAAGCCCTGTAAACTCCCGGCCGGCAATCTCAATGGTCTGTTCCATGCCATGGACGGAGCTTTTCGATTTATTGGATTCTGTCAGCCCTTCCCCGTCAAAAATGTCAAAGATTTTTCCCACGGAAATCACCTCCAGGCCAGCGTCCTTTAGGGCGTTTAACACAGTGGGGCCATAGGGCTTTAAGGCATAATCATGGCGGTTGCTGGTCCGCTTAAATTCACCCTTTTTCCGGCCCACATAGGGCCTTGCAATCACCCGGCCCACTTTCCACTCATCCTTCATGGTAAGCTCCCTGGCAATTTCACAGCAGCGGTACAATTCTTCCAGGCCGAACGTCTCTTCATTTCCGCAAATCTGCAGCACCGAATCCGCAGAGGTATAGACAATCATATGGCCTTGGGCGATCTCTTCCTCCGCCAGTTCCTCCAGAATCTCCGTGCCGCTGGCGCTTTTATTTCCGATAATCACCCGGCCGGTGCGCCTGGACAGCTCTTCTATCAATTCTTTGGGAAACCCGTGCTCAGTAAAGGTCAAAAAAGGCTTTGTGATATGAAGCCCCATCATTTCCCAATGCCCCGTCATAGTGTCTTTTCCCACGCTGGCCTCCTGCATTTTCATGTAATAGGCCATGGGACGGCTGACTGCCGGAACCTGTTTTAAGGGATGCAGATTCGCAAGTCCTAATTTCCGGAGATTTGGAATACAGAACTCTTCCACACTTTGGGAAATATGCCCCAGGGTATCCGTCCCTTCATCCCCGTAATCGGAAGCGTCTTCTAACGCGCCCACTCCCAGTGAATCAATCACAATCGTAAATATTCTGCGGTACTTTTTTCCAGCCATACAATCACGCCTCCTGAAAATCTGTTATTTCCGAATGATATCCACAATCGCCAAATCATTTGCCATTGTCCTTAAAGGAGCAGAAACCTTCCGGCAAATCATTTGGCTCACAAGTATAGAAATAACATAACAAAGATTTTGCAGTCTGTCAAATTTCCGCTCTAGACCAAAAATCATTAATATGATATCATAAAGTTCTGCAGCGCCCACAACAAAAGAAAGGAATCCATAAATTATGAACTCTGAACCTGTAAAGAAAATGAATGTCCCCTATTTCTTGGCCTACATTTTAATCCCCGCCGCAGTCACTGCCCTCTGCTTCTTTCTGGGCTATACCTTTTTCCGTGACGGAGGCGCCGGAGCCGTCGTCCTGTTTCTGATTCCCCCTGTCCTGTCGATTCTCTGGTGGATGTTCGGCGGCAAAATCATCTTTAAGGGAAAACGGAAAAAACTAATGCAGGAACTGGAACACAGCGGATTTTGCGCCAACCACACCTTTGACAGCGATATCTGCACCGTAGTTGTGGATATGGAACATGGAAAAATTGCCCTAATCTTTTTCTGGAACCCTTTTCAGAATTACGTGCTTCCCGCCGGCCGGATCAGCAAAATCTGGACGGACGACGGAAAAAACGGCATGGGCCCTTTGACCGGAAGCAGCCGGGTCAGCTTCTTATTTACCATAGACGGCATCCGCGTCCGGGTCAATACCTTTACCTCCAATAAACGCTGGCGAATGGACAGCGATTACATCCTGACTGGAATCTCAAAAGCGGACATGATGGCCGAAGCGCTGACAGAGGCGAAGGGGAGATCGGTATCGAGTAATTAGAAAACGCTGACAGCAGCAAAAGGAAAGAGAGGTCTGTATCCTATGGGATTACTCCGAAAAATCCGCTCTATATTCCACGAAAACTGGTGCAATCTCTGCCAAAGCGAGATGGACGTTATGCACAAACAATTATATGCCCTGCCAGACTTGACAGTTGGGCACTACAGTTCCCATGAGAACCCAGAATACTACCGGAAACATCTGATCCCGATATCTAAAAAAGCAGAAATTCCCGCCGGCGTCTATGCCTGCGGACTTCATGCCTACCGATGTCCCCAGTGCGGCAGCCGCCGGGTGCAGCTTACGGTTTTCCTCCCAGTGCGGGAAGAAGAGAAAATAGAAGAAATTTTATTCTTTGATCATGGAGAACTGGATGATCTGATTTACCGGCAAGACTGTTCTGAAGTGGATATAAAACAGACAAACCGCTACAGAAAAGATTTTTATGAGAGCAGACGGGGTGGTTTTTATGATTATGAATGAAAATGCATTGGAGGTGATTTTTATGCGCTACCATCATCTACGCTTTGACATTTGGCTGTGCCTGCTGCTGGCGTTATTCGTCAGCATTTTCCCTGCCGGTCTGGCAGAACGCGTGATGAAAGAAAAATACAAAGACTATACCCAAGAACACACAGCAGCAGAAGGGGAAATCGGCGGCATTGCCGGAGATGAAATCTTCCGCGCCCAGTCCGTCAAGGACTTAGAAGCCCAGGAAAAGTTCACCGTCATTTCGCCGGGAATCGAATACCGAAACTGCGGCTCGGGATACTATAAGAACCATTATCTCTATGCCCTTACGCTCCCTTCCGGCGAACGGGTGGCCGCCGCCATCAATATGGAAAGCGTTCAAACAGAGGGGGATTATTATTCCGGAGAGGCCACTTTGCCGGTGGGGCAGATTGTCCGGGAAGATCTGTCTCTGGAAAAAGAATTCATCGGGCAGATCGAACACAGCCAGCCCTTAAGCCGCAGAGACTTCTACGTTGATATGATGGGAAAGGGCGAGAAATTCAGCCAGGAGGATTATGCGGGGCCTGTTGTTATGGCAGTGCAGGTGCTTACTGTTATGATATTCTTTCCTCTGTTTCATGCCCTAGGGGCAAAGTTTGGAATCTTCCCGCCCTTTTGGGGCGGTAAAAAGAAAAAGCCTTCGGAATGGGATTGACGCTATTCCTATTCTGATTTCAAATTCAATTTCTGTTCCATCCTTCGCATCTCCTCGAATTCTCCCATATCCAGAAAGGAATCCTCGCTGATGGGATACATGCCCACTTTCCGGTTCTCTTCCATCAGCCTGGCCGCTAAATCCGTCATATGGAAAAAGGCGTCTTTGGGAATTTCCTTAAGAACTTCCGGGTTTAAAATATACATGCCGGTGTTCACAAAATATGACAGTTTTGGTTTTTCCTCCATGGAACGCACTGCTCCGTTTTCACTGGAATGCACCACCCCGTAAGGCACCACAATATTTTTTAAGGCGGTTACCATGGTCATCTCGTTTCCCGCGTCTTTATGGCATTTGAGAATATCGCTGTAATCCGCGTGAATCAGAACGTCGCAGTTTGTCACAATCAATGGCCGCGTAAATTCTCCGGGAATCAGCCTCAGGCTTCCGGCTGTGCCCAGCGGTTTTTCTTCCTCTATATAAGAAATTTCATAATCTGCGGCATTCTCCGTAAAATATGCCTTGATCATATTTTTCCGATAATTGACTGTGGCATAGAATTCTCCAACGCCGAAATCCCGAAACCGGGCGATGATACGTTCCATAATGGGAATGTCGCCGATTGGAATCAAAGGCTTGGGCAGTATTTTGGTATAGGGGTACAGCCGGGTTCCTTTGCCGCCTGCCATAATGACTACCGGTGTTTCCTTTAAAGAACTGCTCTGGTCTGCATAAGGATTCCCGGCCTCTTCCCGGAACACAAGATCCAGAATCACCCCTTTTGCGTTCACCACCGGCAGAGCCGCAATCCGGTACTGGCGCATCAGTTCCATCCCCTGAGGAATTTCCTGCCGGTACACTGTCTTGGGCTTCTGATTCATAGCCTGCCTTACCGCGCCCTTAAGCTCCCCGGTTTTCAGCAGCCAGCGGCGGATATCGCCGTCCGTGATGACCCCCAGGAGCTTCCGGTATGTATTTGTCACAAACAAAATTCCTTTCCCGTTGCCGTCAATTCTCTGCAGCGCGTCCGCCACCGTGCTGTCCGGTGAAATCAAAAACGGCGTCAATTTCTCGGTTTTCATGAAGATTTCTCATTCCTTTCCATTGCCTTACACGCAGCTGTAAGAAAAACAGCTTCTTCGCAAAAGCTTCCTCATTCTCCTGCATAAAAATTTTTTCGCCCTCTTACATAAACTTTCCCGCCCTCTTGCATAAAATTTTCTCACCCTCTTGCATAAAAACTTTCCCGCCCTTAAATTTCTACTAACTGATCCTCTTTAAAATCTTTCACCGCTTGTGTTCCCAAAATTTCAGAATATCGCATAGGACTGATGCCGGTGCCCGGACGTTTTACCGCCAGATTTTCCTCTGTCAGCAGCTCTCCCTGCCGGATATTTCTGCGGGCGACTATGCTTTTGCGGGCAACTGCCAGGTTCTTTTGCTCCGAAGGGCTGGGCTTCTTCTCTCCGGTGCCCAGGGCGGTCTCAATATTCCGCACTGCTTTTACCATGGCCGCAAGCTCCTGCGGTTCCAGGCTTGCCTTGTGATCCGGCCCTTCCATATTCCGATCCAGCGTAAAATGCTTTTCAATCACCACTGCCCCCATTGCCGCCGCAGCGATGGGAACCTCAATTCCCAGGGTGTGATCCGAATATCCCACTTCTTTGTTAAAGGCAGCGCGCATGGTTTCCATTGCCTTTAAATTCACATCCTCAAAGGGTGTGGGGTATTCTGTATTGCAGTGCAGAAGCGTGATCCGGCCTGCGCCGTTTCCTTCCAGCAGGGCTATGGCTTCCCGAATTTCTTCCATCGTGCACATTCCGGTGGACAATACCACATCCTTATGTGTCTCGGCAATTGCCTTAAGATAAGGATAATTGGTGATTTCGCCGGAAGGGATCTTGAAAAAAGGCATATCCATTCCATTCAGGAATGCAATGCTCGGCAAATCAAAGGGCGTAGACAGGAATAAAATCCCTCTTTTTTGGCAGTGGCCCCGGATCTTGCGGAACTCGTCGAAGGACAGTTCCAGCTTTTTCACCATGTCAAACTGAGATTCCGTTTTTCCGGTGTTTTGTTTCTGATACTCTGCCATTTCGGCATATCGGGAAATGACTTCCTCTGTCACGAAAGTCTGGAACTTTACACAGTCGGCGCCTGCTTTGGCGGCTTGATCTACAAGCTTGAGGGCATTGGCAAGGTTTCCGTTATGGTTGTCTCCGGCTTCTGCGATAATAAAAATATGTTGCAAAATATTGGCCTCCTTTATTAAGCTGGTATTGCGGCAGACTTTTTTCTTTGGATACGGACGGAACTAGCGGAGCGCCCTTTCGCACACAAACTGGGCAGCGTTCCGGCGAACTAGAGCGTGTCTTAAAATTGCTTTCTGACAGATGTATTCTCCACTTAGTGGGAGATTTGTGCCAAATGAAGGGCGCATAGCGGGCTATGTAACCTGAATTTTGCGCAAATATCGCGCTAAGTGGAGGATGCAGATGGCGGGAATGAATTTTAAGACACGCTCTAACTGCTAACTTCAACTAAGGAAGTCAGGAAAGCCTTCCTTCCTAAGTTTCTGTAAGCAGTGGATTTCGCCTCCACTAAGAACGCCCATGAATCGTTTGCTTAGCGAAAGGGCGCTCCGCTAGTTCCTGTGTATCGAATATAGGTTGCTTGCTGCAGCACTAAAGTTCATTTGCATCGAAATACAGGTTGCTTGCTG
>CAJUBP010000036.1 GCA_910584585.1 uncultured Lachnospiraceae bacterium | reverse complement strand
ACCGTCTTGTAAATATTCAGGGCGGTATTTTTGTGTGGAAAAAAGAAAGGAAATCAAATATGGCAGATGCAAAAACAGAAAAACAGAAAGTAAAAGAGATCACGGACAAGCTGGAGGAGGGGTTAAAAGAACTTTTTGAGAGCGAGAAATACAAAAACTACCTCTCCACGATGTCAAAATTCCATAATTATAGTTTTAACAACACGCTTCTGATAAACTTACAACGTCCCGGCGCAACTTTTGTTGCAGGGTACAAGGCATGGCAGACTAGATATAACCGCCATGTAAACAAGGATGAGGACGGAATCCGTATCCTTGCCCCTGCTCCTTATAAGATTAAGGAGGAACGGAATAAATTAGACCCTGTGACCGGGGAGGTACTGCTCGATAAAGACGGTATGCCTCAGACAGAGGAAGTCTGGATTAAAATCCCTGCTTTCCGTGCCGTATCCGTGTATGATGTATCGCAGACGGACGGGGAGCCAATCCCGGAACTGGAGGCAAAAGAACTTCTGTCCACAGTGGAGGGCTATGAGGACTTTGTTAAGGCAGTCACCTTTATTGCCCCGGTTCCGGTCAGCTTTGAGGACATTCCCGGTGATTCCAAAGGCTTCTTCAGCCCCACGGAAAAGCGGATTGCGGTGCAGGAGGGCATGAGCGAGAGCCAGACTTTAAAGACGATGGTGCATGAAACCGCCCATTCCATGCTGCATGATAAGGAGGTCAACAAGGATATTCCTGCGCCCGCAAAGGACAGGAACACCAAAGAGGTGGAGGCCGAGAGCATCGCCTACACGGTATGCCAGCACTTCGGCATAGATACATCGGAGTATTCTTTTGGGTATATTGCGGGGTGGTCATCAGGACGTGACATGAAGGAATTGAAATCTTCCCTTGATACAATCCGCAGGACTGCATCGGAGCTGATCACGGGTATTGAGAGGCAGCTCCAAGAATTGCGGCGTGACCGGGAACTGATGCAGGAGCAGGAGAAAGAGAGCCTTTTGCTGATACAGAACAGCGATCTGTCCGAGTACAGCCTTGTAAATGTCCGGGGAATGGATGCGGCAGAGGTTGTGGAGGCCCTGTCCGCCATGAATGACAATGACAGGCTGAATATTGCCGCATACCTGGAGAGCAGGGGCGCATGGGCTACGGAGATTGCCAATCAGGATACAAAAGAGTTTGGGGAACATCATTTGGATGTCCGGTATAACACTGACACAAACGAGGTCATTGATATAAAAGTGGAAATGGAACTGAACGAGAGGGCAAAGGAGCCGATCAGTGCGGATGATGTAATTTTGAAAATTACACATTCGCACGGTTTTGAGGTGGAGCGCATTACCAACAAGACACCGGAGGGAGTGCAGGAGATGATGGCTGCGCTTACAAAGCTGAAAGATAAGAACACACAGAATATCCGTGACTGCCTGGAAAGCTGTGGGGCTGACTATATCCCTATCATTGTGGGCGGCGGCAGAAATTCCGGTATGCCGCAGTTTAATGACTTTGAGATTGACCTGGTTAAAAAAGAGATAACCATGATGCGCCACCTTTCCCCGGCAAGGCAGGCGGAGGGCATCATCAACCGGTTAGAGTTTGCCAAGACCGCTTTTTCCGATGATGAGCGCAACCTTATCGTGAATTACGCCTTTAAGCTGAATGACATGGAAAAGACAAGGGAGCTTGCGGAGCGTATCTATTATGAGGAAACGGAAGGAAACCAGGGGGCTGCCCTTGCGGTCATTGACGCACAGGCAGAGATTGACGCACTTCCTGACCCGATGATCGGTTTATGGGAGATGGAGGAATACGGCTATTTGGCGGAGGGAATGCTGCCGCTTACAAAGGAAACCGCATTAGAATTGTTTGACCGTGACCTGCCCGTGTACCAGCTCCACAAGGACGGTTCAGAAACTTTGATACAGGGCAGGGAGCAGGTTACGGAGTATGAGGGTATTTTCGGCATTGAAAAAGCGGATTGGGAGAATGAAAAGAGCCTGCGGGCGTTGCAGGAGGAACTTGCGGAAGGCAGGGCAAATAAGGAAGCCCAGCTTTTATATGGAGATTCTGGAAAGTATGGCATTTATCAGTTGAAGGACATTCCCGAAATGCGGCAGTTCCAGTTTTCCGGCACAGAATCCTTAAAGCGCAGAGGAATTATAAAAGACAATCTCGATGCCATTAAGCCGGAGAATTACAACCTTGTTTATGTGGGCGAACTTTCCGAGCTGCAAAGGCGGACGCAGAGCGCAACACTGGAAGCGGTCTATGAGAAATTCAACATAGACCACCCGGCAGATTATAAGGGGCATTCCCTTTCTGTCAGCGATATTGTAGTGCTGCATGAGGACGGGAAGAACAGCGCACACTTTGTAGATTCATTTGGCTTTACCGGGATTCCTGATTTCATGCGGGAACTGGAAAGCGTAGAAGAACGGGAAAAGGGAGAAACAGAGCCAGAAGCGCCACAGGAGGAAGCACAGGCCACTTCTGGACATGATGTCCAGAAGCTAGAAGCTGAAAAGGCAGAACAGAAAAGCTATCCGGCTTTCTACGGGCATACCCTGGTATATGCGATGGAACATGGGGAAGTGGACAGGTATTTGGATTCCCGAAAACTTGACAGGGAGTGCAAAGAAGCGGTTGAGGGAACAATCCGGCAGAATTTTGACGGTATGCACTTAAAGCATGATATTGTAAAGCCTCTGGCGGAGCAGTACGGTTCAGACCGTATCGCCTTTGTCCTTGCCAATACGCTTCAGCAGGAATCATGGGATGGGCGCTTTTCGAGGGATAACAAAGCATGGGCGGCGGAGTTTTACATTCCGGAAAATCTTGTGCATGGGATAGATGTAAACCGTGAACTGATCGTAAGCAGCCACCCGGCAGTATTGGACGGTTTTATTGATATGTTCCGCAAGGAAGTTTTGGAGAAGGAAAAAGAAATGTCTGCCGCACAGGAGAAAGAGCCGGACACTTCTGGACATGATGTCAATCATTCTGCAAGGCAGAATGATTTGAAGTCGGAGCAGGGGCAGGCAGATATAGAACAGTCGAAGCCAGAACCAGCGCAAACAGAACAGCCAAAACCGGAGAGGGAAGAATATCAGGAAACAGAACGGCCAGAGCCGCAGCAGGAAGAAACGCCGGAAACAAAGCAGGCAGAGCCGCAATCCGAACAGAATAAGCCAGAAAAAGCGGATAAGACACAGCTATTTGAGGATATGGAGGATGAGGACGAGATCATTGACCTTGGAGATGAAAAAGACCAGGTGCTTGCGCAGATGAAGAAATCTTTAAAAGGGGAGCAGGAAACAGAGCTTGCTTTCCAGATAGCAGACCGCTTCATCAGTATTCAGGAGGTTGACGGGGGTTATGACTATTCCATTATGGGGGCAGATTATAAGGAGATAGACGGGGGCGTATATGACAATCCCGATGTCAGTATCAGAGAAGCCCTTGACGATATTCTGACGGATTTGAAAGACAATCCCTTTGACAATGGCGCAAGGGGAAATATCCGTGACAATGATGAGCTGATACCGATTGATTATGATGGATTGATGGAAAAAGTGGAAGCGGCAAACGCAATCGAACCGCAGGCACAGGGAACCGTGGTGGAAAACTTTAAGGCAAAGACCAATGAGCTGTTCCATGAGATCAGTGAAATGAACCCGGCAGAGATTGAGGAAACCGTAAAATGCCATGTGCAGGCGCAGTTAGACGAATCCGGCATTGATGCGGAGATTGTGGACGTGGCAGTAGTGGGGAGCCGCTGCCGGGGATTGGAGCAGGAAGGCTCTGACCTTGACGTGGTGGTGGAGCTTTCCACCAATGAGCGTGAAGATGTCCTGTTTGACACATTTAACGGGGATGCGCTCCATATCGGTGGTGTGAAAGTGGATATAAACCCGATCACCGCACAGCGGACGGGAACGCTTGAAACCTATCTCCCGCAGGTGGAGGACTATCTGGAGGGAGTGCGTGAAGCCAGGGAAAAAGAGCCGGTGTCCTTATCCCAGGAGCAGGCGGAAACAGAAGTGACGCTGACGGTTGCGGAATGTGGGGAGTTCCACAACCTGGGCGAGTTCTATGAGAATATCCCTACCGTGGAGGAAGCTGTGGCAATCTGGAAACAGATACCGCCGGAGCGCATGAACGGAATCCCCGCAATCGGCATCCATATCCATACGCCGAGAACGGAGGCATTTGAAGATGTGGGGATTGATATTTTAACCGGGAAAAGGATTGACCTTGACATTTTAGAGTATATCCCTGATATAAAGGGGAATCCCCAGGCAATGGAAATGATTGCGGAGCTTGTGGCCAAGCTGCCGGAAATGGAGATAGACGGCAATATGAGTGAGGAAATGGAGGCAAAGGTGTGGGAGAAGCGTATGCCTGACCTGACGCCTGCAGAACAGCTTGCGGTGGAGATTGACCGTTTTATCTACGGTTATGACACAGCCCTCTACCATGACAATAACCAAAGCATGACGGAGAACGTATCAGAGATTGCGGAAGCCTTGAAACAGAGAGATACCCGTGACATGGCAATGTGGTTTGCCGACATAGCTGCGGACGGAACGGAGCCGGAGGAGCGAAAGCGGGCGATGGAGTTTCTTGGAAAGCTGGTGGAGTACAAGCCCCTTGCCAAGATCGAGGAAATGGAAGAACAGAATTACAACATGGTCGATAATGTGCTGAATAACGGCGCAGGGGAGAAAGCGCAGAAAGAGGAAAACAAAAAGGCACAGGACAGGCCCGCCGCAAAACCGTCCTTAAAAGCCCGCCTTGCGGAGAAAAAGGCGCAGGTGGCAGGACAGGGCAGGGAGCAGGAAGAAAATAATAAAAATAAGCAGAGGGAGATGTAAGGATATGGATACAAGGTTTACCGTGGAAGAAAGCAATTTAATCTGCATTTTTGCAAGTGAAAGCAAAGCTTTCACTTTGGAGAGCAGGAGCGAGGTCATAGAGGATATTGAGAGGGCTTTGCCGTATCTGGAGGATACGGATATGCTGGAGCTGTCCGGCAGGGTGATCGGAAAGCTGCGGGATATGACCGATGAAGAATTTGAACAGCTTGAATTGACAGAAGCGGAATAAAACAAAGAAAAACAGGTTTTCCTTACCCGGTTTCTATACGGGCAGGGGAAACCTGTTTTTTATTCATGACGATAGAAAATCCGAGGAATGCACTTTCTATTATATGCGTCAACCGGGGTAGCATATCCGGCATAAAGAATTTCTAAAATAACACACAGCTATCTTTGAAGTTTTGACGCTTCACGGTATAATAGGTGCAGGAACGGAGGAATCTGCGATGTCAAAAAAGAGAAACCGCCCACACGGGCATTACTGTAAAATATGCGGCGAATACAAGGCAAATGAGAAATTTTCCGGGAAAGGCCACGCAGCCCATATCTGCAAAGCCTGTTCCCGTTTAAGCGCAACGGAGAAAGCGGTAGCAATGGATATAAACAGGCTGATGAATTTCCCGATGCGGCGGCTTTCGGAAAGTGAGAAGAAATGGCTGAAAGCTAAAATGAAGGACGAATGCCCGGAAGTGGCGGAAACGGCACGGGAGGTTTTCAATGCCTGCTTTCCCCATGCAGAGCGAAATGCCATGAAAAGGCAGCTTGTCATCAATACATTGTCTTTTGAAGTGCATACGGAGGTTTACGATGGGTACGGAGATATGGAAATGGCTGACCGCCGTTTTACCATTGACTGGAAAAGCCGTGTGCTTACCATGACGGATTTTCAAGCAGAGGGCGGGGGCAGTCTGTCACGCTGGAGGGCGGGCAGATGGCAAAGCTATTGCGGTACATCGTGCATACACTGGAGATTTTTATGTGGGAGCAGGATTATTGCCTGAACCCTGATGAGGAAGATTATGACCCGTTTCTTGAGGGGGAAGAAGGCTTTTTCATGGAAGATTTGGAGGATAGACTGGAAATTCAGCCCCAAAAGGAACCGGAGGGCAGTCCTTCATGGCGGGTGCAGGTGGAATACACCAACCATACAGGGCAGGATATTTGTAGCTATAATGATTACCTGTCAGACCGCCCGGAAGAATTGTATCTTTCACTGGTAGAATATTTTGAGCCAGAGGAGGAAGAATTTTGATTTTATTTCATCAAAAATGGGAGCGATAAAGCTGGCATGGGGCAGTGTCCCCTTCCCCGGCAGATACAGACACGGAAAGCCTGCAAAGCCCGTAAAAAATCATTCCCACATAGAACGCATTTTTAATTTCTTTTCACTACTTGTTCCCTTTAAGTATTCTTTTAAGACAGACATCATTTGTTCAAGCCCTATATTCTTTTCCAAAAACTGCGCCAATTCTTTATCAAACTGCTGTTCCTTTTCAATAATTTTAGGGACAATTTCTTTTCCCTCTTTTGTCAAATACAGAACGGAATATCTAGCGTCCGATTGAGATGTTCCTTTATATATCAATCCTTTTTCCAATTGCGGATCATGTATTATCTTTTTGAGCATGACGGAGTCATCTGTACAAGGGCAGATTTGATTGAATACTTATGGGATAATCGGCTCTACTCAGATACATCTTACCACAATGAGGAATTAAAGTCACTAACCCGTTATCGTTTTGATAAGGTCAAAGAACGGGCAAAATTGAAAAGTTCTGTTTCAAGACTTGTCTGTATTCTTTTCCCGGAGCTGGAAAGACTTGTTCCTACGCTTCATATGGCATCCGTCTATGCTTTGCTTTGTGAATTTCCAAGTGCAGATGCTGTTGCAAATGCACATCTCACAAGGCTTTCCAACCTACTCTTTGATAGTTCGAAAGGCAGATATGGAAAAGATACTGCTGTCATGTTTCGTGACGCTGCAAGAAGTTCTATCGGTTCTCATATGCCTGCCAAGTCTTTGGAACTAAAGCACACCATAAAACTTATTCGGGAATTAGCGATTAAGATTGACGAGATTGAAGCAGCCATCAAACGAATCATGGATAAAGAAATCCAATCGCCAATCTTTACCATTCCCGGTATCAGTTACTGGATGGGCGCAATGATCATCGCTGAGATTGGGGATTTCTCTCGTTTTGATTCCGCAGATAAGATATTCGCATATGCAGGAATGTCCCCCTCCACTTATCAATCCGGACAGTTAGACAACTGTTATTCCCATATGGAGAAACGAGGTTCCAGATACCTCCGGTATGCCCTTTACAATGCCACAAAATATGTCTGTCACTGGGATAAATCTTTTGGTGCATATCTTGAAAAGAAACGCTCGGAAGGCAAGCATTATAATGTTGCCATATCCCATGCCGCTAAGAAGCTTGTGCGATTGATTTTTGCAATGGAGAAATCAGGAAAAGCATATCTGCCAACTGCTTAATTTTTTTCTGTAAATATCTCCTTTTAGAGCACCTATAAAGATGCTCTTGTTGTCATACAGTTTTCAAGGTTCAAATATATCTGAAATGCATTTCTGCAATTCATTCAAAAAGCTTTCATTTTAGATTTGACTTTATTAGTTAGTCTTTCTATACTCATTTTCACTTCAAATGTCGTTCCGCCCTGCTCATTTCCATGAACCTCAATCTTCCCGTCATGCGCCCGCACGATCTCGCGTACCATTGCAAGTCCAAGACCTACACCGCCAATTTTTCGGCTTCTTGACTTATCCACCCGGAAGAATGGTTCAAAGATCTGCTCTCGGAATGTCTCATCGATTCCATTTCCTGTATCTGCAATCGTCAGAACAACTTCTTTCCTCTTTCGTTCTGCCGATACCGTAACTTTTCCATCTGCATGGTTGTATTTAATCGCATTTTCAACAAGGTTATAAAGCATCCGATAGATCAGTATATCACTTCCTGTCAGCATCAGACCCTCGCCTGCATTCTCTTCTTTCTCATCTACTGTACTCTGCGATTTCTGTATCAGTGCAACACCTTTTTCCTGTGCCAACGGTTCCAGATCTGCCAGCACTTCCTCGATTAGTCCGCAAAGTTCGATCTTGTCATTGCGCGCTACTGTCTGTAACTCACTCATATCCAGAAGTGTTCTGACCAACTTGCTGAGACGCTCGTTCTGCTCTGTCACCATCTGGATCGTCTCTTGCGCCGCTTCCCCATTCTCCAGATTTTCTGACGCATGATAGAGGTCCAGTTGTGCTTGAATTAATGCCAAAGGAGTCCGCAGCTCATGCGCTGCATTCCCGGTAAACTGGCGCTGTGTCTCGAACGATTCCGACAGTCGCAAAAGCATCTTATTATAAGACGTACGAAGTATGTCCAACTCTGCAATCTTATTCTCTTCGATCGTATAATCCGTCAGGTTCTGTGCCTGTACTTTTTCAACTGTCTCAGAAAACTCTCTGAGCGGTTTTAATGCACGACCACTAATAAAATATGTCACCGCTCCACCAAGTAACGCTACAACACCTGTGATCAGTAGACTTCTGTTTCTATAATCGGATTTCGAATTATACACCTCCGTAGCAAATTGTGATGCAAAATTGTCCCACTCATTATCCGGAATCTCAATGTATAGTGCTTCCGGTGTTTTTCCCTGATCTGTAACTGTTTCCTGAAGTGTATCGATATAATAGACTCCATTCTTATATAAGAAAAATGTAAGGCATCCACACAATACTGTGATCAACACTGTAGTAAGGATTGTCAGTCTCCACTGGAGTGATAATTTTCTCATGCTTTGCCATCTCCTCCTATCTTATAACCCACGCCAATCCTATTTACGATCGGATCATAGCCAAGTCCCGCCTTGAGTTTTCTCCTCAGGGAAGACATATGCACACGAATAGAGCCGCTAAAACTATCCACAGAAGAATCCCAAACATGCTCAATCAACTCTTCCTGGCTGACCGGCCGGCCCTGATTCAGAAGAAGATACTCTAGAATCCCATTTTCTTTTCTCGTCAACGCAACCGGATTCTCTTCTGCATACGCCACTCGTTCTCTTATATCAAACCGAATGCCGTTGCATTCCAGGCAGACATTTTTCTGTATGAATTTTCGTCTCGTCAGACTTCTCACGCGTGCCTCGAGTTCCTGCAAATGAAATGGTTTTTCCATATAATCATTCGCACCTACATCCAACCCTTCAACTTTATCTGCAATCTGACTTCTCGCAGACAAGATCAATACCTTTGTCTCTTCATCTTCTTTACGAAGTTCCCGAAGAATCTCCATCCCATCCACCCCAGGAAGATTAAGATCAAGCACGATCAGATCATACATTTCAGCATAAATCATATCCAATGCTTCTTCTCCGTCATTGCACACATCCACCTCATAGCCGGTCTGGTGCAGACTTTTCGCGATCATGTCACATAATTTCTTCTCATCTTCAACGACTAATAATCTCACTTTATTTTTCTCCATCTTCTTAACAGAAATTTTACACCTCCTATTGTATAATGCCAACATCGAAAAGTCAATAAACTGACTTTGAACATTGAAAGGAGTATTTTATGAAATCTGAAAAAGCATCACAGATTCTTTTACTTACAGCCGGTCTGGTTCTTTTCTTTGGCGGAATTTTCCGCGGCGAAGCCGCTGTAGTACTCAGCAAAGCAATAAAATTATGTATGGAGTGTGTCGGAATTGGATAAGAAAATAAAATCAAACAAAAACATTTTCGTCCGTTTCCGCGGATGGATTCAGGCCGCTGCAACACTGCTTACAAACATTCACATTCCGAATCTATGGAAAGAAAAAATTTATCAGGGAAATGTAAAGACAATGTGTGTACCTGGACTGAACTGCTACTCTTGTCCGGCCGCCACAGGTGCCTGTCCGATTGGAGCTTTCCAGGCTGTAGTTGGTTCCTCAAAATTCAAGTTCACCTACTACATCACCGGATTTTTCATCCTGTTAGGAGTTCTGTTAGGACGATTTATCTGCGGTTTCCTTTGTCCGTTTGGATGGTTTCAGGATTTGCTGCATAAGATTCCGGGTAAGAAATTTTCCACCGCAAAGTTGAAACCCATACGGTATCTGAAATACGTGATTCTGGTCGTCTTTGTTATACTGCTTCCGGCATTTGTAACCAATTCACTTGGTATGGGAGATCCTTTCTTCTGTAAATACATTTGCCCACAGGGCGTACTTGAAGGCGCAATTCCTCTGTCACTTGCCAACTCAGGAATCCGTTCTGCACTCGGACATCTGTTTACATTTAAGTTCACAATCCTTGTGCTTTTTATCATCTTAAGCATCTTGCTTTACCGTCCATTCTGTAAATGGATCTGCCCACTCGGTGCCATCTATTCTCTGTTTAACAGAGTATCTTTTCTTAAGATTCAGGTGGATCACGAGAAATGTGTTGGCTGCCAGAAGTGTAGCCGTGTTTGCAAAATGGATGTCAATGTAGTAGACACACCGAACCATCCGGAGTGTATTCGCTGCGGAGAATGTATGAAAGCCTGCCCGACTGATGCAATCTGCTATCATTACGGATTTTCAAACAAGAAACAGGCTGACAATAAACTAAGATAAAATCAATAAAATGAAATTCAAAAGGAGCTTTAAAATTATGAAAAACAAATCAATCAAAACAAACTCAATGAAATTAAAAAAGGTAATCGCTGCATCACTTGCCATTTCCGTACTTCTTGCTTTCACAGGCTGCGGAAGCGCTTCCTCCTCAACAAACAATAAGAAACAGGAATCCACTTCCTCTGTAGATGCCGGAAGCACAGATGAACTGAACGACCTTTACCAGCAGGAAAATCAGCTTTTTGCTGATCACAAAGACGCTTGGGACAAAGTATTTGGTTTTATGAGCAAGAATACTGCCGGTGATGCCATGAGTGAAAACTATGCAGACGTCCTTGCAAGTACAGTTGAATCTAATAAAGATTCCTTCTCAGAAGAAGAGTATGAAACTCTGAGCAAAGACATTGAGACGATCCGCGGCATCGAAGAAGAAATTGCAAAGCTTGAGAAAGAGATTGCTGCATCTGATTCCTCTGACAGTGCTTCCTCCAAATTAGATGAATCCGCAAGTGTGTTTCACAGGTTCAAAGGAAAAGATTTGGATGGAAATGATGTAGATGACAGCCTTTTCACTAATAACAAAGTTACAGTTGTAAACTTCTGGTTCAGTGGGTGCAAGCCATGCGTTGGAGAGCTTTCTAAACTGAATGAATTAAACGAAACACTCAAGAAAATGGGTGGCGAAGTTGTTGGTATCAATACAGACACTTTAGATGACAATCAGGATGGAATCAAAGAAGCGAAAGAAATCTTAAAAGCTCAAGGTGCTTCCTACAAGAATCTGACTTTCGATTCTGATTCAACAGTTGGAAAATACGCCGGCAACATTATGGCATTCCCTACAACAGTTCTTGTTGATAAAGACGGAAATATCGTTGGCGAGCCTTTGATGGGCGGAATTGACGATCAAGCAAACTACGATCAGCTGATGAAACAGATTCAGTCCGTAATCGACCAGAAATAATTTATCTTATAATTAAGGATTGTCAATTTTTACGTATAAATTTTGGAGAAATCTGTGGGTAGGGATGTATCCCCCAGTTTTAAGAAAAATGGATTAGATTATCAAAATATTGTTATTTTTGCAGGATATAATATCGATAGTCTTTCGTTAATGAAAAGTCTAATCCCCTAGCTATGTTGGGGAGAATGGAATAAGCAGAGGTGTGTGGGGGCAATAAAAAAGGATCCTATGTGCTTGTGATATCCGTCTTTTAGGACGAGCAGTAACAGTAACCTTAGGAGAGCTGATAATAAACCACCATTGAATTGTGGGTGTAACTAGAAATTGAATTAGCAGGCCTCGATTTTGCTGGGCCGAAGATTCCAAGAGATTGTGATATATTTTGGAGGTAAGCTATGACGAAAATAGAAGAATTTGTAAAACTGATAACAGGACGATTTGACAATAAGGAGCAATTTGATGCAATGAAAAAGGCAGGAAAGACATACCCTTATGCACAGCACGTAAATACGGTTTGCAATGATAAAATTAAAAATCTTCCTGCTGATTTTAAGGGCATGTTTATTGTAGAAGAAAGTTATTATGAAAATGAAGGAAAGCGTCATGCGTCACCGCATCTTTTCTTGATTACAGAGAAAGAAGATAGAATTTTACTTTCATCCTATGAAATTCCAAATGGGGAAGATAAGAACACGTTTTCATATGAATTTATGAAAGAGGTGGAATATATTGAATTAAAAAAATCCAAAAAATTTACTCCTGCACTATATTATGAGAGAAACGGTGTCTGGGAGGGAGGCAGTACTAGTCAGTTCTCACCCGTTATGATATTTAAACTATGGGAAAAGTTTTCGGATACGTGTTTGGAAGTATTCGAAAGTATGGAAGTGAATGGAAAAAGAACATTTGGATATGACGTTCCGATTGTCTATAAGAGGGTATAAAGTCTTTGTTTAACGGTTCGAAAATTCTGAAAATAAAGGAAGCAGTTCGAGTATAGCTAGTACTACAGCGAACAACTAAGTTTCTTTTTACGATGCGACAGATAAGCACAATGATTCCTTTTTATATAATAGCAGATGATCCTCTGCATGCAGGAAGATGTGAACTCTATCATGCTATACAATAACCTGACGACCATAGGCATCGTCAGCGGAATTCCTTTTTTAGCCATCCTCCGCATTTTTCAAAGCATTGTTCAATCGGCCAACGCAGCGTTGCTGCCCGATCCAGCTAGGTATACGAGATATGATCCGGTGCATTGGATACAAAATATTTGATGGTCCCATCCTCGTATCTGCGGGCATATAACCAGACAGCTTCCCCTGGTTTTACGTAATTCCGGTTCCCATCCTTGCGGCAGGACACGACACGAATGATAAACCTCTGCGCTTGATTGGTTTTTTGGAGCCTTCCGTAAGAGTTACCGGTTCCCATGGGAGATCCGCTGCTTCTGCCAGGCTTCGCACACTGACCGGATGGCCGGATCACACAGGGTATTTCTTTAGTCGGCCACGGCCTCTGTCCGGTTCTGAGCTTATGATACGTGGAGGTTCCAGGAAAATCTGCTCCTTTGTATTGGTTGCCGCAAAATACCATACTCCATCTGGCAGATGTAAGCTATCCAGGAATGCATGGCCACAGCCATATGCGGCATCGCATCCGACCCATCGGACCCGAAACCGTCCTGTCTGAAAGGCACGGTTGAGAAGATCCTGTGTAATCTGATTTTTTGTAAGGAAGGTCCTGCCCTATGGAAAACGGCATTTGGCACGCAGGGGCTGGTGGGAATCCTGGAACCATGCCTGGGGGATATAAAGGTCATAGTCCACCAGGCCGTAACCGGAGTCACCGGCATAAGAAAGGAATCCCCCAACCTGACAGTTTTCCCGTTTGCCCAGCCTGCCGCAGTATTGTCGTTTTACTCCAATAGAATGTATTCCTTTTTTTATGAAGCTGGTATCATCAACAGACAACATGGCACCCTCATGGTTCAGTTGGGCTGCCAGAAGCTGCTGGCAGATGTCAAGGATTGCCGGCTCATCCAGCGGAGCACATGTAAAGAACTGTTGCATGGGCTGGACAGATTTCTCATCTAATAAATGCAAGGCGATGGGTTCAATAGATTTACGGTCTAAAGGACTGAGTAATCCCTTAACAAAAGCTGCGAAATGGCTTCTCTGTTTTTTAGAGAAAAAGGCACAATCGTATTGGTGCAGGTATGTCTCTAAGAGCCTTCCGATATCCTGTGTACTGCTAGGATCGATCGCCCACTGTTCTAATAATCGTGGATCATATGTTGTGTTTGTCATCATAATATCCACCCCCTTTTATTATATCAGTTATAGGGGACAATTTAAGATAACTATTGAAAGTTCGCTGTAGTACTAGAATGATTATAAAAAATCCTGATGTAATGTTTTTTGATCAAGTCACATCAAATTTGGCTACTAAAACTAGTGGGTTACTGAAAGAGTCGATTCATTTGATTTTTGCAGATAAAATTTGTATTATCATAACGCATGATTTAGAAATGGCATCTATTGCGGATACAAGTATAAATTTATCAGATTAATGGTTAAAAAGGATTTTAATTACTTCTTTTTAAAAGGCAATAAATATTTCTTTAGGTCTTGTAAAGAGATGGAAACTATTTTTTATCATTATGCAGAAAATCATGTGGAAGAATTAAAATTTAGGAACGAATGTGTAGTAAGTGGAAATGAGTTCAATGAGTTTATACTACGAAAATTCGATTATAACCTTGGAAGAATATATAGACCTTTTTTGCAGTACATACGTTAAAACGTTAAGTTTGGTAGAATGCCCATTATATTCTAAGCAGCTTATAACTTGGGAAAAATGAAAAAAATAGTTTTACAAGGGGATATATAAAAACTTAAAAAAATCCACGGTGTTACGAATTGTACAAATCTTTTTGGAATAATTTGAAGTTTTTAATCGGAAACGGGAATTAGGCACCAATAGAGTATTTGATGCTTCCAACAAGTACTTATAATTGTCTTAAAAGACAAAAGTTTTGTTTTATCCAGAATTTAGAACAAAAATATAATTCTGTTGAAAAATTATGCTGTATCCGAAAAATGGGTGTGCATTCTTCTGAAATTGTGATAAAGGCACTGTAAAAATGGGATGATAAAGCAAAAAAACTATAGGTCACTCAATTCTGGAGCAGGAAAAAGATTTTTTGTGTCCGTGGGAAAATCGGTTTATGATGTAAAATGTAGATATTACAATACCGCTTTAAAAATAGTTCTGGGAGAATATGAAGAATACATATATAGGTGTTAAATTCAAATGCAGACAAGGAAAGATTTAACTATTCGTATATATATCAAAGACTTTTTCGATATGGAAATGTTTATTGGCTTATGGAACATCAATTGCGGGACTTGTAAGTAAATGAGGATAGGTCTTTGATGAAACTCATTTTATACCGGATGAAGCAATAATTCATGTGAAGTGCAGCAAATATTTTTTCTGGCGTTATTAAAAAATGAAAACTATTTTTATCATTATACAGAAAGTCATGTGGAGGAATTGTAATATGAGAAACAGAGAGATGGGGGTGTGAAGAAAAACAGAATTATAGTAATTGCTGATGAAGGAGAAATGACATGGGAAAGTTTGATTTTGTTGGAACAACAAGCAGAGTTTTATCAAATGAAAAGTATCCAGGATGCCCTTTCCAACCTGACAGTTTTCTCTTATCATTTGATTTTAATTGCAGTAAAACGAGAACTGGAAATAGTATGCCAACTTGTAGAAGCAATCCGGATGAATTTGAAAAGACCATACATATCAACGAGGTAAATCCCAAGTCAGCGACTGTTGTGGAAATGCGTGCTTTGGAAGCGCATATGGGGGTAAAGAAGCTGGGAGGCTTTACTTCCCTTCCGATGGAAGCCGGGGCTATGGGATTAAATGACAGGACGGATTTCATGGATATGTTTCAGAAGCAGATCGGCGATATGAAGCTACTGCTCCAGAAAAAGACGGCGGCATATTACCAGTACAGTATGCAGGCTTATTGGGATTTCATGAATAAGAAATAATTTCCATTGGCTGTATATCCCCGATAAGCCACAGTCCAACAAGGCAGGGCGGGTATCCCCGGCATTCCGGCAGATTGGGGAATTGTAATTTAATTTTTTGGAGGTCATGTGTTATGAGAAAACAAGTGCTGGTAATTTTAGTCCTAAGTCTTATGTTGACAGTCACCGCTTGCGGAACGTCCACTGGCGGCGGGGAATCAGAGGTTGGTGGAAACGAAAAAGCCACATTTCAAGCGACTATATTAGAGATACATGATGGATATTATCTGGTTGAGCCTGTTGCTGGAAGCACAGAATTGAACAGCGCAGACCAGATAACAGTTCCCATGAAAAATATGAATCCTTCGCCAGAGCCGGAAGTCGGGGATGTTCTGGAAATAGAATATGACGGTTCGATTGAAGAATCATATCCTGCACAAATTACTAATGTGCATAGCATTAGAGTTGTCGAATAGCGGAAGATTCCGCTTTGAAGAGTGTAGGGCGGATTTGATGCAAGGGCATAGTAGGAAATCAATAATGCAAACGATAAAAGGGAACTAAGCAGGGATAGATTTTAGTGGTAACACTAAATGGTAGGTGTTAGGTTTCATTGACAGATATTATAGAGTAAGGAATTTGAAAATGAGGCGTCTATTGGAAGATACCAATAGATGCCTTTGCATTTTTATGACAGGAAGAATAGCTGTCTTTCAGATTAGGAGGATTGCTTTACCGTAGTGAGAGGTTTTCCTATTTCCGCAGTAATTCAAGCAGGTAACGAACCATAGGGAGCAGGTCAGCGGCTTCCTGCTCCGTACAGTCTTTTTGCAGGGCAAGGAGCTTCTGGAGGTTTGGCACTTCGTCCTTGTAATCCGGATCAAAGATTTTACTGGCCGGTATTTTAAGGTATGTAATCAAAGGGTACAGCTTTTCAAATTTGGGGTTGCCACGCCCGGCTTCAATATTGAGTATGGTGCGTGAGTCAATATTCAGGATTTCAGCAAGCCTTTCCTGTGAAAGCCCAAGTTCTGTCCGGGCATCACGCACTGCGGCAGCAAGATTTTGTTTTGCATCATTCATTGTGATTCACCTCGATAGTAGTTTACAATACACTTCGGCAGACGTGAATTGCAGCAGAATACAGTTGGAAAGTGAATTGAAATACATGAAAGAGAGATATAAGGAAATGCACAACATAAAGTATGAAAAAGAACTGGACATAGGGTCTGCCGCACGCATAAGGGTGTATCGCAATAGAGGAAAAAACCTCATTGCGGTACACCCTTTTTTGATGTCGAATTTAGAGGCTATTTTGGCTTTTGTCGTGTTTCTTGTCGCCTGTTGCCAGCGGTGCCGGAGTCCGGCCAAGGTATTGGTTGAGGTTGTCCAGTTTCCGGTTAAGCCCGGCGAGTTCTTTCTCGGCAGTTTTATAGGTATTCTGTAAAGTCTGCTTTTTGGAATATAGGGTATTGTAGTCGCTGCGGAGCTTTTCCACATCAAGGTTTTTGATGTCAATGCCGAAGCGCTTCAGCATATTTTCAGCGCCATCATGGAGCAGAAGCTCTGTCTCGTGCTGGCGCAGGTATCTGTCCTTATCCTTTGATTTCTGGTAGCGGATATGGTAGATGCGGTTGGTTTTATACTGCTCGGCATATTTTAAAATCTGCCCTAAATCCTTTAGCTGACGCTCCGTTTCCACAAGGCTCGTCCGTGCGGTTTTTGCGAGTTCGGACTTGGCGGCAATCTGTTCTTCAAGCCCGGAAATGGAGCCGGCCTGACTGTAAGCTGCTGCTGCGATTTTAAGGTTTTGAATGTCAGCCCAATGCTTCAGACCGGGGCTTTCGGCAAACTTGTCCTCGGTGGTGTCAATGAGATTTTTCTTTGAATAATCTCTGACAATGGGCTTTTTCCGGGTGGGGAAAGGCACACGCTTTTTATCCTTTGCAAGAGCCTTTTCCTCAATGCGCTCCTTGATCCGTTCTTTGGTGTATTCAGCTCCCAAAGACTTTGCGCTGCCACGGACAAAACGCTCTCTGTCCAGAGGGCGGAAGGAGATAAATTTATGCGCCTTTTCCCCGAAGTCCTCGCCCTTGACTTCATAGCCTTTTGCCCGGATCAGCCCAATGCAGTCCTCGTAAGTTGCGGCGGTTTTTATGGCTTCGTCAATGTCGGATTTTAAGTGCTCTTTCCATGCGGAGCCGTTTTTGCCAGCCTGCCATTCCTTGTAAGTTTTGCCCCGTTTTTCCCCCGGAGTAATGATGGAAAGTTCATGCTCCCGGCAGAGGTCATCGCTCAGGCTGCGGATGTTGTAATAGGTCTTTTTGCAGTCATGATATTTCTGATGATTGATGTTATCGGCGGCACAGAAAATCACATGGTTATGGACGTGGCCTTTATCTATATGGGTGCTGACAACATACGAGTATTTCCCCTCTAAAAGCCTGTCGGCAAGCTCCACGCCTATCTGGTGGGCTTGACTTTTAGTAACCTCACCGGGAAGAAAGGACTGTATCAAATGGTAGGCTTTGTTTGGGTCGGACTGGCTGGTTTTTGACAGGGCAAATTTGAAATCGTAGGCGGCAGTTTCAGGGCTGCAGCCGTAGGAAGAAATCAGTATGCCCTCATCGGTTTTGGCGGGGTTGCAGATGTAGTCTACTGCTTTACTGACGGTTGCCGTGATAGCATGGATTTTTGTGTATGCCATACCTGTTTCATCAGCTCCTTTACTTCGTTTACATCGGCTTTGTATACATTGCCCGTGGCATTCATGCGCTTTGCAATCTGGTTTAGATTGTTCCCGATTTTTGCAAGTGCAGAGTTGTATTCCCGCAGCTCTGAATAGTCAATGTCATAGACATAGCCGTACAGGATCAGATGCCGCAGGAAAGCGGATTTGTCTTTCATATTGGAGGCTTTGCATTTCTGCTCCAGTATGTAAAGCTCATCATCACTCAGACGGAGCGTTAAGCGGTTTTGACGTTCTCGGTTCTCCATTGCTTGGGAAGCTCCTTTCGTTAAAAATGGTTTGTTTTTGTAATATGCCGTATCCGGCAGGAAGGTTTTTCAAGTGTAAAAATCCAGAAATTCCGCAGAGGCAATTTCGGGATTTTGGAGCGCAAAGGGGGTCAGGGGGATATGCCCTCTGCAAGCCAATTTTCTCAAGTTCCCACTTGGAGGAACTTGGGGAAATTGAAGCCTATGGACGTCCATAGGCAGTGCTTGCTATTCGTGGCAAATTACCCGCAGGGAATTTGCGTGTTGTGCGAGCTTAGGCGAGCGTCTTACAACACATATGGGCGTTTCCGCCCCTGCTTTTGTAAAGCCGTTCGGATAGTTGGCTTTTGGGGCCAGCTCTGGCAAATAAAAAACTGCCACAACCAGAACAGGGCAGAGTTTCCCTGATCCGGCTCATAGCAGTTTGAGTGTCTGTTAATGAAGTTTTGATTCTATCCACTAAAGATTTTAACAAGCGACAGGGGGAAAGTCAACAGGAGATAGCAGAAGAAAAGTAAAAGAAGGAGATGTGGCGGCTGTCGAAAGAGCGGAGCCAGATGGAACAGAAAACTTTTTAAATTATTTTTTTGAATAGGAACGGATTGTTCGGGTTCGTTTTTTACAATGTGATTGGAGAATTAGCAGAAGGGAGGTGAAGCATGAATACAGCAGACCGCAGAACGGAAATCATTAACATTCTGATTATCCGGCGGCGTACAACGGCAAGGGAACTGGCGGACGAATTTGGCGTCACTACCCGCACGATACAAAAAGATATTCAGGCTTTATCTCCCGGATACCCGATTTATACAAAGCAGGGAGGGGATGGAGGGATTTTTATAGGGGAGGATTACAAACCATATGTGAATACCCTTTCCCAGGACGAATTAAAAACCCTGCGTGAAATATATGGACAGGCAGAGGGAGCGCAAAAGAAAATCCTGTTGCAGATCATACATAAATACGGCCCCGATAAACTGGAAGTGTAAACTTGCCATTCCGCTAAAGCACATAATCTTTACAGAACCGTTTATAGCAGACGGAGAGTGCTTATGTGCTTTTTGGGCTGGCAAGTCCGGAAATGATTTTATCCAAAACAGGCAGAGGGTTTTCTGCCCGTCAACGCAGGTTGGCGAGTGTACCTTGATAATTGAATATGCAAATACATACGGGACGTGTGGGATGTGCGGAGCCGCTATGCGGACACGCCAAGAGCTGCCTGCTTCCATTTTTGTGTGGAAGTGCATACGAGGGAATACTGAAATCTGGTATTGAAGTTAAGGCAGTGAGCGATGAATGTCTGGCGAAAAGTGCAGCAGTTGCATGAGGCAATGAGGCATATCTTTGATAATGATACTTCCGGGTTTTCCGGTCAGTTTGGAATGACGGTGCGATACCGATGTGGACAGTGTAATGAGCTGTCACCTGTATGTGTTTTTTAAAAGAAACAGAGAGAAGTTTTATCTGCTGATGAGAGCCGGGAAAGAGTTTCGTGGCTGTCATGGGCAGATAAGATGCTGCTTATTTGTAGACAGAAAGAGGTGATATGATGGAGCGAATGAAAAACGGAAAAAGATTTGTTCGCTATAAAGAGGGTGCGGAGATGTATAGTATGTGCCAGAGCAAGTTTGAACAGATGGCAAAAGATGCAAAGGCTATTTACAAGGTTGATAAACTGGTGCTTGTAAATTGTGATATTTTTGAGGAATACCTGGAAACATTCAGATTGTATGTGTGATGATTTTTTTGATTGAGAGATTTTGCAGTAAAAAACACTTGACTTTTCGTATACGGAAAGTATAATAGTAGGTAGAAGTGATTGGAGGTGCATACAGATGGCTAAAATGGGTAGGCCCAAGTCTGATGCCCCAAAGCTGAATACATTAAGTGTAAGGGTAACGGACAAGGAGTTGCAAAAGCTGAAAGATTATGCGGACAGTCACGGAATGACCATAACTCAATTATTGCATACAGGTGTTGACCTATTATTACGGACGCCGGATGCGGAGGTGCAAAATCTCTCTCCTTGAAGAAAGGAGCAGAGATGGCGAAAGCAAGAAAAGACAACAAGGGCAGAGCATTACGGAAGGGGGAATCTCAAAGAACGGATAATACCTATGTATATACATACACTGATCCGTTCAAAAAGCGCAGATTTGTATATGCCAGGGATTTGCAGACACTAAGGGAAAAAGAAGCGGATTTGATAAAAAACCAGCTTGACGGACTGGATGTTTATGTGGCAGGAAGTGCAACCTTAAATTATGTTTTTGACAGGTATATGTCAACGAAATATGATTTGCGCAGGACAACACGCTCGAATTACATCTATATGTATGACCATTTTGTCAGAGAGGGCTTTGGACAGCGCAAGATCGGAGAGATTAAGTATTCCGATGTGATGTATTTCTATTATTACCTGTTAAATGAAAAGGATTTGCAGGCAAACACGGTTGACACAATCCATACGGTTCTACACCCTACGTTTCAGTTGGCAGTGCGTGACGGAATTATACGCATGAATCCGTCTGACGGTGTTATGGCAGACATAAAAAGGAAAGCAGGAAAGAATAAGGGCATCAGACACGCTCTGACATTGGAGCAGCAAAGGGCTTTTATGGATTATACCGCAAACAATCCGGTATTCTACCATTGGCACCCGTTATTCACGGTTCTGTTAGGAACCGGGTGCAGGATTGGGGAAGTGATCGGGTTGAGGTGGGATGATGTAGACTTTGAGAGCCGCCTTATCAGTATTAACCATAGCGTGACATATTACGCAAGAGAGGGCGGAAAAACACGCAAGTCAGAGTTTGCAGTATCGCTTTCCAAAACGGAGGCGGGCATCAGGACGATTCCAATGATGGATGCGGTTTATGAAGCGTTCAAAACGGAGTATGAGGTGCAGAAAGAATCTGGCTTCAACAGTACAGTGATTGACGGCATGACCGGATTTGTATTCTGCAACCGCTTTGGAAATATCCATAATCCGCAGACTGTAAACGGGACGATAAAAAGGATTTTGGAGAATTACAATGCGGAAGAAGTGGTAAATGCCAAAAAGGAAAAAAGACAGCCCATTATCATTCCACATTTTTCCTGCCACCATTTACGGCATACTTTTTGTACGAGGTTCTGCGAAAAGGAAACAAATGTAAAAGTCATTCAGGCTGTCATGGGACACGCTAATATCGAAACAACAATGGATATATATGCGGAGGTCACAGACGCAAAGAAAAAGGAAGCAATCGAAAACTTATCACACAATCTTGATATATTTTAGGAGAGAGTCCTGAAATTGAATGTGTGAATCGTAACTACAAAATAGCTGAGATACTACAAAGTTACTACGAATTTTGCTTGCATGGTACAGAATAATACTTTATAATACGTTTTGGAAATGCGGCAAATACGGGAGGATACTTGATAATGAGTGATAATACTTTATCTAATTTGTTGTTCCCGACGATGAAGTCATTAGAGAAAAAAGACCAGTAAAACCAATGCTTCCGGCGACTGGAAGCGGAAATTTGACACCAGTTTGACACCAGATTTTTAAAAGACTGAAAAAGGGAGCCTTACACAGGCTGGATGTCATTACGAAACAGATACGGGAATTCGCAGGATAGTGTGTGCTTTTAAACTATCCTGCGGATTTTTTTGCTTTAATGAATATTCTCAAACACACTTCCCGGAATCTTCCAATATCGGCCAAATTTCACAGCCGGAATCATATGATTTTTAATCATTCGATAGACCGTGGAGGGGCTGACCTGCATCCTCTCACAAAATTCTTTTACTGTCATATAATAATTTTCCATATCCTGTCCTTTCCGAAGCGAAACGCTTCTTTTTTTATGATTAATTTTTCACTCACAAATATGTAGGAATCGTCATGAGCAGTCAGTTGCTCCATTACTCCTTTGTTTGTAAAAAATTTATTTTTTTAAAATGGACTTTCACAATTGTATACACAAAACTACAAAGGCCACGCAAGATGCCTGCGAAAAGAAGAAAGGGATTCCCTGAAAAAGAGAAAATTTCTGCGTACTTGCTATAACTTTCCATAGGAATGGAATCCTTAAAACCATCTGAATTCATTAGAAATAAATCATTCTTAAATCACATGAAACATTTCACCATCTTACTACATGGAGCAAATCACATAAAACATATGAATGGAGGACAAACAGTGAAAAATAAAATCATCAACATCCGGGTGACGGAACAAGAGAAAGAGGAACTGGCAGCACGGGCAAAGAAGGAAAAAATGACAGTCAGCATGTACCTAGTTCAAAAGGGGCTGGCAGAGAAAAGCGGGGCAGGAGATCGTTTTCTGCAGGAGCAGGTGGAAACCATTGACTTTCTGAACGAGCTCTGGCACAGGGTTCAAAAATGCGGCAGCAGTGAGCTGAAAGAAGACATTGAGGCTCTTTACCAGAAAGCATTCGACAGGATAAAGGAGGATGAAACAAATGGAGCATAAATCACAGGGGATACTGATTAACCTGGCGGGTAACGGAAATTACAAAAACCCTGACGCAGTGGAGAAAGTGATACGTTACATTACTCGCACAAACAGGCAGGACAAAGAAGACCTGATTGCATGGGGAGGGCTGGGCGTGACGGAATTTGCGGGCGTGGAAGAGGTTATCAGGCAATTCCATTGCGTGCAGGGGGAATACTGCAGGAAAGGGGAATTCGGGAGACGCATGGACCATGAGGTGTTTTCTCTGTCTGAGGAAGCGGAAAGGGATATTTTAAAGGTTCCCATTGATTTGGACGGGATGGCGCGCGACATGGCCCGTGACATTTACGAAGAAGACCGCTGCCAGGTGGTCTATGGAATCCACAGGCCGGATAAGAGCAGCGGGCGCATACATATCCATTTTGGGATCAATACCGTGGATTTTGAAACCATCAGGAAACGCAGGGAGAATAAGCGGAAGACAAAAGAGCGTGAAGCGCGGTTCGGGAGGATTGTGGAGGAAAAAATAAGGGGCTGCTCCGAGAGAAAGTAAAGAGGGCGGAATTGTTCCGCAAATATTTTTTATATTGCATCAGGATATGCTTTTATCTTGCGGCGTGTCATTTTTATGTCCCACCGGAACATAAAAAGGCGGCGCAGTCCTGAAAACAGAAAAAGCTGCCTATCCGTGTCTCAGGCGAATTTGAATATATATTATATTCTTACAGCCGACTGTGCCGGCACGTTTCGGGAAAGCGGGAGCCTGTATGGACGTGGTTTCTGTAAAATCGGAAGCTGTATGGGTAAGGCTCTGTCATGCAGGAAGCCGCGCTGACAGGAAATATACGCTGGAAAGCGCAAAGACAGACGGTAAAACGCGGCAGGGTAAAACAATACGCGCAGAGAAAAACAAAGAGGGATACGGAAAGGAGAAGCTGGCATGGAGAAAGAAAAGGACAGTTTACAGGAAGCCGGAAAGATTTTCGAACAGGCGGGCGAGGAACTGCTGGACGCGCTGAGCCTTGTCATTTTGCTGGAAAATGATATGGAAGCGCAGAAATCAGACAGCGTCCACATCAGGATTGTAAAAATATTGCACGACAGGATAAAGGACACACTAAAAAATCTGTCTGAAGGAAGCCGCCAGACAGATTAGAAATGGCTTATTTGCCTAAACCGTGAAGAAACCCTTGCAGCAGAGCCCTCTGTTTTTCATCCAGCATGGAAGCGTCCACGTAAGAGCCGGATGGCTTCTCAAGGCCCAGCAGGTAATCCGCAGAGCACCGGTACAGGCCGGCAAGAGCCATCAGATTTTCCACGCTGGGGGTGCGTTCGCCGCTTTCATAATTGGAAATGACGGAAGGGGACGCGCCGATAGCCGCGGCAGCTTCCTTCTGGGAAAGGCGCAGACCCACCCGTATATGTTCCAGACGTTCACCAAGACCGTTTACCATATATATATACCTCCGTTTCCTATCGTACTGTAATAACGGTTGCTTTAGGGAAAAATAAATATGCTAAAAGCATTGAAAAGATTGCTTAAAGAATATATAATAAGTACAATGGAAACCAGAGGAACATGAGGAAGGGGATGGAAGGAAAAAGACAGAGGACTGAGAAGAACAAAAAATACTACGGAGAAAATACGAGGAGGAAAGGATATGAAGAAAAAAATTGCGTTACTGCTTGCGTTGTGCCTTATGGCAGGAACGGTTGATATGCCGGCTGGAGCCTGGGAAGTGCGGGCGGCAGTGGAAGATTCTACAGATGTGGCTGAAGGGGAAATCCCGGAAGGCTACACAGCAATATATGATATTGCGGATTTGTATGCAATCAGGAGCAATCCAGAAGGCAATTACATTTTAATGAATGATATTGACATGGCAGAAACTACCAGTGAGGGCGGCGATTATGACTGCGGAACAGGCTGGGACTCCATTGAGGAATTCAGCGGCACACTGGATGGGAATGGGCATCGGATTATTGGGATGCATATTTTTGGAGAGTTTAGCGTGGCGGACTATGTATCAAATAATATTGGCTTATTTGAAGAAATTTCTGGAGCAACTATAAAAAATCTCGGTCTTGTAGATTGCAGCATTAATGCCACTATTAATGTGATGGATTCTAATCTGTCAGGAAATTCTACCACAAGTGTAGGTGGCATAGTTGGAACAGATTTAGGTTTTAATAGTTGTTTGGAAAATTGTTATTCAAGTGGTAATATTACTATATCAAAGATCAATTATGAAAATGGAGCTCTATCTAGAAATTCTTATATAGGCGGATTAGCAGGAAATGCTGAATATACGAATATTAAGGATTGCTATAATTTATGCGAAGTTGATTGTTCAAAAGCGGAAACAAGGAATATTGGAGATATACGTGTTGGAGGAATATGTGGGCATGCTTTTAATTCATTAGAACGGAGTTATAATATAGGCAATATTAAGGGTGCTGAGAATTCTCAGGTTGGTGCGTTATGCGGACAAGCAGTTGCAGTAAAAAATTGCAGCTACTTAAAAGGCACTGCGTCCCAGGGCATGGGAAATGAGGCGGACACTCCCAATTGCGTTTCCCTCTCCGAAGCCCAGATGAAGAACCCAAAACTTTTCACCGGGTTTGACTTCACAGACACCTGGGAAATTGACCCTTACTGCAGTTATCCATACCCTCAATTAAAAAACAACCGTATGGTTAAAGTGGCTTCCGTAAAGCTATCGCAGAAACCGCAGAAACTGGAATACAGCCAGGGGGAACCACTAATATTTGATGACGCGGTTCTGAAAATAACTTATGAGGACAACATTGCAACTGCAATCCCTCTCGCCGCTGAAATGTTAAGCGGTTATGACATGACGCAGATTGGAACCCAGGCAGTTACTGTAACTTATGGCGGGAAGGCAACGTCTTTTGAGGTTAAAGTGAAAGAAATCCCAGTATCCAGTATCACCATGCCACGGGAACTTTCCCTCTACCGTTCCAAACAGCAGCAGCTTGCCCCTGTGATAGCCCCGGAAAACGCTTCCAATAAATTGGTAACCTGGGAATCCAGCAATTCCTCTGTGGCAGGAGTGGACACTAACGGATTGGTGAAAGCAAACGCAAAAGGAACCGCAGTCATTACCGCAACCACCGCAAATGGCCTGCAGGCAGAATGCACCGTAACTGTATTGGTTCCAGCGGCTTCCATACAGCTGAGCCAAACGTCCCTTGCTTTAAAAGAAAGGGAAAGCAGCGTCCTAACAGCCCGTATCCTGCCTCTGGAAAGCACGGACACTCTGCAATGGTCGTCCGCAAACCCGGCAGTGGCAGAGGTATATGATGGAACTGTTGTAGCCAGGAGCGCGGGCACAACGGTAGTTTCTGCATCCACAGCAAGCGGCGTGAAAGCGGATTGCACTGTCACGGTACAGAAAGTTACACAGAATCCAGATAACAGCGGCCAAACTCCAGGAGGGTCCGGTAATAATGGGCAGATTTCTGGAAACCCAGATAAGGATGAGCAGCCAGAGGAAGAAGAAAAAGAGCAGTTTATCACAGCCAAAAACATTACAAAAACCTATGGCGTAAAGCCTTTCTCCCTTGGCGCGAAGGCAAGCGGCGGCGGGAAACTTACCTACACCGTAGAGAATAAAAAGGTCGCCACTGTGAATAAAAATGGAAAGGTAACCATCAAAGGATGCGGTGAAACGGATATTTTAATTGAAGCCGCCGCAAATGGCGCATATGGGGAAGCGGAAGAAACCATCACCCTGACCGTAAAACCCAAAAAACTGAAGCTCACATCCGCAAAATCCACAGGCAAAAGAACCATCACCGCAAAGTGGAAGAAAGACGCCAAAGCGTCCGGTTACATCATCCAGTGCAGCACGGATAAAAAATTTAAGAAAAGCGTTAAAACGTTCACTATATCAAAGAACAAAACGGCATCTAAAAAGATACCAAAATTGAAAGCCGGGAAAAAATATTATGTCAGGGCCTGCGCCTACGCGAAAGCATACAGCGGGAAAGTGAAAGGCAGCTACTCAGCAGTGAAAAAGGTTACCGTGAAAAAGTGATTGTTTAGGAGAACCCATATGAAGAAAAAGTTAGCAGCAATCTTGATAGCGGCGAACATTCTGTGCATGGCGGCAGGCTGTGCGCAGGAAACCGCAAAAGATGTGGAAAAGCAGGCAGAAGATATCGCTCAGGAAGTGGCAGACCAGGCCGAAAACATCGCTGACAATGACGATGAACACGTAATAAGCGTAAAGAATGGCTATCCGGAGGCTTACCCGGAGATTACATTTGGGGAGGCTTTTGACAGTTTCTTTGCAAGCCCCACCTGGAAATATTTTGAAAGCGAGGACGGGCAGGATGTGGTGGAATTCACCGGGTACTGCACATACCAGGAAGTGGAAGTGAAAGCCCGGCTGCAGTTTATCCTGGAAGAGGACGGGGCATTCACTTCCGGCGCGTTGAGCTTCAATGACGTTCCACAGTCGCAGCTCATTACAGGGGCAATGCTGGAGAAAGCGTTTGAACAGTACGCCCAGGCAAATGGCATAGCCACTGGCCAAAACGGAGCGGATGACGTCCCGGAGGAAGCCCCGGAGACGGAAGAGTCATTGCCGGAAAATCCCATATCCATTTATGACGCCGCTGGGAGATACGCGGAAGGGTCAAAGGAAATGGCTGTCTCTATCTTCAGTGATGAAACGGAAGACAATTCCGTTGGCGTCATGGAATGGTCGGATTCTGCAGCCGGCACAAACGAAATCGCCACCCTTTACAGGGCTTCCGATACGGAAGTGTCCTGCACATTCAGCGGGATGGAATACCGGATTGCGTTTTACGCGAATGACGCTTTGTGGCGTGACGCGTCAGGAAATTTAGTGAACCATTATGTGAAAACAGAATCATTCCAGCCATAAACGGAACCGGCGCATTCCATCAGGGTGCGCAGGTTTGCTTTAAACTCCAACCGAGGTTGCCAGTAAGGTGGCTATGGCATATTCCATCAGGGTGTGCCAGTTTATTTGCTTATTGTAATACGGAACATTAAAGGTGAGAACCGCTTTCATTACTATTTGCGCACCAACTGAAAGCGGTGGAATGGAAACTTTTCTATAGAGTTTGCCCATTTTGCATGGGAAAACTTCTTAAAAATATCAATAGGAAAAAACGGGACTGTGCCAGAGCCAATTGTTTGGAAGGCTTTGGCGCGGCCCCGTTTTTCCTTCCATGGAGGGCGGCACAGCCGCGTTCCATGGAAGGAGCATAAATTCGCGCCCCACAGGAACAGAGTTTTTCCAGTCCTGTGCGGGCGCGTTCATTATCATACCAAAAGGAGGAATTTTATATGGCAGCAGATGTGGAAACCATGTTTTACACAAGGGAAAAGCCCTGGCACGGGCTGGGCGTCAGAGTGGCGGAGGCTTTAAGCTCCAGGGAGGCCCTGGCGGCGGCCGGGCTGGACTGGAAAGTGGAGCAGAAAGGGATACGCACGGAAGACGGGCTGGAAGCGCCGGGGTTTTGGGCGAACGTAAGGGACTCGGACGGGAAAGTCCTTGGGATTGTCTCAGACCGCTATAAAGTGGTGCAGAATGAGGAGGCCTTCGCCTTCACGGACAGGCTCCTGGGGGAAGGGGTGCGCTATGAGACCGCCGGCTCCCTCAACGGGGGAAGGAAAGTGTGGGTGCTGGCCAGGATGCCGCGGGAGTACATCATGCTGGGGGACAGGATCAGCCCCTACATGGTGTTCTCCAACTCCCATGACGGGAGCGGCGCCATAAAGGTGGCCATGACCCCCGTGCGGGTGGTCTGCAGCAACACGCTGAACCTCGCCCTGTCCACAGCGGCGAGGAGCTGGTCCGCCATGCACACTTCCAGGGTGCGGGACCGCATTGGGGAGGCTGAAAGCACGCTGCTTTTGGCGGAACGCTACATGGACACGCTGGGGAGGGAACTTGAGGCGTTAAGCAGGGTGAAGCTCACGGACGCGAAAGCCAGGGAAGCCATCCACGCCCTGCTCCCGCTGGAGGAATCCATGAGCCGGACCCAGAAAAAGAACGTCGAAAGGCAGCGGGAGGACATGGAACTCAGGTATTTTGAAGCCCCGGACCTCCGGGAAGTCCCAAAGAACGGGTACCGGTTCGTCAACGCGGCGTCAGACTTCGCCACCCACGGGAAGCCCCTGCGGGATTCCGGGAATTATAAGGAGAACCTGTTCTCCAGGGTCATGGACGGGAGCCTGCTGACAGACCGGGCGCACCGCCTGATGAAAAAGATTGCGTAAGGAAGGCAGCCCGCCACAGCTGGGAAAACTGAAGGGAAAGGCAGCGATGAAAAACGGAGATTTTCACTGCCGCATTCTTAGGAAGAAACTGAAGGCAAGGCGCGGCAATTGTAGTAAACCAGCTTTTTATCATTAGTCGCGCCGGATTAATTGAAAGGAAAGGGTGAACATTATGAGAGTTTTAGTGAAGACAGCGGGCATGGGCCGGGAAGAATGGCTCCAGTGGAGAAGGATGGGCATAGGAGGCTCCGACGCTTCCATTATCGCGGGGGTGAATAAATTCCGCTCCGTGTTCCAGCTCTGGCTGGACAAGACCGGGCAGGCGGAGCCAGAAGGGACGGAATCCGAATGCGCCCGGTTCGGCACGCTCCTGGAGCCTGTGGTGAAAAAGGAATTCACAAGGAGGACCGGGCTGAAGGTGCGGAACCGCAGGGCCATCCTGCAGAGCGGGGAGCACCCGTTCATGCTGGCGGACCTGGACGGGGTCATCAACGAAAACGGGAAGCTGTGCGTTTTTGAAGCCAAAACAGCCAGCGCGTACAAACTGGAAGCGTGGGAGGAAGGGATCCCCCTGGAATACCAGTGCCAGATACAGCATTACATGGCGGTGACAGGCGCGGAGAAAACCTATATCGCCGCCTTAGTGGGCGGGAACCATTTCATATATCATGAAGCCTTCCGCGACGAAGGCATGATAAAGGGAATCGTCCAGATGGAAAAAGAATTCTGGGAAGAATACGTCCTGGGCGGGAAAGAGCCTCCGGCGGACGGCTCCGAAGCCACCACAAGGTTCCTGAATGGGAAGTACCGGGATTCCAACGGGGCCGCCCTCCGGCTCCCGGAGGAAGCCCTGCCCCTCTGCAGCCGGTATGACGAGCTTTCCGGGCAGATAAAAGAGTTGGAAAGGCAGAAAGAGGCGGTCACAAACCAGATGAAGGGATACCTGAAGGAATACGAAAGCGGCGTGGTCGGGGACCGGAAAATCAGCTGGAAGACCGTAAACTCCACCACCTTTGACCGTAAGCGGCTGCAGAAAGAGCGGAAGGAGATTTACGACCAGTACTGCGTGAAAAGCAGCTACCGGCGGCTTACAGTGGCGTAAAAGGCAGTTACGCCGAAAACCGTGAGAAACAAAGGAATGATACCGGCTGTTGGAAAAGCGCAGGAAACGACGCTGATTAATGGCAAAAATCCGGGGAAAGGAGCCGGAAACCGGCAGGCCATGCCGGGCGCATAACATAAGAAGCTGTCTGCGGGAATCTGATTTTTCCCGAAAAGACACTGAAACCATAAAAAATATCATAAAACAGGCAGCGCGCGGCAGGGGGAAGAACTATCCACTGCCGCTTTTCACTGCCATAAAAAGAAAGGAGCGCGTATGGAAAAAGAAACCATCCGCCTGCTGCGGGCAGAAGAAATCGAATGCAGGGTGGCGGCAATTAATGGGAAAGGGCTGAGCCTGCTGCTGTTCAAAGACGCCAGGGTGGACCAGAGGATTTTAGACGAAACCTTCACGCCCTTCGGCTGGCGCAGGAGCCACCAGGAGATTAACGGTAACCTGTACTGCACCGTGGAAGTGTGGGACCGGGAAAAAGGGCAGTGGATTGCCAAACAGGACGTGGGAACCGCGGGCTACGCGGAAAAGGAGAAGGGGCAGGCCTCCGATTCCTTTAAGCGGGCCTGCTTTAACTGGGGCGTAGGCCGGGAGCTTTACACCGCCCCGTTTATCTGGATTCCGGCCGGGAAAGCGGAGATCCTGGAGCGGAAAGGGCGGTATGTGACCCCGGACCGTTTCCGGGTGCGTTCCATCGCCTGTAACAGCCAGAGGGAAATCCGCGCCCTCTCCATCGTCAACGGGAAAGGGCAGACGGTGTTTGAACTCAAAGGGAAACCGGAGATGCCCCCGGAGGAGGCCGGAAGAAAGAACGCGTCTGAGAGCGGGGAGGAAGCCAAAGGCGGGAAAGACTCTGGCAGGGAAGGAAGCGTGAAAGAACAGAAAACCGTGGGAAGCGGCAAAAGAAGAAAAACTGCAGGAAGCACGGAAGAAACCGGGGCGGCAGCAGACTTAAAAACCACAACGGAAATGGAGCCGCCAAAGCCTGCAAAACCTGCCGGGAAAGGGAAGAAGATAAGCGCCGCCCAGAAAAAAGCCCTGGAAAAAGAGCTGGAGCGCACCGGGGTCACTTTGGAAACGGTCCTGGAGCGTTACCATATCAGCGGAATCGGGCAGATGACCCCGGAGATTTACACAAACGCGTTGAACAGCTTAAAGAAAACGAAACCCAAAGAAGCCGCGTAAAAGCGGCATTTTCTTATTATGGATGGAGGATAACACAATGATGGAATTTGAAGAATTTATAGAAAAGACAGCCAGAGCACTGGAAAAAAGTTTTGAGGGGAAGACAGCCAGACTGCGGGAAGTCCTGAAAAACAACGGGGTGCGCAGGCGCGGGATTATCCTGTACAGCCCCAGTGAAACAGCCTTCCCCACCGTTTACCTGGAGGAATATTATGAGGAATACCGGAAGGGAAAGGGCTTCCCGGAAGTCATCCGGGAAATCGAGAGGGATTTTCGCCGACACAGGCCGCCGGAAAATGTCTCAATCCTGTCCGGCTTCACCCGCTGGTGTCTGGCAAGGGAAAAACTGGATATAAAGGTCATTAATTACAAAGCGAACCAGGAGCTGCTGGAGGCATTGCCCCACCGCAGGTTCCTGGACCTTGCGGAAGTCTACTGCTATATGGAGGATCTGGGCGGCGGAAGCCGGGGGACAGTGCTGGTTGACAAAAGCCACCTGAAACTCTGGGGGATCAGCCAGGAAGAACTGGAGGAATGCGCCCATATATGCCATAAAAGACACAAAAACCCGCAGGTGAGAAGCATGCGTGAAATCCTCCTGGAAGCCGGAGGGCAATGCCTGCCCGACGGGGAACGCGCCATGGGCGGGTTCCCGGTAAAGATGTATGTGGCAGTGAACGCCGGGAGCGTCAGCGGCGCCTCCATCCTGCTGTACCCGGAAAGTTTCCGGGAGGCTGCGGAGCGGCTCCAGGATGATTTGTACATCCTCCCAAGCTCCGTGTTTGAGGTCCTGGCAATTCCGGCGGGCCGGGAAAGGCCGGAAGAGCTTGCGGGCATGGTGCGCGAAGTCAACCATTGCGAAGTGGCGGCAGAGGAGCGGCTGTCCGGGAGCGTATACCTTTATTCCAGGGAAAGCGGGGAAATCAGGATTGCCTGGGAAGGCCGGCAGGGGAAGGAGGCGAACCTGGAATGAACCACTTCATAAAATTTATAATCATCGGAATACTGACAGTGTTCGCGCAGGCGCTGTCACAGGGGGAAGATGAAAAATAAAAATGGGGAGTAACTATTCAGCCTTCGGCTTCATAGTTACTGAATCCGGCCTGTTCCAGTTTGCCTTCGGCAAAGAGGCCGGATTCTTCTCAACCATTGCACATTCTCACGGACTTTGCAGCAAGCGCAAAGTCCTGGGCTGAACTGTTACAACGGGACAGAAAGAAAAACAGGGAACCATTGCTTTCCAGAACGAAAGCGGATATAATAAAAGCAGCAGCGGAAAAACATCCCGGAAAGGAAAAAACATGGGAACAGATGAAATAGTGTACCAGAACAAAGACATCACAAACAAAGCGCTGACGGAGCAGATGCTGGCTGTGGAGCGTACCTTCTTTTTCAAACTGGGCGGAAAAGGGATTTTCCAGCGCCTGGAGAGGAAAGTAGGGCAAAATGAGTGCCTGGATGACTGGGAGCTTATGGAATTTATCATGCTCTTCCTGTCCTGTCGGGCAAAAGTGGAGGGAGAAAAGAAAATCCAAAGGAGGAAAATTGCGGACATATGGATAGAGAATGACTGGACAAAAGAAGTTTTTACCAAAACGAATGAAAAAAGTGATACAGATAAAGTGGCGGATAGCATAATAAGGAAATTTTCAGATATTTTAAACACGATTGGATTCAGCAAAGAAGAGATTAACTGGTACAAGTCAGACTCTGCAAATGGTGAGGGAGGCAAGTTTATTTTCACCGGGGACAATGTGGCATTTGAACTGAAAGAATTATTAAAAATTTTTAAAAAGAGAACTGTCACCATCACATCAGAAGAACGAGATAAAATAATAGAATATCTTACAGATATTTTGCCTGTGTTAAGGTCCGAAAAAGATGCGAAACAGGCTAAACAGATGGCCAAAAGCCTGATTGAAACTGAAAAGACAAGAAGATTTTCGGAACCAACATCTTTAATGTCACATGATTTTTCTCATTTGAGAGAAAAATTGAATAATAACACGCCTAAAAGAAGAATAGAGGAAATTGTAAACGGTTATTACGTCAAGGATATACATACCCGAATGGCAGACCTGTTCGAAAGCAGAATTTTTGTAAAGGTTTCCAAAAGAAATATACCAAGAAGAACATCTATGAGAACCATGTACGAATATCAATATGCCCTGGTAAAGCAATGAAAACAGAAATTTGAAGCCATCATGCAGATGGCGGAAAAAGTTCGTACAGCGGAAAGATTTCAAAATCTATATAAAACCGGCCTAACGGAAAAAATGTCTCAAGAGGAAATTCTGGACTATTGTGGAACAGGAAGAATAGAAGAAGATGATGATGTTCAAATAGGAAAAAGGGACTTATACAAAGCGTTGTCAGTTCTTTTTACAGGTGGAAAATGCCAGGCAGGGAGAAACGGAGGATGTGATGAAGATATATCAAAAGAACCGGTAAGGACGGAGAAAAAATGTTTGGAAGAATGCCTGAATTTAGTAACAACAATTTCAAACCACAGTTTAAGGAAAACTTCAATAGATGATTTTTATTATATAATGAATTACGCGCTTGAAGAGTTGGAATTAATCACTGTAAAGGTGGAAGAAAAACAGATGGAACAATCTTATTGTTTGCAACTAAACGGGAGCGAAGCGGATTTTGAAATTCTGGAACAGGTAAGAAAAATAGAAAACAAAAACCGAGATTACGCTTTGATGGATTATTTAGGTATTTGAATTGTTTATATGACAGGAACAAGGACAACGCATTGACGCTGTCCTTATTTTTATTCCTTCAATGGTTTATTGTTTCGCTGTGTTCAGCATCTTGAAAAAAGAAGTCAGTACTGGGATGCCCCATAATTTTACAGTGGAGGTATTTGCAAAGCATATCAATATAGCCTTGTGCAGCATTAGGGGGACGACAGATGTTTATGTTGAAAATTTGCCCCGATTTTATCAAAAATGGCTTCATCAAAAGCATAAAGCGAGAAATTGCGAGATTTTTGCTTGTTTATTGAAAAGGGTGTATCAGGTTATAATGAAAATACAAAATATGGGCAAAAGACAATAGGAAGGATGAGCGGAATTTGAAGCGAGCAAATAACATAGAAAAGGCAGAAGGCATGGAGAAAGCGAATGTGGGGTTAGGCCAGAAATTTCTTCTAACGCTGCCGGAGGCATCGCAGTACACTGGGCTTGGCAAACAGACATTAAGGGAACTCAGCAATTCTGAGAATTGCGAGTTTGTTCTTTGGAATGGAAGCAAGCGCATGTTTAAACGCAGCAAATTGGAACAGTATTTGGATAGCCTATATTCCATTTAATTTTAAGAAAGGTCGTGGGTGTTCTCCATGGCCTTTCGAGAAAGGAGAGACGATTGGAAAAGCGATATGATAAAAAGCACCGCCTGCTGAAAACCGGTGAATCAGAACGCCCGGATGGTTATTTCCAATACCGTTACACTGACAAGAAAGGAAAGCGGCATACCATCACAGCAGGCACATTAGAAGAACTTCGAAAACGGGAGGAACGGATTGCCAGAGATAAATCTGATGGCATACGCACAGACGCCCAAAATGTCACATTGGATGATATTTTTGAATTATGGGGCAGATTGAAGAGGGGGTTGAAAGAAAACACTTATCAGAATTACTGCTATATGTACCGGAACTTTGTCAGCCCGGAGATTGGCATGCTCCGCATCACGACATTAAAACGTTCCGACCTGAAAGCATTCTATAATTCGCTGGTGGATGAAAGAAGGTTGAAAATAGCGACAATGGACAATATACATACGGTGCTGCATCAGGTTTTGACTGTCGCTGTGGAAGACGGTTATATCAGGATGAACATTTCCGATAATTTATTGAAGGAATTAAAGCAGTCGCATAATATTGGACGTGAGCGCAAAAAGGCGCTTACAGTGCCAGAGCAGGAGTTATTTCTGAATTTTCTGCGCAGGGAGGACACGCCATACCACCACTGGTATCCAATCTTTTCTATTATGACAAATACAGGAATGAGGGTTGGAGCAATTACAGGATTGCGTTGGCAGGATATTGATTTGGAAAAGGAAATTATTGAAGTAAATCATACATTGGTTTATTATGACCATGTAGAGGGAGGGTGCTATTTCAGTGTGCATACGCCAAAGACAAAAGCAGGGAACCGTACAATTCCCATGTTGGAAGATGTAAAAGAAGCGTTTATGGAGGAAAAGCACTATCAGGAATTGAATGGTCTGAAATGCAATGCTGCGGTGGACGGATACACAGATTTTATTTTCATTAACAGGTTTGGGAATCTGCAGCACCAGGGGACTTTGAATAAGGCGCTCCGAAGGATTATCCGGGACTGCAACGATTTGCAATTTGCCCGGAAAGAAAAAAATCCCGTTCTGCTGCCGAGATTTACCTGCCATAGTCTGCGGCATACTTTTACAACAAGGTTGGTGGAAGCAGGGGTGAATCTCAAGGTTATACAGGATACTTTAGGACATAAGGATTTTTCTACCACCATGGATGTTTATACTGATGTAACAAACGAATTGAAACAGCGGGAATTTGGCAATCTTCAGGAAAAGATGAGCAAAGGAAAACAAGCAAAGAAGGAGTGAGATTTAAGAATAAGGAATGTAAATTTATGTCCCGGAAAAGAAAAGATTTCTTCCGGACACAGACAAATATGCCAGTATCTTTAGCAAGCCGAGACAGTTGGCATTTTATCCTGAAAAGCAAACGGTTCAGGAAGCATTCTGTCTGCTATATTTCCGCTGCCAAATATAATTGAATATCTTCGGCAGAGAATCGGAGCTGGCATTCAGAGTATACGGTAAATGGTTGGCATGAAAAAAAGCCATAGCATTATAACTTAAAGATGAGCGTATATATGAAAAACAACAGCAGACAACATAAAATCGCCTGTCGCTGTTGTTTTTCCAATGTTTTCAGATTATAATAGAAAAAGGTAAACGATAATGGAAAGAAGGTGGGGATATGAATGAGACGAAACAGCAGAGAAAAGAACGTGAGCATCAGGAAGATTTACAGCGTTTAAAAGAACTCAGGCCTATAGATGATGACTTTATGCGCTGTCTTTTTAAAGATAACATCCCTCTGGCAGAACAGGTACTGCGGATAATCATAGGGAAAAAAGATCTGGTTATCACTGACTGCCAGACACAGAAGGATATGAAAAGGCTGGGTGGAGCGCGTTCCATATGCCTGGATGCATATGGAAGAGACTCAGAAAACAAAAAGTATGATTTGGAAATCCAGCGAACGGATAAAGGCGCGGATCCGCATAGGGCAAGATACCATTCCAGCGTAATGGATATTGAGAATCTGGATGCAGGGCAGGAATTTAAGGAACTGCCGGAAACATATACAATTTTTATTACAGAAAAAGATTTTTACGGAAAAGGGGAACCGTTTTATATTGTAGAGAGAGTGAACTTGACAACGGGTAAAAATTTTGAAGATGGGGAACATATCCTGTATGTAAACGGTGAATACCGAGGGGATTCAGATTTGGGAAAACTAATGCATGATTTCAATTGTACAGATGCGAAAGATATGAATTTCTCTTTGATGGCGGAACGCACACGTTATCTGAAAGAGAACCCGAAAGGAGTGGAAGAAATGTGTAGAAGTATGGAAGACATGAGAAACGAAGCCGATTTGGCAGCAAGGAAGAATGTTGCCCGCTCTTTCATTTTGATGGGAGAATTATCATATGAAAAGATTGCAAAGGGTACGGAACTTCCAATTGAGGAAATTGAAAAACTGGCAGAAGAGAGGGCATTAGACTGAGTTGGGAAATATAGGTTCTTTGAACCATTCTTGAACCAATTCTGAACCAATTTTTCTACAGATATATAGATTCGTGGATATCTGTGGGATTACGGGAAGATGGGAATATGTTGTAAAGCAGGGTTATATAGGGAGATGGACAGATATGTTAACGGACATATTTACGTTCCCTACGATGAAAACCTTAGACAAATAAACCCAGTATTTATGCGGGTTTGCGGCACTTCAAATCCAAGTTGACAACAAACTGACAACAATTTTTCGTATAAATACGAAGGATTACGACGCAGGATGAATAGTTGAAAAGCAGAAACGCAATGCAGCACTCGCTGTTAAGAGAACACTTTTTGAAAGAAATTTCAGAAGGTGTTCTCTTTTTCGTTAGGCACGATTTCTGTCATATTGTCAAATCAATGAAAGAAAGGGTTTAAAACTTATGATCAGCGAAAACACAAAGTCATATTATGATTTGAAAAAAAAATGATGTGCAGGAAAGTGCCAAGAGGCTGCGCCGACAATTCCTTCGGTATAAGGATGCGGAAATAGTTTACAGTCTCCAGCACAAGAAGCTGCTCGAACTGGCAAGTGAAGCGGGAGCTATTTATCGGATGGATGGAACGGTTTTGATAAACAGGGATATTTTTGACGAGTATCTGGAGCGTTTCCATGAACCGAGTACATTGGCGTCGCAGGAGGAAGAAAAATGAGCGGGAATCTATGGATGTTTTCAGATATGCTGGATGATGAAGATATTGAAATGCTAAAGCGGGACTTTATTACTTACTATCAGGGCGCTGATTATTACGGGCTTGGCTTAAAAGTATTTACAAGGATGGCACACGAGGCTGGGTCCGTATATAAAATCGGGAAAAAGGTTTTGATACGACGCAGTATATTTGAGGAATATCTCAGGCAGCAATGTAAAAGTAACGATAGAGAAAAGCGCTTGAGCTTATATGAACCTGATGATGAGATTATTGTTGAAGAGGAGGATGATATGATGAAACAAGGTGTACTGGTACCAGATTTACAAAGTAGTCGAATGGATAATCCGTTTCAGTCTGGAGGATTATTACGGTGGATTGCATTGTGGGACAACCATGGATGTCAATATAGATGGTAAATGGATTCCCACACGAATTGAAATGGGAGATGATTGGTATCTTGTAGGCATAAAAACCGAGAGCCTTTTCGTCTGATGGTAAGAATTTAATATGAATAGCTGAAGGGCGGCTTCTTTAAGAAAAAAGAGGTCGCCCTATTTTTGTGCCCATTTTTAGAAGAAGAGGAGGTGTCCGATGTGAAATGCTTAATGAAATATCAATGGGTAAAACTGCCCCGTAACCGTCTGCCGCAAGGCAAAGGGCTTATGGGATACTGGGCGAAGCTTGCATCCCGTGCGGCGTTCCGCAAAGGACAAGCCTCCTATTGCGGCTACAGTAACGCTGTAAGCCCCGGTATGTGGTCTGGAGGCATTGTGGGCTTGAAGAGTATACTGGGTGTGAAAAGCCGTTCTAAAGCGCTGGAAACGCTTCAGGCGCTGTCGGAGCTGGGGTATATCGAATATACATTGGACGCAAAAACGAAAAAGCTGACCTATCAGGTCACAGACTGGGTTGTGAAATGCTCAGGAGAAGCTTGTATGGAAGGAGCAGTTTATGCTACGGAGGGGTATGGTTTTCTCTGCCTTCCCCGCAGCATCACGGAGCGGCTTGCCGCCAAGCAGTATAAATTTGAGGAATCGGACGCATGGCTTGACCTTTGGTGCCACACGGTATTTGAAGAGACAAACAATGCGTTCTCGTTTTTAGCGCCAACTGTCCAGTATGGAAAATACGGCGCCGTTTTGACTTTGGAAGCCTTGGGACAGCGATGGGGCTGGGAAAAGACGAAAGTATGGAGGTTTTTTCAGAAGCATGGGGATGTCTTTGCTCTGTACCGTCTGCCCGAATCCTATGGCTGTCTCATTTTTAATAGACTGTACCCAACTGGTACAGCGGTTTCAATGCCTACTCAGGGGGATGTTGTAAGTATTCTTGATAAAATACGCATTTGGGGCGTGAATACGCAAAAAAGAGGTTCGGACCATGAGCAGCTCAACCGTCTTATTACATGGTATAGCAGACGATTAACTGGCTCTGATGCAGATGAGTCCAATGGAAATGAACCTGAAAACCGCGTTGCACTTTTTGACCCTATAATACGCGCGTATCTTTCTCCGTGTAGGAATTGTAAGAACTGTAGATTGACTGCCAGGGTAAGAGTATATATCCGGAGGCAGTGGTAGAAACGAGTAAAATCCGCGGGCCTTGTATGCCTGTGGACATCACAAAAATAGCAAAGGAGTTATTCACATATGAGCAAGCCGGATGGGAGGTGATGAAAGATGCTTGACTGAATATTTGAAGGAATTGTCAGCTGGATCAGCAGCATTGTATCTCAGATGATGGATGCAGTTTCCGGTTTGTTCCTTCAGGCACTTGGAACTGATATGACAGCGATGGAAGAGTATTTCCCATTTGTATCAAAAGCCTTTACGGTCATGCAATACACAGTATGGGCGGTGTTGTTCCTGATTACGGTATGGCAGTTGTTCCGTGTGTTTGGCGGGCCGATTACGGAAGCGGAGAATCCGTGGACGCTGCTTGCGAGGAGCTCTATCTTTGCATTGCTTATTGGGTACGCCAAGCCAATCTTTATGATTACGCTGGATATTGCCAGAGCGCCTTATACGGCGCTTATGGATATCAGTATGACGGCGGAGGATTTTACCTTTGCCGGTGTGGAGCAGGCGTTGTCCAATGGGCTGACCACGATTGTCGCAGTGGTGTCTGTGGTAGGGTTGCTGCTTTTGATTATCCTGGAGATTTCCCTGGGATGGAATTATTTCAAATTGCTGCTTGAAACGGTAGAGAGATATATCGTGGTGGGCGTTCTTTGCTACACTTCCCCTCTGGCATTTTCCATGGGAGCATCCAAAACAACGGCACCGGTATTCAAAAGCTGGTGTAGGATGGTAGGTTCCCAGCTGCTTCTGCTTGTAATGAATGTATGGTTCCTGCGGGGGTTCAATTCTTCCGTAGGACAGTATATGGGAAACGGTGGTGCGCTATCAACCGGCCAGGGCAGTATTTTCCTTTGGCTGTTCTGCGCTCTTGCATTCTTAAAGACGGCACAGAAATTTGATTCGTATCTGGCGGCGATGGGATTGAATGTGGCCCAGACCGGTTCCAGTATGGGTATGGAGCTTTTGATGGCGGCAAGAGTAATCAGCGGTGTTGGTGACGGTGCAAGAAGCGCCGGAAGCATATTCAAAGGAGGCGGAAGCGTTGGTTTTGTAGGCCGTGCTTTTGGCGGAATGGCGGCCCGTAACGGTGCGACACTTACCGGGGAATCTATTTCTTCGGTTGCGTCCAGAAGCCCAAATGTATCCGGCAGTATAGCCGGGGATATCGCAGACCGCAGCCTTGGCAACTATATGCCGCAGCTTGATGGGTATAAGTTAAAGGATACGCAGATATCCGGAGGTCAGATCAGTACTGTGGCTACATCTGCAAGCGGTCAGAGTTCTAATGTGGAAATGTATAATGCAGCCTAGTTTGATAAGCCAGAAGGACCGCATTCTGTTGTGACGGCATCGGATGGCAGTCAGTGGTAACAGATGGCATCCGGGGCAGGAGCGGGAGCATTTTATGATGCGCCTGCATTTACGGGAGATATTTCTGAGGCGGCTCAGGTTGCACAGGTATTCCCGGATGCAGCGGAAGGCACAACACTCCGAACCGTTGGAGACGGCGTTATCGAAGCAAGCGGAGCCGATGGTGGCAATACCATGTGGTATAACAGCGCTTATTATGACGAGCCGGATGCACCACATACGATTATGCAGTCGGCAAACGGCATAGACTGGTATGCCATGCAGCAACACGCTGAAACTCCGGGATTTGAATCCGGTGATGCAGCAGCTATGTATAACCAGGCGCAATTCCAGCAGTTTATGCCCGGATATGAGCAGCAGATTTCCTCTGTGGACGGATCTGGTCGTGCAGACGTTCATTTTGAAGTCCGTCATGAAAACGGTTCTGGTACGATGTTTTATGATACCACGCAGTATGCTGCTCCACGCGGTGATTATCAGGTAATAGGAAAATATGCTGTGGCACAGCAGCTTGATATAGGAGGTGATGAAAATGGCTGAACCGTCAAAGCAGCAGATTGGTGATGGATCTGACAATTACGGACAGGCAGCCGGCCAGATGGCAAAAGCCGCCAGACAGGCTGGGCAGGAGGCTGTGAAGCAGACTGCCACAAAAGGAGCAGAACAGGCAGCTAATGCGGCTGCGTTTGGTGGTACTTTTAGGATATCCGGAGCTGATGCTGATTCCCATGCCGGGAACCATACGCATTGTCGTTATGACCGTGACGCTCCTGCCAACGGCCATTGTCGCTATGATGGGGATTGACGGATACTCCCTTTTTCAATACCTGAGCCATATTGTTTGCTATATGACAACAAAGAGAAAATTACATTTCAGAAGGGTGGGATATCATTATGATCCGAAGCAGCTCCGCAAAAAGAAAAAAGGCGGCAAAGCAAAGAAAAAGACCGGAAAAGCTTGATTTCGTGCAGGATTTCATTCCGATCAAGAGCATTACGCACGGAATTGTGGAGACAACGGACGGCAGGTTCATCAAGATTTTGGAGATTGAGCCGATCAACTTTATGCTCCGTTCCGGCGAAGAACAGTTCAGTATTATTTCATCCTTTGCCAACTGGCTGAAAATCTCGCCCATGCATCTGCAGTTTAAGAGCATTACCCGAAAAGCGGATTCCGATAAGCATGTGGCGATGATTCAGGAGGAGCTTGCAGAGGAAGAGAATGAGCAGTGTAAATCGCTTGGTGAAGGATATATCCGTCTGATCAAGGATGTAGGAAGCAGGGAGGCGCTGACAAGGCGCTTCTTTTTGATTTTTCAGTATGAGGAATTAAGGCGCGGCGACAATGACGATTTTTCCCAGATTTATGGGATGCTGCAGACGGCAGAGCAGAATGCAAAGGCATACTTTCTGCAATGCGGCAATTCTATTTTGCAGCCAAAGGATCCGGATGAAGCGACAGCGGAAATCTTGTATATGTTCTTTAACCGCCATTCCTGTGTGGACGAGCCATTCTCCTCAAGAGTAAACCGGGTAGTTGTGGATACTATGGCGGCAAAGAATAAGATTATCGGGGTTGACCAGATTCCACATATCCGGATGGCCCACTTTTTATCGCCGCGTGGAATTGACCTGACACATTATAACTACATCATTATGGACGGGCTGTACTACTCGTTTTTATATATCAAGGGCAACGGCTATCCCGGTATGGTGCGTGCAGGTTGGATGTCGGCTTTGATCAATGCAGGCGAAGGGATTGACATTGATGTGCATCTCCGTCGGGAGAACCGGAGTAAGACCATCGACAAGGTGGCGCAGCGCATCCGTCTGAACCGTACCAAACTTAAAAGTATGCAGGATACCAGCACCGATTATGATGAGCTGACAAACTCCATTCAGGCGGGCTATTTCATCAAGCATGGGATTGCCAATAACAATGAGGAGTTGTTTTATATGTCGGTGTTTGTTACGGTTTCAGCCAAAAACTACGAGGAGTTGGTGTGGCGGAAACAGCAGATTTCCGATATGCTCAAATCCATGGACATGTATATCAGCGACTGCAACTTCCAGCAGGAAGCAGCCCTTCGGTCCGTGATGCCGTTTTTGAAAATTGCTCCCTCTTTAGAGAAAAAATCTCAGAGGAATGTGCTGATCAGCGGCGCAGCGTCAACCTATATGTTTACGAGCTTTGAGATGTCGGATGATACGGGCGTGCTGCTGGGCGTCAACCGGCATAACAATTCATTGTGCATTGTGGATTTGTTTAATACGAAGAAAAATAAGAATGCCAACCTGAACCTGCTTGGCACCAGCGGCGCCGCCCAAAATGAAGAAAATGCCTATCCTCGGAGACCTGCATAAGAACCTTCTGGAGAATCCGATGACGCAGAGGATTGCCGTGATTGTAAGCCGGTTTGTTACCGGTTCAGCGCAGTCCTTCAATCAGCAGACCAATGTGGATCTGAGCAATAAATATATTGTGCTGGATCTGTCCGAGCTGAAGGGCAAGCTGCTTCCCGTCGGCATGATGATCGCCCTGGATTATGTCTGGGACAATGTGAAAGCGGACAGGACAAAAAAGAAAGCCATCATGATTGATGAGATCTGGCAGCTGGTGGGCGCATCCTCCAATAAGCAGGCGGCAGAGTTCTGCCTGACAATTTTTAAGACGATACGAGGCTTTGGCGGCGCGGCTATTTCTGCCACACAGGATTTATCGGACTTTTTCAGTCTGGAGGACGGAAAATACGGAAAGGCTATCGTAAATAACTCCAAAAACAAAATCATTTTGAATCTGGAGCCGGATGAAGCTCGTTATGTCCAGGATGTCCTGAAGCTGACAAAGACAGAGGTTCGCTCTATCACAAGATTTGAACGAGGCGAAGCACTGGTCTATTCCAACAATAACAAGGTGCCAGTAGTGATTAAAGCTTCCAAAGAAGAACAGGAAACGATTACCACAGACCGTGCGGAACTGGAAGCAATTTTGCGGGAGCGCCAGAAAGAAAAAACGCATTCCGCATAGGAATACGCATTTTCTAAATTATACGCACAAGGAGGTATTGCGAATGCTGTTACAAGACGAGCAGTATGTTGTAAAATGGCTGTCCCAGTACGGGGCACTGCCAAAAACTCAAATCATTCGGATGCTGCAAAAGCCGGAACAGACAGCCGAAAAGATTCTGCGGAACTTAAAAAAGCAGATGCAGATTGCGGATGTGTCCGGCGGCTACTATATCGGTTTAGATTCTATGTGCCGTCCGGACCAGCGCGTCATACTGGCCGTATGGGTGCTGCTCAAGTTTATTGACTATGTGGATCCGATGGCGCATTACCCTGCGGTCTATCCTTCCCAGCTTTTCTTCTTAAAGGAAAACATCGGGTATGAGATTGTCGTTCTCTATGAAGGGGGAGCAAAGTCAGTTAAGGCTTTTGCAGCCGCAGGAGGATTTGAAATATATCATTGTTGTCCCCCATATCGCAATGGCGGAAAAACGTATGTGATGCCCGATGACAGCCCAAAGGTATGCGCCCATTATTACTGCAGTGTGTCGGGGACGGATGACCGCACTGAGGTATATGTGGTGCCGAAAAAGGATTTTCCATTGTGGCTGGCAGCGGAACGGGCAATGCCTGATGAGGGGGGTGAAATTATATGAAAAGCAGAAAATATAAGCCCAAAAACATATGTAAAAACAGGCCGGTTGCGGCCTAAAAAAATACATATCTTCAAAATGGCAGAAAACACCCGGAATTGCTGCGGTCTGGGGACGGCTCTATGCAGGAAAATCCGACAAAGAGAGCAGTCATGTTGTCGGAAAAATCTGCAAATCGGGAGTGAGTTAAAATGCTGCACTTCCGAGCGGGCAGTCAGGTCTGGCAGCTCATCACATTGCTTTCCGTTGTGGGCAAGTTTCCTTTTCGTTCGCTTGGGCTGCTTGGGAATGAGCGAGTTCTGAAGGCGTTGGTATCGAAACTATCCCCGCCTCAGACAATCCGAAATCCCCAGACTGAAACAGAAATGACCTGCCGTATTCTGACTGTTACCGGAAAAGGCGATTCAAAAACAGTCCGTCTGTATAAAGCCGCCCTTCCCATACTGGATTGGCTCCACCCGGAAGCTTACTGGTATTATATGGAGGCATTTTGGAACCATCGTTTTCCCGGCGACTCTGCCCACAGGGAGAGAAACCACCGGGTGTCAGAGGCAGTGATGCTTTATATGCGGGCAGGGGTAGAAACGAGACCCTACTTGCTTTCTCATCTGCAAAATGAGGGACGGTTCTCTGTCATACCGGAGGGCAGTTCGTTTTATCTTGCAAGGGACATCAAGAAGATTGGCCAGACTGAGATGAACAAGACCATGTTTACCCGGATGGTCGGAGCTATTTTTTCTCACGGCAATTGTTATGCCGTTTATAATACACGCGCAGCTGCAATGAAATGGAGTGGTATGGGAGAGTTTAAGGTACTTCATAACTTAGCGGAAGAAAATATGGGGCTGGTCCATCAGGTAATCAAAGATAAGGTCCATGGTTACGGACAATGGGGATTTTACACCTATGACGATCTGTTCCAGATTGGCTGTATCGGCCTTTGCAAAGCTGCAGCGGCGGATAAAGGCGGAACCTTTTCTACCTATGCGTACCGCCTGATCTAGCATGAGCTATGCGATGCATTGGTTCAGTCAACCAAACGGTATGCAGATGAGGTGGTAGCCGATGTAACGCCTTACATAAGCAACGAGCCCGAAAACGGTGAATTCCTGAGCGGGCTTCGCATGGATCTTTCCCAGGCGCTCAGCTCGGCAAGGAAGGATGCTCCCCCATCGACTGCCAAAGGGATAGACGCAATGATTTTAATGTCACAGGGGTATACCAGCAGCGAGATTGGGGAGCGCATGGGCGCTTCTGCAAAGCTTGTGTGCGCATGGGTTTCAAAGGCACGGAAGTTCCTGAAAGCACATCCGGAAATGGAAACGATTGCCGGATACGGTTTTTAAGATGAAGGGATGCTGGGATCATGATGGTTCCCGGCATCCCGCTTTTTTTGTTTTGGAGGGCAAATATGAGGAATTTATTGAAAAAAACGAGAAAGTGGATCTTCCCTGCCATTGCGACGCTTCTTACTTTTATCCTTTTGAAGTGTGTGTTTTTGATCGGCTATGTGCCGAGCGAGTCCATGGAGCCGACGCTGGAACGGGGCAGTTATATCATCGGCTGCCGAATATATTCCAGTCTGGAGACAGGAGATATCATTATATTCCGGCATGACGGGAAACTGCTCGTGAAACGGATTGCAGCAGTAGGAGGTGATATCGTGGAGAAAAACGGTACCAGTATGACAGTACCGGAAGGATGCTACTATGTCCTTGGTGATAATGCGGATAGTTCTTATGATTCGCGGTATTGGCTGAATCCATTCGTTGATGGTGCGGATGTGGTGGCAAAATTAATTTCTTAAAAGTTAGAGGATTGACTTGACAATCACTTTGCTGCGTATTATACTGTACTTGCTGATGCAATACAGTAAAAGACGGTAAGGCGGTGACGGTTTGGAGATTGTTGTAAGTAATAAGGCAAGTCGTCCTCTGTACGAGCAGATTGTGTCACAGATAAAAACGCAGATTATGAGCGGCGAACTGAAGGCTGGGGAAGCGCTGCCCTCTATCCGCTCCCTTGCAAAATCGCTGCAGATCAGTGTTCTGACCGTGCAGAAGGCATATGACATCCTGCAGGAAGATGGCTTTATTGAAACGACAGCCGGGAAAGGCTGCTATGTATCTGTGAGGAATCAGGACTTCTATTTGGAAGAGCAGCAAAAAAAGATAGAGGGCTGTTTCAATGACGCAATAGAAATCGCCCGTATGAGCGGAATACCGCTTGATAAATTAATCAGCTTATTAACATTATTGTACGAGGAGGATTAGCGATGACAAATGCTTTCATGGTATCAGGCCTTACCAAAACTTATCAGGATTTTGTTTTGGACCATGTTTCGTTCACTGTTCCCAGTGGCTCCATTGTCGGACTGATTGGAGAAAACGGCGCAGGAAAGAGCACAACCATCAATGCGGCTTTAGGGCTGATTCAAAAGGAAGACGGTGTTGTATCCATTTTGGACAGCGAGGAACTGGACGGGGATGTCAAAGAACAGATCGGCGTCGTGTTTGATGGCAGTAATTATCCGGAAATCCTTTCTCCCCGGAAATTGAACCGGGTTATGAAAAACATTTACAGGACATGGGACGAACAGGCTTATCTGCGCCTGCTGAAACAGTTTTCCCTGCCGATGGATAAGGAGATCAAACAGTTTTCAAAAGGAATGAAGATGAAGCTGGCAATCTCCGTTGCATTTTCCCATCATTCCAGGCTGTTGGTTCTGGACGAAGCCACCAGCGGCTTAGACCCGGTTGTCCGGGATGATATTCTGGATATGCTGCTGGATTTCGTGCAGGACGAGGAGCATTCCATTCTGGTATCCTCCCACATTACCAGTGACCTGGAGAAGATTGCCGATTATATCGTATTTATCCATGAAGGGAAAGTGGTTTTTGAGAAACCCAAAGACGAACTGACCGAACGGTATGGCATCATCAAGTGCGGTGCGGCGCAGTTTGACGCGCTGGATAAATCCGATATCATCTCCTACCGTAAAATGGACTATGAATGGCAGATACTGGTTTCAGACCGGGAGAGGATGCAGAAAAAATATCCGAAAGCCCTGGTTGTCCCGGCAACGATTGATGAAATTATGCTTCTTTATGTAAAGGGGGAAAAGTGATGAAAGGCGTTTTGGTGAAAGATCTCTATATTGCCAGAAGCAATATCCTCGTAACTATCGTCAGCCTGGTTGTTCTGGGCTTTGGGCTATCTTTTTTGCTGGAAACCAGCGCACTTCTGGTTCTGGCTCCGGTTGCCGCTACAACAGCGGCCTTTATCAGCATTACCAGTGACGCGGCTTCCAAATGGAACAAAAATGTCATTACCATGCCGGTATCGAGAAACCAGATCATTGGTGAGAAATTTCTGTTTTATATCCTGCTTGCCATGTTGGGAATGCTGACAGCGCTGGTACCCTGCGCCGTCCTTGCATGTTTCGGTATGGATATCACGCTTCACTCGCTGTTACTGTATGGATCTATCGGGATGAGCGCTACCCTGTTAGCAGGCGGCATCAGCCTGCCGTGTGCATATCTGTTTGACCCGGAGAAATCGCAGATTGTCTTTATGATGTCATTTATGGCATCAACAGGGATTATTACGGGGCTTGTTCTTCTTATCAATTTGGTTTTTCCTGTAAAGGAGAATATCCTTCTGGCTTTCCATATTGTACTTATCATTTCTGTTATCTGTTTTTTTATTTCATACCGGATTGCGGTAAAGGTATATCGGAAGCGGGATATTAGCTGATGAATATAGGATCTATCGAAGAAACAGCGGATGCTGTTAAAACAGAACCTGTAATCTATACGAAAACCGGAGAAGCATTGAAACCAGAATCCGGTACGAACCTTTCTGTTTCGGTATAGGGATCAATGCGTTAGCCTACAGCCTTGGAAAGGAAATAAAATGAATAAAAATAAAGATAGTTTTGGGGCAGATATTGAGGCAGTCATAACGAGTTTTAATCAGGGGCCAATGATTCTTGAAGCTGTTGAATCTTTATGTGCTCAAACTTTATTGCCGCAAAAAATTATTATTGTAGATGATGGTTCCACGGATGAGTATTCCATCCAGGTATTAAAGGATGTGGAACAAAAGCCTGATCTGCCAATTCCTATCATAATATATCACCAGGAAAATGGGGGTGTATCTGCTGCGAGAAATACAGGTATTAAGAAAGCGCAGTCACCAATGGTACTGGTTCTGGATGGCGATGATAAACTGGAACCCGGATATACAGAGGAGGTAAGCCGATTGCTTCGCGACAATCCATCCATGGTGGCAGCGTCCTCCTGGATGCATACATTTGGGGCTTTAGATTCCGTTGTCTGCCCTGACGGAGGAAACATAAATCCATTTTTATCTCGAAATTGCTGTCCGGCGACACACATTCTCCGCCGGGATGTCTTTGAGCAGTGCGGGGGATATGATGAATCTATGCGTTCTGGTTTTGAAGATTGGGATTTCTTTTTAAGCATGTTAGAAACTTCTCCAGAATCATGGATTGGGATTGTCAATCAACCGCTGATTCAATATCGTACAGCCCCCGCTTCCTCGAATATAAAAAGCATGGATAAGCGGCTGGAACTTATGCGTTTTATGATTAAGAAACATGTTAGCAGCTATCATGACCATATCGTAGAGACGTTGCTGGGAATAGAGGCCATAGCAGACGCAAGGTTACATTCTTGGGAAAATGAAGTAACTCATGCAATATCAAATCATCAGGAAATAAGCCAGTCATCAAAGGAATTTTTAAAGAGTCCCACATATGGTGATGGCGGAATGGCTTCGGCCGTTCGGATTGTTTCGATTGGAGAAGAAAATGAATAAGAAAAAATTAATTCGTATGATGTCGATTTATTCGGTGATATATACAGCAATTACATTGTTAAGCAGCGTTTTGTATCTTTGTAACGGCGTCTATGAAGTATGAAACCAGATAAGGACAAAACTCAAAAATTGTGTTTAAGACAGCAGACACAAATATGTGGAGTGAATATCTTATCTGGAGGTAACAGACAATGGCAAAATCAATATTTGAGCAATTAGGTGGCACATACCGAAAAGAAAGCGATTATCTAATCCCACGCTTAACTGTATCCACCGAAGAAGAACATTCAATAGGAATCTGGGGACAGCGGCATCTTGATTATCTGAAACAGTACCGAAAAGTTACATACACCAATCTTCTCACAAGCGGCAAGATGTACGCTTATCTTGCCGATATTGACAGGCAGGCGCAGGAACGCTTTGAAAGGCTCATTGAGGACATGAAACAGGCACAAGGCATAACAGAACAGTTAAAGGCTGAAAACGCCTTAGAGTGGGTAGGACATTTAGGCAACATAAGAGCTTGTGCAAGGGAGATTGTAAACAAGGAAATCATTTTTGCATAAGCGGACAAAAGCGGCAGGGAGAAATCTCTGTCGCTTTTTAAATGTCAAGAATTTTGTGGATTTTGCACATAAGTGATTTCTGTGCTATGACAAATTATGGCTATTGCAAAAATTTAAGAATGGTGCTAAAATAGTTATTGACTTCAAGTCAATAACTAAATACAAAGGAGGTGCAATAACATTTGGCTAGACCTGTAAAAAAGACACCAGAGGAATGGAGAAAAGAAATCCTAAATGCCGCCCAAAACTTATTTATTTCTAAAGGATATGAGGAAACTTTGGTTTCTGACATTATGGATAAGGTGGGCGGAGCGAAAGGGATGTTTTATCGTTGTTTCCAAAGCAAAGAGGAAGTGATGTACGCATTAGGCAATCAAATGTTTTTCGAGGACAACCCATTTGAAACAGTCAAGGGGAGGGATGACTTGAACGGTCTGCAAAAAATTAGGTTGTTGCTTACACTGAATCAGTCGGACGCTAAACGAAACCAGATAAATATGCAGGCAGTCCCTATTTTGAAAGACCCGCACATTTTAGCGGCAGCGGTTGGGGAAAACAGGCGTGTATTAACTCCCTTGTGGTTGGAATTGTTGGAGGAGGGAAAACAAGACGGTTCTATCAAGACGGAATACATAAAGGAGCTTTCCGAGCTTTTGCCGCTTATCAATTTCTGGCTCATGCCCTCGGTATTCCCTGCAACAAAGGAAGAACTGTATCATAAATATCATTTTGTGAAAGAAGTGTTAGCCCATATGGGACTGCCGCTTTATGATGATGATACGACAACCTTTACAGAAAAATTTATCACTGATATTACGGAAACACCCTGCGGGCATACCTTTATGTCGGAGAAAGCCGACAATAATAATGTAAAAGGAGGGAATCAGCCATGACGGAAAAAATATTTACAAAAAATTTCACGCTCCTTATTTTAGGGCAATTAACCTCATTGTTTGGAAATTTCATATTGAAACTGGCACTGTCTATATATGTACTGGAAGCGACTGGTTCGGCAGCTATATTTGCAGGGATATTGTCTGCCGCTACCATCCCGACCATTCTTTTGTCACCGCTTGGCGGCATCTTGGCGGACAGGGCAGACAGACGGAATATTATGGTGGCGTTAGACGCATTGACTGGCGTATCCGTTTTATGTGCGGCACTATTCCTGTCGGAAAGCAATGCCATTGCCGTAATCAGTATGTTGCTTATTATACTTTCTATTTTGGGCGCGTTTGAAACGCCTACTGTTCAAGCGTGTATTCCCACCATGTTACAAGGCGACAATATTATGAAAGGAAATGCCGTTGTAAATCAAGTGGCATCCTTATCCTATCTGATTGCCCCTATGTTGGGCGGCGTATTGTATGCCATGCTTGGGCTAAAACCCGTAATGTATGCAAGCGTTGTCTGTTTTTTTATGACTGCCCTGTTTGAATGTTTTATAAAATTGAGTTATCAGCGTATTCAAAGTCAAGGCGGTGTGCTTCAGATTGTTAAGCAGGATTTTTTATCAAGTATGCAGTATATTTCAAAAGAACAGGGGCTGTCGGGAAATGATACTTTTTAGACCTGATTCCCCAAAAAGAGAACT
>CAJUBP010000035.1 GCA_910584585.1 uncultured Lachnospiraceae bacterium | reverse complement strand
AAACTTTTTTAACATTTTTCATTTTACCTATTGACATTTCTTAGCTGGACTTTTCTTGCTCTTTTTACCTCTTTGTCACATATTTTTTTCTTTAAAGATATAGTACTTGCGGCATTCTCATTACAACTTAGTTCCATATTTTCTCTGCTTTTCGCCGCCTGCTATGCAGCCTTTCGCATAAAAATCTTCGCCGCTCCCTTTCATCCCTTTCACACACCATGCAGCCAATCACACCATGCAGCCAATAGAAAGGTCTCATTTTCTAACACGCCCGCTCTTCTTCCCCTTACTCCATGCTCCATACAGCTTTTTACCGCCTCCATTCACTTTTGCGTTCTTGAAAGATCTCACCCGCACATAATACCGTTTCCCGGCTTTCAGCTTTTTAATTGTTTTGGCAGCCGTTTTATTCTTATTTATGCTGACTGATTTTACGCCCTTTTTGAATTTTTTATCCGTACTGTACTGAAGCTGATAACCGGAAGCCTGTTTGTCTTTCTTCCAGCTTACCTTTAACTTCCGGCCCTTTTCCGTTTTCAATGACTTTACAGCCTGCTTCTTAGGTCTGACCTCCACTGTGACTTTGACGCTTTCCGCCTTATAATTTCCTGCTGCGCTGGCCTGAATAGTTATAACTGCAATTCCAGTTCCTTTGATAGTCACTTTTCCTTTATGATCCGCGGAAACCACTTTTTTGTCGGAACTGGCGCAGGCAATCACAGCTCTTGTATCTTTCAGCGCAATATTAAGAGAAAATGGTTTATCACCGTATGTTTTCTGATACGTGGTTTTCTCACAGGTCAGATTTCCGGAAAGCTCTTCACCTGACGTTCCCGCGGTTGGAACTCCCGGTTTGACGGGATCTTTATCTGGATTTTCTGGCTTAACAGGGTCCTGCGGTTTTCCTGGATTCACGGAACCTGCGCCTGGATCCTGCGTTTCTCCCGGATTCACAGGATCTGTGTCTGGTTTGTCCGGTTCTGAAGGTCCAGCCGGATTCTCAGTGATTGTAAATTCTCTTTCTGCCGTACCCGTATAACCGCCGATTCCTGTGAGAATCACCTGTCCGGTTCCTGCATCCCTGTTGTTTTGATAAGAGACGGTATAATCTATATTTTCTTCCAGCAGAACCTCTCCGTCTGCTACTGTCACTGACGGCCTTTTCTCTGCTCCGTCATAGACAAAAGATTCCGGGCTGATTGTAATCCGGCACTCTGAAATCTCTTTTTTTATGGGAGAAATATTCCCGTCTGTGGCCACAAATGGCACTCTCAATTCCGCTGCGTGGGTCTGCGCATAAGAGCCTGATTTTCCATAAATAGTAAGGTTATCACAATCCACAAACGCCTCTATCCCGATCACCTTCACGCTTTCCGGAACTGTGACTTTCGCCAAATTCCGGCAGCAGGCAAATGCACAGGCTTTTATGGTATGCACGCTGTCTGGAATGGCAACCTCTGTTTTGCTTCCCGGGCAGGCATGGAATTCTGTTTTAGACAAATTATACAGGCAGCCCTGGGCATCATTGGCATAATTGGCGCTTTCCTCCGAGACACTAATAAATGTCAGATTACTGCAGTCGGCAAATGTACATTCACCGATCGCGGAAACATTCTGGGGAATGTGAAGCGCCGTCAGACTGCTGCATTCCGCAAACGCGTGATGTTCAATTGTCTCTACGCTGTCCGGAATATCCAGTTCCGGCAGATTGGCGCAATGATAAAATGCGTAAGCTCCTATCTTTGTCACGCCCGGGGAAATGGTAATTTCCGTCTTACCGCCCGGACAGGCGAGAATTTCAGTCTTATCCTTATTGTAGAGACAGCCATTTTCACTGGCATAAGTGACGCTGCCTTCCTGCACTTCTATTTTCTGCAGGCTGCTGCACCCTGCAAATACGCCGATCGCTATTTTATTTACACTGGATGGAATGGTAATCTCGGTTAGATTACTTCCGTTTTCAAATGCTCCGTAGCCAATCTCCGTAATGCCCTCTGGAACTGTAACCATGCCTTTGGCGCCCGGATAAGCAATGATTTTTGTTTTGTCTTTATTATAAAGACAGCCCCCTTCTCCCGCATACAGAGGATTTCCTTCTGACACTGCAATTTCCGTCAAACTGCTGCACCCTAAAAATGTGCCGCCTGACAAATATTCAAACTCCATGCCGGCAGGAATATTTATTTTTTCCAGACTGCTGCATCCCTGAAACGCATTTCCATAAATCTCTGTTACCCCATCCGGCAGGTTTATTTCTTTTAAAACACTGCATTTCCAAAAGGAACTTCCCCCGATCTTTGTCAAACTGTCCGACAGGCTTACTTCTGTTTTTGCGGCCGGACAGCTGATAATCTCTGTCTGATCTTTGTTGTACAGGCACCCATCCACACTTACATACGCGCTGCTGCCTTCTTCTACCTTAATTTCCTCAAGGCCGCTGCACCCTTGAAAAATATTTCCGGAAATATATGTAACTTCTTTGGGAATCGTAATGCTTATCAGACTGCTGCAGTTCAAAAAGGCAAGGCTGTCTATTCTCTCTACGGTATCCGGAATGTAGACTTTTTCCAAATTACTGCAGCCTTCAAAGGCAGCATCTCCGATTCTTGTTACACTGTGCAAAAGCTTGACAGACTTAAGTTTCTTACATCCATAAAATGCCCGGTAACCTATTTTCGTCACGCCAAAGGGAACTTCCACTTCCTCTGCATCTCCAAAATACCGCTCTAACACCCCATTATTAATCTCAAAATCTCCCGTTTCACTGCTGATCTCCCGCGCTAGTTCTCCTGCTTTACCACCAAACTCCCGTTCTATTTCTCCTGTTCCATAACCAGACTCCTGCGCTAGTTCTCCTGTTTCATAGCCGGACTCCTGCACTGTCCCTCTTTTACTCTCCGCATTTTGCCCTTCTTCTGCCCATACTGCCGGCCCGGGAAACGCCAATGCAGCCGCAAGAACTGCCGAAACCGCCCGTTTCCAATTTCTCTTGTTTCTCATTTCATCTTTTCCTCCCTGATAACCCTTATAAACCAAATGATTTTCCGCCAAATTTCCAATCTTTCAAGAAAAACAGCGAATCATTCGGTTCATAACTATGATAACCTTAATTTTTCTATCATTTCTCTTAAATTATAACCTTATAGGTTATGTTTTTCAACACCTTTTAGGTAAATTTCGCCAACCAACGGGTTATTTCTACAAATAAACGGATAAGATATAATAAAAACAGGAGGTATGTCATGAATTCACAACGCAACGACACCGTAGACTACAAACCTGCCATGGGCAGCCGCCTGCGTACCTACCGTCTGCGGGCAAATCTGACCCAGGAAAAAATGGCGGAACTTCTGGATATTTCCATTAAGCATTACAGCGAAGTGGAACGTGGCATCAAAGGGCTTTCTGTTGAAAATCTGATTAAATTTTCTAATATCTCCAACATCAGCCTGGACTATTTGCTGAAAGGAGAACCCGGCAATAAAGTGCTTCCTCCTGTTTTGTCTGAGTTATATGAAACCTGCCCCAATGAGAAAAAAGAAGAATTACTGGCACTGATGAAAAACCTGATTTCACTGCTGCAAGTCTCTGAATTTTAAAAAGGGACTGTCCCCAAAGCATCAGTTCATAAATCTTTAAACTAACGTCTTGGGGACAGCCCCTTTTCTCCAGTATTTTGTGAATGGAATCGGAGATCTTAATTCAACTCTATCTCCTTAGCATAAGCATATGAAATAATCTCACCTTGTTTCGTATCGTGATATCCCTTCTCTTTGTGGGAATAATTGGAAATTTCCACGGATCCGAAATCGGCAAACTTCTCAAATATCCTCTCCAATACCGCTAATTCCTTTTCTGAAAGTATGCCCTCCGGCATCTGTTCTTCTGGAACTACCTGATGCTTCTCATACCCATTATCATAAAACACATCAATACGCGCAATATGATCAGCGGCCATTGCGCCCAGTAAAATATCAAAATTCTCCGGCACCGGTCCGTAAGGCAAATGCGCGTACCTCACTCCGGAAATTGATATGCCGTTCTCCTTATAGAAAATCATGTCGGAATAATTTAAAAGCTTCATAAGTTTTGTCTTCAGCAGTTCTGTACTTCTATACGCAAAAAACAAAACCATGGCACAAAACTTATCGTAATCAAATGCCTTGAAACCATTCTCTTCACATGGCACATTTGAAGAGAAAAAATCAGACAATCTTCCTCCTGACCGATATTCGGCATTCCTTTCTATTTTATCCACAGCCTCCAAAAGTTTCCTCTGCTGTCTTATATTTAACACAATTTCATTTTCTTTCAGATACGTTCTCATATTCTGCGGCTCACGCAGGAATAAAAGCAAACTATTATGCGCCTTATCCTGGATGGAGCCATTTTCATATCTGCTGATCGTCTTGTCGCCCTAGTTGGACAGTCTCTTTTTTATTTCAATTTTTTTAATTTTTTCAGCACAATGCCTTGCATTTTCAAATGATAGTGCTATAATAAATGACATGGAAGCATAGCTCAGCCGGGATGAGCGTTCGCCTCACACGCGAGAGGTCATGGGTTCGAGCCCCATTGCTTCCATTTTTTGTTCTTATAATGGGAACCCCACGGAACTATCTTTAGCATATTATTTTCCATCCAATTGGCATCATCCATCCGCCGGCAATTCCACTCGGAATGTCACCTGCTCTTTCTCGCTCTCCGCGAATATCCGCCCGCCGTGTCTGGTGACAATCTCTTTGGCGATGGCAAGACCCAGGCCTGCGCCTCCTGTATTAGAATTCCTGGCCTCATCCATCCGGTAAAATTTATCAAAAACAGACTCCAGTTTTTCTTTGGGAATAGTCTTTCCCTGATTCTGAAATGTAATAATAATTTTATTCGGAGACAATTCTGTTTCCCCGAAGGCTTCTTCCACAAAAATATCAATCCTGGTATTCCTGTAGCTGTAGGCTATGGCATTTTTCAGAATATTGTGAAACACCCTTGCCAGCTTCACCGGATCGCCGTACACTGTTACATTCTCATCACTGTGGAGCAATGCCTGATTGCCTTTTTCCTCTAAAAGGGGATAGAATTCTTCCACCATCTGCAGAAGCATATAGTACAAATCAATCTCTTCCTTTTCCAGCACAATTTCCTGTATATTGTATCTGGTAATCTCAAAGAATTCATTGATCAGCTGCTCTAACCGGCCGGCCTTTTCCAAGGTAATATGCACATATTTGGCTTTCTGCTCCATCGGCATATCCGGCGCCTCTTCCAGAAGGCTCAGGTAGCCGATGACAGAGGTCAGGGGCGTTCGGATATCATGGGCCAGATACATCACAAGGTTATTTTTCCGTTCCTCGGCAAGTCTGGATTCCAGTTCCCGTTTTTCCAGGGTCTGGCGCAGGGCGTTTAATTTCCGCTCCATAGGCGCCATTTCCGAGGACAGTGAAATTTCCTTATCCTCCCCCTGGATCAGCTGATCTAACGCGGCGTCTATCTCGTTAAAATATTTTACAAACCAGGACAGGGAAATGCGGAACAGCACCAGAAAACACACCGCCACTGCCCCGAAAATAATCAGCCAGGCATTCTCCCGCAGCCCGTATTGATAGATATTCAGGGCATCCAACTGCTCTAGATCGAACGCATCCTGTAAAAACTGCACAATCCAGTCCCCCACTCTTCGGAACCAGAAACGCCTGTACAGTGTAAAAATAATCAAAAATGTCAGTATGACAATGGCAGCGGTCTGCATAAAGATTCGAAAAATTAATTTGGAATAAGCGGAATTCTTCTTCCTTTTCATCCGAAATCTTTTGAAAAGGGATCCCTTCTTCCCGGATTCTGTTTTTCCCAGTTCACTAAAGTTCTCAGTTTTCAATTTTATACCCCACTCCCCAGATGGTCTTGATGTATTTTGGATGCTCCACGGAATCTTTCATCTTTTCCCGCAGATGCCGGATATGCACGGTTATGGTATTATTGCTCTTGCTGTAATACTCATCTTTCCAGACGCCGTGAAACAGCTCCTCGGAACTGACCACTTCTCCTTTCCGCTCACAGAGAATCCTTAAAATGGAAAATTCTGTAGGCGTCAGCACCAGAGGCTTTTCATCTAACTGGCATTCATGGGTTTTGACATTCATCACAAGTCCCCCGTGCACCAGCAGGGAATTGTCCTGCGCCTCCGCAGCGGGGGTTTGATTATACCGCTTGTACCGGCGAAGCTGGGCCTTCACCCGGGCCACCAGTTCCAAAGGCCGGAAAGGCTTTGTCATATAATCATCGGCCCCCAGCATCAGGCCCCGGATTTTATCAATCTCTTCATCCTTAGCAGTCAGCATAATCACCGGATAATTATGGCTCTCCCGAATAATTTTGCACAGTTCAAATCCGCTGGTTCCCGGAAGCATGATATCCAATATGGCCAGGTCAAATTTCCGCTCAGATATATTCTGCAATGCAGTCTCGGCCGAATAACAGGTAACCACCTCAAAAGTTTCGCTTTCCAGATAAAATGCCACTAAATCAGCAATTTCTTTTTCATCATCTACCACTAAAATTCTGTCTTTCATATTGTTATCCTTTCCTGAAGGGCGAAATATCTTCTTATCTTTTTATCTTTGGATACGGAGGTCACGAACGGATTGCCTTTTGGCACACAAACTGGGCAACGTTCCGGTGGGCAATCCGTTCGTTCCTGTGTATTGAAGTATAAATTAGTCGCTTTAGAATTTTTATAGTACGTTTATTATAACAAAGACTTTTCAGAAATTCCTGTTTTATTTTCTATAAAAGTATTAAAATTTCATTAATTCTGCTACAGGGCATTATAGTATCCTTTGCATTTCATGAATTCCACTTCAGGGCATCTTCATATTCTTTAGAGTTTCATGAATTCTTCCAGATCATTCAGAATAATCGGCACAAAAAAAGGGCGCCGGAAAATGAAATTTGCACGCAATATATAGTATGAAAGTCAACAATTCATAACTATATATTGCGGAAATTTTTCATTTCCCGAAAGCCCCTTTTCATTTTGTGCCGATTATTCTTTTATCTCGTCTATATCTGTAAGGTTTACCCCTAGAGCGTGTCTTAAAATTCATTCCCGCCATCTGCATCCCCCACTTAGCGCGATATTTGCGCCAAATTCAGGTTACATAGCCCGCTATGCGCCCTTCATTTGGCACAAATCTCCCACTAAGTGGAGAATACATCTGTCAGAAAGCAATTTTAAGACACGCTCTAGCACATTCAGCAATGCTTTCAGAGAAGTATATTTTTTCTTCAGCTTTGCATATGTTTCCGTTGCGTTTTCTTTTTTTGCAATCATCATATATTCCTGGATTTCACGGAAATCTTCTATGGCCGTCTTTGCAATTTCCGCATTGTGGGGCATCCTATCACCTGCTTTCTGTAAACCTCTACACCTCGTCAATGGCTTTCCCAATGTCATTTCTCATGTATTTGTTCTCAAATTCCACCCATTCCGCGGCTTTATAGGCATTGGCCCGGGCTTCTTTCAAATTCTTTCCTTTGGCTGTGATTCCAAGGACCCGGCCGCCGTTTGTCACAATCCTGCCATCCTTTAAGGCGGTTCCTGCATGGAAGCAGTAATAGTTCTCTTCTTCCTTAAATTTCTCAAGGCCCCTGATTTCAAACCCTTTCTCATAGGATACCGGATAGCCGTCGGAAGCCAGCACCACGCAGACTGCCGCATTGTCTTCAAACTGCAGATCGATTTCTGACAGCCTTCCCTCCACGCAGGCTTCCATCACTTCGATCATATCGTTTTTCATCCTTGGCAACACCACCTGGGCCTCGGGATCGCCGAACCGGGCGTTGTATTCCAATACTTTCGGCCCTTCTTCGGTCAACATCAGGCCGAAGAAAATAATTCCGGTAAAGGGACGTCCCTCTGCGGCCATGGCATCTACCGTGGCCTGGTAAATATGCTTTTTACAGAATTCATCCACTTCTTTTGTATAGAAAGGGCTGGGAGAAAAGGTTCCCATGCCCCCTGTATTCAATCCCTGATCGCCGTCTTTAGCGCGCTTGTGATCCTGGGCGGAGGACATAATCCGGATGGTCTTTCCGTCTACAAAGGACAGCACAGACACTTCCCGGCCTGTCATAAATTCTTCCACCACCATATGATTTCCGGCGGAGCCGAATTTCTTATCTTCCATGATCTCTTTGACGCCGGCTTTGGCTTCCTCCAAAGTATTGCAAATCAGCACGCCTTTTCCCAGAGCCAGGCCGTCGGCCTTTAATACAATGGGCATTTTGGCGGTTTCCAGATAGGCCAGGGCTTTCTTCGGGTCGTCAAAGGTTTCGTAGCCGGCCGTGGGAATGTTATATTTTTTCATCAAATCCTTGGAAAAAGCCTTGCTGCCCTCCAGAATTGCCGCATTTTTCCTGGGACCGAATACTTTCAGTCCTTCCGCCTCAAAGACATCCACAATCCCGCCTACCAGCGGATCGTCCATGCCGATTATGGTAAAATCAATCTGCTGTTCCTTGGCAAAAGCAGCTAATTTGTCAAATTCCATGGCGCCGATGGGTACGCATTCCGCAATCTGCCCGATGCCTGCGTTGCCCGGCGCACAATATATTTTCTCTACTTTGGGACTTTTCGCGGCGCTTGCCGCAATGGCATGTTCCCGTCCGCCGCTTCCTACGATTAATACTTTCATTTCAATCTCCTTCTTCCCGTCTCTATGTATCTGCTCCCGAATCATCCTGAATCAGAACTTTGCCATCCTCCACCTGTATTTTCCCGTTGGCAATCAAGTCAATGGCCCGGGGCAGAATCTTCCACTCCGCCTGTTCCATCACCCGCCGCTGCAAAAGCTCCGGCGTATCATCCTGTTCCACCGCCACCGGCTGCTGCAGAATGATGGGGCCGGTATCCGTTCCCTCGTCCACAAAATGCACCGTGGCCCCCGTCACTTTCACGCCCCGCTTCAACGCGCCTTCATGAACCTTCAAGCCGTAATAACCTTTGCCGCAGAAAGAGGGAATCAGCGAAGGATGAACATTGATGATACGATTTTGGTACCTCCTGATCATGATTTCCGGCAAAACCACCAGAAATCCGGCAAGCACCACCAAATCCGCCTGATAGCTGTCCAGTTTTTCCAAAAAAGCCTGATTAAAGCTTTCCCGATCCGGGAATTCTTTCGGAGAAATACACACGCCCTCAATGCCGTGGTTTTTCGCCCGCTCCAGGGCATAGGCCCCCGGATTGTTGCTGATCACCGCTGCGATTTCCGTATTGGTAATGCTTCCCTTTTCTATTCCGTCTATGATGGCCTGGAGGTTTGTTCCGCCGCCGGACACACAGACTACAATTTTCAGCATAAGGTAACCCCTTTCTCTCCGTCTTCCACCCTGCCTATCACGTAAGCGGTTTCTCCTGCTTCCTGAATTGCCTTTACGGCCTTTTCTGCATCGGAAGGATCTACTGCCAGCACCATGCCGATTCCCATGTTGTAGGTATTGTACATCACTTTTTCCTCTACCTGGCCCTCCCGCGCCATCATGCCGAAAATAGGCGGCACCTGGTAACTGTTTTTCTCAATCACGGCATGCTTTCCTTCCGGCAGCATTCTGGGGACATTTTCATAGAATCCCCCTCCGGTAATGTGGCTGCAGGCTTTGATCCGGATGCCCGCTTCTTTCACGCCGCGGAGGGCTTTTACATAGATTTTGGTGGGCTCCAGCAGCGTTTCTCCCAGGGTTTTTCCCAATTCCTCATGGTAGGTATTCAGCGTCTCCTGATCCATTTTAAATATCTTGCGCACCAGGGAAAATCCGTTGGAATGAACGCCGGAGCTTGCCATGCCAAGGAGCAGGTCCCCGGCCTTTAACTCTTTTCCGGTAATAATGTCTTTTTCATCTACCACACCTACGGCAAATCCGGCAAGATCGTATTCCTCTTCCGGATAGAATCCCGGCATCTCCGCCGTTTCTCCGCCAATCAGGGCGGCGCCGCCAAGGATGCACCCTTTCGCCACGCCGCTTACAATATCAGCGATTTTCTCAGGGTAATTCTTCCCGCACGCAATGTAATCCAGGAAAAACAACGGCTCTCCGCCTGCGCAGGCAATGTCGTTGACGCACATTGCCACGCAGTCAATGCCGATGGTATCATGCTTGTCCATCAAAAACGCCAACTTCAGCTTGGTTCCCACTCCGTCTGTGCCGGATACCAGCACAGGCTTTTCCATATCCTTGAACTTCTCCATGGAAAAAGCGCCGGAGAATCCTCCTAACCCGGTCAGCACTTCCGGCCGCATGGTCTGCTGCACATGCTTTTTCATCAGCTCCACTGATTTGTAGCCCGCCTCAATATCTACGCCTGAATTCTTGTAATCCATTTTCTTTCCTCCTAAATGATTCCCTCTGCTTTTCAACAATGCCTTTTCCTGCTCAATAATTCTGATAGCCGACTTCCTGAAGATGAGCGTCCTTGGCTTCCACCTGCTCTTTTAATTTTCTGGAATAATCCTTCAGCCTGCCCAGCAGTTCCTTGTCTGAGGTTGCCAGAATCTTTGCCGCCAACAGCCCAGCGTTGGCCCCTCCGTTGATTGCCACTGTGGCAACTGGAATGCCGGAAGGCATCTGTACAATAGAATAGAGAGAATCCCTTCCTCCCAGCGATGTGGTGTGCATGGGAATCCCTATCACCGGCATGGGGAAAATTGCGGCGCACATGCCCGGCAAATGGGCCGCCATTCCCGCCCCCGCAATGATGACTTGAAATCCTTTCTCCTCCGCGGAGCTGGCATATTCAAAAAACACATCCGGCTCCCTGTGGGCTGAGATAATCTTCATCTCATAGTCAATTCCCAGTTCCTCTAAAATGTCTGCCGCTTTCGCCATTACCGGCATGTCTGAGTCGCTGCCCATTACAATACCTACTTTTGCCATAATCTCTCTCCTTTATCTGAATTAATTTCTCTGCTGCCTGTTCTGTTGCTACCGATATTCCGCAAAGTTCTGTGCCGCCTTCTGCATATGCTGTATCCTGTTTAATCCTGATATTTTTCAAAGCCCTGCACAATTTCCTGCACACTGCTCAGAAGCTGCTTGGCCTCCTGGGCCTCCGCCTGATTCTGCTGGCTGCGTTCCTCTGCCTCGGAGGCGCTGGCAGAAACCTGCTGGCTGGTGGCCGACAATTGGCTGATGCTCTCAATAATTTTATCGTTGGACTGCACCAGATTCTTAATCTTGGAATCAATATCTTCGATTCTCTGAGTCAGAGTCTCCACATTATCACGGATCGCCATAAACCCGCCGGCCGTATTCTCAATCATTTCATTCTGCTTCCTGCTTTCCTCAATGGAAACTCCCACAATATCCGCAGCGTCTGTGGCATTGCTGTTCAATTCTTTCACAATTCCGGCAATCTGTTCCGTAGATTTTCTGGTCTGTTCTGACAGCTCCCGAATCTGATCCGCAACCACCGCAAATCCCCGGCCCGCTTCTCCGGCCCTTGCGCTCTCAATAGAAGCATTTAAGGCCAGCAGATTGGTCTGGCTGGAAATCTCAAAAATAACTTCTGTAATCTGTTCCACTTCTTTTGCCTTATCCTGAAGCTGGGACATGGATTCCGCCACCTGGGCGTTGGTTTTTCCGATGGTTTCCGCGCCGGCCCGCATCTGGTTCATCCTGTCCATGCTCTCCTCGGCCATCCGGGCAGAAGCCTCGGCTGCCTCCACCATAATCCTGGCATTTTCCGCCGTTTCTCCGATAGCGTCTTTAATCTGAGAAGTCATCTGGGTCTGTTCCTGCACGCTTTCCGCCGTAATCTGGGTGCTGACAGAAATTTCCTGAATGGAACTATGCACCACCTGGGAAGAATCCCGCAGATTTTCCACAAGGCTGTCTGTATGGCCCACCTCCGACTTCACTGCTTCCGAAATGCGGATAATGTCTTCCATCATCATATTCTGTCTTGCCTGTTCGTCCTTAATAGCCCATATGGTATCATGGTCAAAATTTTTGGCAGACCTTGCCGTCACATGATAGGAAAGGGTCACCACAATTCCGGTGCAGACGCTGACCAGAGTCACATCATCCCCCAGCAGATTCCCGGCGGCCGCCAGCGAAATCCCCCGCAAAACCATAAACAGCATGATTCCCGCAAAAGCCCTCTTTTCAAATTTTCTGTCATAATAAAGGATCAGGGCAATCATCATGGGAAATATGTAAGTGCAGGCCAGGACGCTTTTCGCTGTCAGCATCATATACCCCCAGCCCACCAGAAAACTTCCCAGCATTACATACCTCAAAACCTCACCGGACTTATCTTTCACATACATTCCCCAGCTTACCAGCGTTCCCAGCAGCAAAACCGCAACAGGCAGAACCGCTGCTTTTCCATAGGGATCAGAGGTAAACTGGAGCATCAAAGCCAGGATCAGCGGTATGTCCATAAAAGACATCAGCAGCAGCACTGTCTGATTGGCCTTGGCGTCCCGGGCCGGTTTCTCACTGTATTTGCGGGCAACGGTCTTCATTTCTGATACCGCCTCATTATTTGTTCTCTCCTCCATCGCTTGTCCCTCCGTAATTTCTCTTTCTTCTTATTTTTATTTGTTCATTCCGATTATTTGTTCATTCTGCTTATTCGTTCATTCTGTTTATTCGTTCATTCTGCTTTTTCGCTCATTCTGCTTTTTCGTTCATCCCTTATCTAATGGTTCGTTCAGCAGTTCCGTTCCCGGCACCACGAATTTCCCGTCCCGTATCACATCCGCGCAGGAGCCGTCTTTTTTCCGCACCGTAATCCGATCCAGCTCGTCATAAGGAATGGTAATATCTGTATGGCAGTTAAAATAGGCTTTCTGCAAATCTTCTTTCCTGAGTATAGACACTTCATTATCCCTTGCCACAATTTCTTTTCCGTCCGGATTGAACACCGGCATATCCTCCGCCAGGCTGTAGCAGGTGTCCCCCACCGCAAAATGGGGGCCTGTTTTCTCTGCAATCAAGATGGGAAGCTTATCCTGAATCTGATATTTAATCCCCATCCGGTAAGCGGTGGTATTGGTTCCGACGGCGAATTCCCCCAAAGGAAGCGTCTCGTGATGTTTCAGCAGATTTTCTTTTAAAAACGCCTGATTCTCCTGTTCAGAATCAAAATTTTTACAGGAATACCGGCTGATCATGCCGTCCTTAAAATCCACTTCCAAATCCAGGTATTTCAGTCCGTTCAGATACACCTGAGTCACATGCAGATGGCCGTTGGTGCCTTTTAACCTGGGAGAAGTAAATACCTCTCCCACAGGAATATTCACATCCGCCACGCAGTTCTCAAAAGCCGTCTCCCGGCTCCTGTCCTTTAAGGGACAGAGCGCTACGGTCAAATCTGTGGTATTCTTCCCTTTTCCAGTGATGCGCACCGTCTCGCCTTCATCCAACACATCAATGATCTTCTGCTGCATATCCCGGTATAATTGGTAATCCAGCGTATTTACCTTTACCGTTTCTGCGAAAATCTCTTCAAACTGCGGGCCAATCTCCGGAATCGGATAGGCGATTATGGTAAAGCTGCGCTCTTCTCCCTTAATGTACTGGTTGGTAATCTGCATGGCCTGATTGGAATAATAGACATTCAGCTTCTGCTGCTTCTCATCAAACTGCCAGGAATCCGGATTGGCTTTCGGTTCAAATCCCGCTTCTCCAAAAGTCTCCACCACAGCAGGCCCGCCGTACCAGGCAGCTTCTTTTTTCCTGGCCTCATAAGCGGTCCTTAACGCCTCAAGCCTGCGCTCCACCAATGCCTTGTCCAGATAAAGAGCCCGATCTGACTTGTGATCGTACTCATACTGACGGTTAGGAGAAACGCTGACAATGCTGCCGCTGCCGTTTCCCCTGCCGGTAAAAGAAAGCTCTCCGGTCCGCATGACCACCGGCCGAAGCCCCATCTTCTCAAAATTTTTCACCGCTGCCCGCATCATCCGCTCAAAGCCGATGGGATACCGCAAATCCACAAATTTCTTCTTGGACAAATCCTTCCCTGTCACCTCGAATCCGATTCGGTACCCTTCCGTATAAGTATCCGCCATGGCCTGAATCTGTTCTTCCGACATACGGTTCAGAAATTCTGCTGTTTTCTTCTCATTTTCTGTAATATAAACGCCGTAGCGGTAAAGATACCGCAGATCCTCAAGGTCGCTGTCCATGATGATACGGGTATAGAAATCCATTTCCGGGCTGGTCTGGGCCATGACGCCGATTTCTGTGAATACCTCCCCGTAATCGTGGAAAAACCAGTAGAGCACCTGCTGCACCTCGTTCTTGGCCGGCGCTTCCTCCTGCTCAAACAGGTTATAAATTTCCACCAGAAGTTCGCTGAATATGGCAATGTCATAGATTCTTCCCTCATAAGCATAGGGGATCAGGGATCGGAGATCTGCGTACAGCGCGCCCAGCAGTTTGCCGTACTGCTCTCCCAGTTCTTCCGCTGCATAGGAGGGATTGCCGTAACTTTTTGCGTAATGTTCCGGCAGTATTTCTTCATAGAGGGAACGGTTCTTCCTGCTCATTTCCTCCAGACTTTTCTTTTCCCAGGCTCCTGAGGTCACTTCCGCTTCCAGCGCGCCAAGCTGTCTCAGGAAAGCCGCTGCATGGCGGAAATACGATAAATACGGCTGTTTCACCGTCTCTTCTGTCTCGATTTGTTCCAGCCGCTCCATTACCAGGGGATATCGTTCCTTTACCTCTTCACGGTAGGGCTGCCAAACTTTACAATAGGTCATTTTTCTATCTGTCCTTTCCAAGAGTTCATTTCTGTGATGCATTATTTTTTATCTTTGAATGGGGACGGAACGAACGGAGCGCCCTTTGGCACGCAAACTGGGCAGCGCTCCGTTAGTTCCTGTGTATCGAAGATAGATTGCACAGTTTATCAGAATCCAAGCATGTAAACTGCTACCCAGGCTGCCAGGGTGAGGACGGAACAAATGCTGCCCAGAACGGGAAATAATTTGTAGCTCTCTTCTTTCAGGCTGGAAAGCCCAATTATTAGCGATATCAGTGAGATAAACAGGGCGAATAGTCCTGCGCTTCCAATGTATATGGTGGCGTTTCCGCCGTTTTGTATGGAAAACGCCACCATTCCAATGCCTGCGAACACAGAACACAGCGCCAGCGTCAGTGATATTTTTCCCCGCCTGGAATGTTTTTTCCCTGCAAATTTAAAGCCGCTTTTTTTCTTTTGTCTCATAATTTCTCCTTATCCGGTTCATCCAATAAAAAATCAGGCAGCCCAGCGCGCCTCCTATGGTATTCAACAGCATATCATCCACGTCGAAACTTCCCACTTTCGACACAAGCTGTATGGTTTCCACCGCAAGGCTGACCTCAAAGCTGAAAAATACGGTATACAGAAAATTCCTGCATTTTGGGTACAGGATCGGCAAAAAAAATCCAAATGGAACAAAAGCCACAATATTTCCCACCAGGTTCAGCAGCACCGCCTTTGTCCCCAGCGTATGCCGATAGACAATAAAACGCCTGATTTCCTTAAACAGCTCCAGATTGTAATGATAGGCGCGGCCCTCAAAGGTGCGGCCGGTGCTCTCCGCGAAGAACAGGAAATAGGTTAAACAAATAATATAGACTCCGAACATGATTCTGCTGCATATCCGGAGTGTCCTTTTATAATCTTTTTTCAATTGATCCGCCCTTAAAAAATGATATCTGATTTACGTTTTAAGATTCTGGCGCCGCTGACAATAGACAGAACCCCGCAGGCAATTCCGCATACCAGGACAACAACGCCCAACGCAATATTTCCGGCTCCTGTTACCGCCATTGTCTTGTATATTTTTTCGTTCATTCCCAACCTCCAAATATAATGCCTCACTCATTTGCTCCGTACTGAGCATAATAATTGTCTATGGCTGCTTTCATTTCATCATTAATATATATATTTCCTTTATATGGTTTATTATACAGATATTCTGTAACATCTTTCATGGTAACAATGGCGTTCGCGTCGAAGCCGTACAGCTCTTTGATTTCTTCCAGAGCGCTCCTGGTTCCCTTGCCCCGCTCCATCCGGTTTAAAGACACCATCAGCCCTTTGATCTCAATGTCTGCCTGAGCCCGGATAATGGGCACTGTCTCTTCCATGGATTTGCCGGAGGTGGTAACGTCTTCAATAATCACGACTTTGTCTCCGTCTTTCAGCTTGCTGCCCAGTAAAATTCCGGCGTCTCCGTGATCTTTCGCTTCTTTCCGGTTGGAACAGTAGCGGATCTCCTTCCCGTATAATTCACTGTAAGCCATGGTGGCGGCGACGCTTAAAGGGATTCCCTTGTAGGCCGGCCCGAATAACACGTCAAAATCATCCCCGTAATGCTCATGAATCGCCCTGGCGTAATATTCCCCCAGCTTACGAAGCTGCGCGCCTGTCACATATGCGCCCGCGTTCATAAAAAACGGCGATTTCCGTCCGCTTTTTAAGATAAATTCGCCGAATTTCAACACCTGGCAGTCTACCATAAATTCTATAAATTCCTGCTTGTACTGTTCCATGTCTGGTTCTATCCTCCTGTTTACGCGGATTTCCGCATTTTTCCTCAAATACGGTTTTATTTTACCATAACATGTATAAAATAACAATTCAATACTTTGAACAAAACATATATTTTTTCGGAAGCTATTCTATGGCAGCTTGTTTCATCGCTCCAGTTGCCAGCATTGCCCTGCACCGCTTTTTATAGCAGGCAATCCCATATTTCAGGATATTTTCCACCCCATCGTCTTCAAGGTCATCTTCATACTTTGTATATTCTATCTGCTTTAACGCCTCCTTACATGCTCCGTCCAGATCTCCGTCATGCGCATATTTCACTTCTATGATAATCCCCATATCCCCGGTTTCTGGTTCCGCAAGAATATCCGCATATCCCTCCCCCATTTCCCTGTTGGAAGAAATCCCCCACCGAGTTTTCACTCCTAAGATTCCAAGGAGAACGCCATGATAAAAGTTTTCTTTCATCTCTGTTCTTACGGCCGTATCCCGGATACTGATGGTTTTCCTTAAATATTCTGTAAATATCTTTTCTACATTTTCCGCATCTCCATTCTGCAAAGCATCGCAGAAGCGATTCAGCATATTCCCGTCTTCCCGAACATTCTCCTTAAAGAGTTCCATGATCTGTGTCACATAAATATCCCGGATTTCAAGATTGGGAATCGCCAGTTTCATCCGCCTTCCCTCTGCTCTTCCCCGCTGCGTCAGATAACCTGTGGTAAAGAGCAGGCTCCAGATATTGTCAATGGTTTGATAAATCTCCGCATACGTCAGTTCCTGATGGATTTCCTTTGTAACGACCTCCCCCGCCACTAAACGCTCTATTTCCCGTTTGGTCGTAAGATTGGCCGATTCCTGAATGAATCGTTTCACTGCGTCATTGCTACTGGTATTGATCCAATAATTTTCAGGCTGTACATGAGGCTCATTCCGGATCCTGTCACAATGATTCAATACATCCCACGGACAATACACTTCTGCATTTCCAAACTGGTAGCCGTCATACCATCTTTTTATTTCCTCATAATGATCCGTTACGTCATAATACTCCAGAAGTTCTCTTACTTCTTTGTCCGTAAAACCAAAGTATTCATCAAAACGCTCATCCGCAATCGTCAATACTTTCAGGTTATTAAGCCCGGTAAAGATACTTTCCTTTGAAATCCGAAGGCACCCGGTCAGCACCGCTAATTTCAGGCTGTTGTTTGTCTTCAATGCCTCTCCAAGCAGACTTCGGATCAAAGAAATCATCTGGTCATAGTATCCGTTTGCATGCGCTTTTGCCAGCGGAACATCATATTCATCAATCAGCAGAATGACTTTTGTCCCATAATGTTTTTCCAGCATTCCAGACAACTGCCTTAAGCTGCTGCCAAGCGTGGCTTCACTCATCTTTTTATCCAAAAGATCTTTGTATTCTGCTTTGTCATGAGCGTTTAGTTTTTCACTTTCTAAAAGAAAATAACATTTTGCCGCCGCTTCTATGATAACCCGAACCGCCATCTGATATGCCGTCTCATAAGTTCGCGCGTCAATCCCCTTCAGGGAAATGGATACAACCGGATATTTTCCCATATATTTCTCACAGAGCGCCGTTTCCTTTGAGATACCCAACCCGTCAAAAATACGCTTATCCCCATTCAGTGAGAAAAAGTACTCCAGCATACTCATATTCAGCGTTTTCCCAAATCTTCTGGGGCGGGTGAACAGATTTACTTCTCCCCAATTATAGAGTAATTCTGCGATAAGCCCCGATTTATCCATATAGTAAAAATCTTCTGTGCGAAGTTTTTCAAAATTTTCAATCCCAATAGGAAGTTTTTTCTTCCTCATCTCCATCTTTTTCCACACTCCTTCCGTCATCTCCAAACTATTTTCCTGTCTCAAATTCTTTTCAGCTCCATTATAACAACTAAGCAGCAGCATTTCCATAGGAATCTTCCGGTTATATTGACACATCAATTTTATCGGAACTTATATTTTTGTGGATTCTTATTACAATTACTCTTATTACTGTATATTCCCTCTCTTCCTGGCGGAACCTCATTTCCGCAGAAAGGCGGTTAGTCAATACCGCAATGATATCAGATGAAGCCACCGCTGCACTTGACACAGCAGCAAGTCAATGATGTTATGAATACTAAGTACAGCGCCAAACAGCGGTGAGTCAGAGAAGAAAGCTGCTAAACTATTATTGTTCAGCAGCTTTCTTCTTTGGTCACACGAATACTTCCATTTATGTCAATTCTAACACATCTGTTCCCTTCCCAATATTAAGTTGTATAGAAAGCGCTTCTTTCGTACGGCCTGTCAATCCATATACGCGCCCTTCATAGCGCTCACCGCATGCTGGGCGTATAATTTCAGCAATCCCCTGTCATACTTGGAGGTAAAGCCTTTCCAGTTTTTCTTTCTCTCTTCCAAAATACCGGCAATCTCTTCCTCCGGCAGCTCTTTGCCCGAAACGCCCACAATGGCCAGCTTACGGGCCTCTACGTCAAGCTCAATCAAATCTCCTTCTTCCACCAGGGCTATGGGGCCGCCGGCTGCTGCTTCCGGAGACACATGTCCGATCACCGGGCCTCTGGAAGCCCCGGAGAACCGGCCATCTGTAATCAGAGCCACCGACGCCGCCAGTTCGGGATCGGAGCAGATGGCTTCTCCGGTATAGAACATTTCCGGCATTCCGCTGCCCCTCGGCCCTTCGTAGCGGATAAAGACAGCGTCCCCCGGTTTGATTTTCTTCTTCAGTACCGCGTCAATGGCCTCTTCTTCGCTGTCGAAAGGCTTTGCCGTCAGTTTGGCCCGGAACATTTCTTTCGGGCAGGCTGTGTGCTTAATGACAGCCCCTTCCGGCGCAAGGTTGCCCCGCAGAATGGCAATGCTCCCGTCTGTACCCAGCGCGTGATCAAAATCCCGGATAATGTCATTTGCCGCAATTTCCTTGCCGATCGCTTTTCCTTTTTCTTTCAGGATCTCATTGCAGTGATCGTAGAATCCGTTCTTTTTCAGATCCTCCAGATTTTCACCAAGGGTTTTGCCGGTGACTGTCATCACATCCAGGTGCAGAACTTCCTTAATTTCTTCCATGACCCGGGGAACTCCCCCTGCGTAATAAAAATACTGGGCAGGCCAGTCCCCTGCCGGACGGATATTCAACAGATAATGGGCTCCTCTGTGCAGCCGGTCAAAGGTGTCGGCGTCGATTTCAAAGCCGAACTCATGGGCAATTGCAGAAATATGCATCACTGCGTTGGTGGAGCCGGAAATGGCCGCATGGACCATAATTGCGTTCTCAAAGCTCTTCATGGTCACGATATCTTTGGCCTGAATGCCCTTTTTCACCAATTCCATCAACTGCTGTCCTGCCCGGTAGGCAGCCTCTTTTAACTCCGGCGCAGTGGCAGGCATCAATGCCGTTCCCGGCAGCATCAGCCCTAATGCCTCCGCCATTACCTGCATGGTGGACGCCGTTCCCATAAAGGAGCAGGCGCCGCAGCTGGGACATGCGTGCTGCTTATAATAGGTAAGCTGATCCTCTGGGATCTCGCCCCGCTCAAACTGGGCGCTGAACTTGCCGATCTGCTCTAAGGTCAGCAGCTCGTTAATCTTACAGGCCGGATCCTCCGGCAGATATTCCTGCTTCACTGCCGTTGCTTCCATCACGCCGCCGGTTACCACAACGGCGCTCATCTCTTTATTGCGGCCAATACTCATAAGCATTGCCGGAAGCGCCTTGTCACAGCTGGAAACAAAAACCCCGCCGTCAAATGTGGTGGCGTTAATCTGGGCTTCCACCAGATTTACAATAGCGTCTCTGTGGGCCAGGGAATAATTGATGCCGTCATGGCCCTGGGCCATGCCGTCGCACATGTCGGTGGCGTAATAACGGGCTGCCTTTCCTCCGCTTTCATCCACTCCCTTCACCGCTTCTTCTACAAAAACATTCAGATGCCCGCTTCCCGGATGGCTGTTGCCGTAGGTGCTTTCCACAATAATCTGGGGTTTGCCCAGATCTTCCACTTTCCAGCCCATACCCATTCTCAGCGGATCCATCTCCGGAGCAATCTTTCTGATCTCCTGACTTTTATACATAGCCGGACCTCCTGTTTTAATCTTCTATTATATCCTCTGCATTATTGTCTTTTTTAATCACCAGTTTCTCCAGCGTCTCGCCCCGCCGGATGGCTTCCCGGCGCAGCTCCTGGCCGTTATAGGTCAGATGCATCAGCATCATATCCTTTGCCCACATGGGATTGCGGGCCTTCAGCGCTTCCAGAATATCTCTGTGCCTTGCCTCTGTCTCTGGCACCGCCTCTCTGTGGGTATATTTGATAAACAGATCCACGCCCTGACGAATAATGGGAATCAGTTTGGGCATCACCAGATTTCCGCAGGTTTTTGCCAGATACACGTGAAATTCCACATCCACATGCCTTCTCTCCTGCTTTAAACAGGACAAACGCTCCATTTCTTCGCAGATTTTTTCCAGTTCCAGCAGCTGCTCTTCTGTGATATTCATAGCCGCCATATAGGCGATATCCGGTTCCAGCAGCATCCTGATCTGATGCAGATCCCAGGTCAGCCGAAACTGTTCCGGTATTCTCTTAAGCCCCAGCGGATCCCCTACGTTCCCCTTTCCATCAGAAATAAAGGTACCGGAACCCTGCCGCACCTCCAGAATATCCTGGGAAACCAAGATCTTAATAGCTTCCCGGATGGTTCCCCTGCTGACCTGCTGCTGCTCCGCCATTTCCATCTCTGTCCCCAGGCGATCCCCTGGCTTTAACCCGTTCATACTAATATGTTCCAGCAGCCCGTCGGCGACTTGTTCCGCCAGCGTGCTGCCATGTTCTTCTTTTTTCTTCATACCCCAAACATCTGCTTTCTCTTATTCCTCAAATAGACAGCTTCCGGTTTCTTGCCGTCACTTCCCACCAATCGGTGATTTTTCCTTTTTCAATCACCGGAACCGATGGATATAACGCGCTGGTGGGGCATACATGCACCGGAACGGCAAACATCACATCCCCCACTTTCGGCATATCCTCCCGATGCTCCGGCGGAATCTTTACCACCCAGTGCTCTTCGTTCTGAAGAACTGTCCTGGCATATTCCATGCCGGCGAGAACCGCCCTTTCCGGACTCGGATCTGTGGCTACCGCCTTAGTTCCCATATCCAGGGTAAAAGTATCCTCTCCCTGAACGCTGATTACCCTGGTCAGCACTGCCGCTCCCGGCTCAAAGGGAAGATCCGGATAAGCCGCTGCATAGCCGGCGTCCTGGATCACACAGGTCCCGGGACTTAAATAATCGCCGTTCAGCTTCTGATGACAGGGGAAAGAGGGCGTGCCGCCGAAAATAATCACCCCGCAGTCCATGCCGCCGCTTTTCAGTGCATTTTTGATCCGATCCATCTGTTCATTCAATGCCGTTACTTCTCTGTTTCTGACCTCATAATCGCTTTCATGGCGGTGCCCGTCATAACAGTGCAGGCCCCGCATGGAAATTCCGGGAATCTGCGCCCATTGCCGGTAAAGGGTTTCCACCTGTTCCATGGGCACTCCTGTCCTGTGCTGTCCGGTATCCACGTCCATCAGCATCTGTATCTTTGTCTTACCCTCCGCGGCTGCCGCACCGGCCAGCTCCACCTGCTCTGTACAATCTGATATGGCGAAAAACTCCGTCTCCGGAAATGTCTTTGCCAGTGTCAGAAAGCGGGGGATATTGGGCCCCACCAGAGGATAGGCCAGCGTAACTTTCCCTGCGCCTGCGGCTGCGCACATTTCCGCCTCCGCAATGGTTGCGCATTTAAACTTGTCTATCCCATACTGCATCTGCAGTTTGACAACTTCCGCCATCTTGTGGGTTTTCACATGAGGCCAAAGGCGCTTTGGGCCTTTGGCGTATGATATCATTCTCTGAATATTTTCCCGGATGATTTCCTTATAATATACTAACTGGGGGGAAACCACCGTCTCTTCTCCTTCAAAGGAATATTTCGTCTTATTCATACTCTACCAGAACTTCGATTTCGCAGGCAATTCCGCCCGGCGTAGCGTTTGTGCCGATGGCTGTACGTGCCGGAAGTCCCTTTTCCTCTCCGAAGATATCTAAAATAAGCTGAGAACCGCCGTTGATGACCTGAGGCTGCTGATCAAAATCATCTGCGCTGCGGACAAATCCCAGCACTTTTACAAAACGTTTAATCCGGTTCAAATCTCCCAGCTTATCATTGAGATTTGCCAACAGATTCAGGGCGCAGTTGCGGGCCGCTTTCTGGCCGTCCTCTAAGGTCAGATCTTTTCCAAGGGTTCCGATGACATTCTCATCACCGATCGCCGGGCCGCACCCGCTGCAGTACAGAAGCTTATCGCCGAATTCCTGCACCGGCGTATAGATTCCGCCTTTCGCCGGAGGCTCCGGCAAGGTCACTCCCAGTTCTTTCATTGCTGCATATACATCTGCCATTTTCTTTTCCTCCTATTCGCAGGCCTATTCACGGCCTTTTCTTTTCCATTCGTTTCGCCTATTCACGGCCTTTCTGCTTTTCCATCCGCTTGGCCTATTCACAAAGCCATTTCATGGCTTTTCTTAATTTTTCCGCTTCTTCGGGACAGTCCTTTACAAAGGGGCTGTGATAGAGATCCTGATAAAGCTTTTCCAGATTTTCCTCTGTAGGCTCAATGCCGATATCCTTTAACGTTAAGGGCATGCCAAAGGAGCGCATCATTTCCCGCAAAGCCGGAATCTGATCCTCCTGTCCGTTAAAGGAAAGCTGCATGCTCTGGCCTACAGCCACAATCTCGCCGTGGATGAAATCTTTCGCTTCCTGAGTAAAATGAGTGCGGATCAGCTCATAGCACTCATGTCCGAGAGCCGTCTGCCCAAACCCTTTGCTGCATCCGCTGATTACGCCTGCCACTGCAATGTTCAGATACGCAATATCCTCCACTTCCTTGGTCAGCCTGCCGGCCCTTACATCTTCCACTGCCTGAACGCCCCGCTTGCGGTAAGTTTCCATGGTATATTTTGCCAATGTAAACGCCGTTACCAGCCCCACGTCAAATTCCTCGATGGCAATATTGTCATGACCGTTCTGCATCTCCACCATCTTCGCCATGCCGTCTAAAATGCCGCTTGCCACATAGCGGGCGGGCTCTTTGACAATCACATCCATGTCCGCCACAATGGCGTTCACTTCAAAATTATGGCGCAGGCTTCCAAGAGAAGCCCCTTCTTCGGTGTACATCACGCTTAAGGGCGCAAAGGCTGCGCAGGTCGCAATGCTTGTGGGCACCTGAACAACGGGAAAATGCCCGCTTCTTGCCCCTGTCAGTTCTCCGGCAAAATAAGCCGCCGCTTTCGCCTGATCCATAATGCGGCCGCCGCCCACGCCCAGAATCAGATCGCATCCCTGGTCAACTGCCTGCGCGGCATGTTCTTTCGCCTTTTCATAAGTATTCTGAGCCGGATAAACAGACAATACATATTCTATTCCGGCGTCCTTCAGCGCTTTTTCAATTCTTCCCTCTGTGGCTTCCCAGGCACGGGGCCCGGCAATAATCAGAGGTTTATCACCCAGGCGCCGGATTTCCTCCGGAAGCGTCTCCAATGCCCCCTGCTGCTGAATGTAGCGTCCGCAGCCGAATTTGTAAGCATAATCCAGCTTGATATCCTCTAAGCTTCTCGCTTCTGCCATTTTATTTTCCTCCTGCTAAAATATTTCTGCCGTTACAGATATGTCCAAGCCATTCATCGTCCTGAATCACAAGCGTTCCGTTGACAAACAGATATCCCAGTCCGTCTGCCAGCCGCGCCGGATCCTGGAAAGTCGCGTGATCCCGGAAGGTTTCCGGATCAAATACCAGAATATCCGCGTAATTGCCTTCTGCCAGCACGCCTCTGCCCTCAAGCTTCATACGTTTTGCCGGCTGTCCGGTCATCTTATGGATTGCTTCTTCCATGGTCAGCAGCTTTCTCTCCCTGACATATTCCCGAATGACCTTGGGGAAAGCCCCGTACATCCGGGGATGAGGCGTATCTGTCTGGGCGTAAATGGCGTCGGAAATAAAATTAGAATAGGGAAGCTTCGCCACAGTGTCGATATCTTCCTGGCACATGCTCATATTGATAATTGCGGTTTTCCCGTTTTCACTGTGCATTAAGTCCGCGGCAAGGGCTTCCGGATCTTCATACCCGAATTGTTTCGCCGCCTCTGTCACTGTCATGCCAAGCATTTTCTGAAATCTTTCCTCTGTCACACCACTGATTATAATACGTTCCCAGCCTAATGTCACGCAGAAATTATCCCAATCCTCATAAGGCACACGGCTCAGCCTGCGGAATTCCTCCACGCCCTCCGGCGTGCCCAGCTTTTCTAGCGCCCCTGTCATGTCGCCGGCCACAAATACCGGCGGCAGCATAGTGGTGAGGGCCGTGCTTCCTCCCTCATAAGGATAAAAATCGCAGGTCACATCCTGCCCCTTTGCTCTGGCTTCTTCAATCAGCCCAATTGCCGTGTGAATGTCTCTCTGCCAGTTATGGACGCCGCAGCTCTTGAAATGGCTGATTTCCAGAGCGCATCCGGCTTCTTTGGCAATCTCAATCACTTCTTTCACGCTCTCCACCATGCTGTCGCCTTCTCCCCGGATATGTGTGGTAATGACACGGCCGTATCTTCCCACCGGCTCTAAGATATAGGCGAATTCTTTGGTGGATGAATAGCATTCCGGAAGATACATAATTCCAAGGGAAACCCCCACAGCCCCGCGCTTCATGGCATCCTCAATCAAATCCCGGGCTGCGTCCAGCTCTTCCTGTGTGTAGGGCGTATCGGAAAAGCCCTTGACTGTAATTTTCACCGCTCCCGTTCCGATCATGGACGCAAAGTTCAGGGGAAGGTCAGCGGAATCCAGCCCTTTCTGATAATCTTCATAGGTCCTTGGAAGGGTAAGCTCCATCGGCCCTAACACCGCTTCGTCAAAATCATACATTTCCCTTGCGCCTTCGTCGGAAGCCGGACAGGGCGTCAGGCTGATTCCGCAGTTGCCCACCACTGTGGTAGTAATGCCCTGGGCCAGTTCTCTTCTTCCGAACTCCGGATCATTGAAAGGCTTTGCGTCGCAATGCCTGTGAATATCCACAAATCCCGGGCAGACAATCTTCCCCTGTGCGTCAATCACCTGCTCGGCCCCTGTCTCCTCTATACATCCAATCTTTTCTATCCTGTCGCCGTTTATCAGGATATCCTGCCGCGCAGCCGGATTGCCCAATCCGTCATAAACCATACCGTTTTTTAATAATATTGTTCCCATAGTTCCTCTCCTGCTAAATTCTGCCGCCAATGGCAAAAATGAGGGCTGAATTCCTCTGCCGCCTCATTCCATAAAGTTTCAAAATTCTGCCTTCAATGGCAAAAATGGGGGCTGAGTTCCCCCACCCCCCATTACTGGTCAATTGCTATGTATTCTATTCGCCGAGACGCGCGTCAAATACAGCTTTGACACGTTCCTCTTCCGGCGTCGTATCTTTAGGAGTTACAAGGCTGACAATAATTCCGAATACCAGCGTAATAATTGTAGCCGGAACTGCTGCTCCGCCCAGGTTTGTGTCTACCCATCCGCTAATTGAAGGAATCAGCAGGTACAGGACGCCGAATATGGTGCCGGAGAAGATACAAGCCAGGCCGCCCTGCCAGGTTGCCCGTTTCCAGAAACGTCCCATAAACATACAGACTGCAACGCCCGGAAGCAGAGAACCTACCACTTTCTGAATATAGGTAATCACGTCATTGACAAACAGCGTAATCAAAAACGCGATTGCCAGTGTCACAACCAGAGCTACTCTGGAATATTTCGGATAATCTTCTTCTTTGATCTTCTTGCCTGTTACGCTTGGATACACGTCAGTCAGAAGAATTGTGATGCCGGAAATGGCGTCAGAGTCTCCGGAAGACATGGTTGCGGACAGACCTGCAATCATCAGCACCAGACCGAATACCGGGCCAAGCACATGGGTTGCCATAAAGGAAAACGCGTAGTCTGCGGATTCCAGCGTCACGCCCTGCTCTGTAGCAATTGCAAATGCGCTCATACCGATCACTGCTGTTACAAAACTCCAGAAGAACAGCATAATGCCGGAACTTAAGAACGCCTTCTTTGCAGTGCCCTTATCTGCGGAGGTATAAATACGGGTGCGGTGTGTAGGCGTACCGATAACGCCCATGTAAGTGGACAATACCAACGCAAAGGCCGCCATCAAGCCGTAAGAACCGATTCCGTAGAAGCCCATAGCGCCGGACTTTCCTGCTGCGTCAAATGTCTCGGCAATCTTTGCGTAACCGCCTGCCGCCGGGATTGCCCGGATGGCAATCAACGCAAATCCTGCAATGATTACGCAGAACTGCACGGCATCTGTAACAACCACGGCCAGATATCCGCCGATAAACACATATACCGCAAAGGCCAGCACTGTAATCAGCTTACAGAGCACATCGTCCAGCCCTGTGATATAAGCCAGATATTTGGAACCGCCGTTCATGTGGTTGCCCAGCCAGATAATCTCAATCACGAACATCATAAAACCCATCACCTGACGGACAATCTTTTTCCCGCCGTAATAGTACTGCGCTTCTTCTGACATTGTGATGAAATTCTTCTCACGGATGTTTACAAACATCAGCATGGACAAGATACCTGTGGAAGCGCCCAATCCATAGATAGCTCCGCCCCAGCCGTGATTGAAGCCGTTTCCGATGGCGCCCATGGATGAGCCTGTACCGATCATTGTCGCTCCGACCGTACAGAAAATCAGGAAAAATCCAAGGTTCGAACCACCGGTCAGGAAGTTTGATCCGCTTGTCTTTCCTCTTGTTGAGAGAATGCCTACCGCAATCATAAAGCCGATATAAAGCAGAAAACCGACAATAAACAACGGCACATACCTAGAATCTAACATAAGATCCCTCCTTTAAAATTTTTCTCTGTGCAGTTTTGTCGGACAAATTGTATTTTTTTGTCCAACAAATTTTGTGCTTCTTAGAAATTACTATATTTTTGCTGTTTTGTCAACAAACCCGGCTCTTTTTCTTCCCAGTTTTTTGTATTTTGTCAGAAATGTATGAATTTCACTATTTCATTTTATGCATTATGCCGAATTGCTTTTCCGTGCCAAATGGTTTATTATTGTTATAGAACAGATTCTAGTTATGGGACGGATTTCCCAATTTCTTACTATTTTTTCAAATTCGTCCTACAACTTTATACTTTATTAATAATTTGGGCAAATATGTTTCAAAAAAGGAGGAAATCACAGTGAAAATCACAGAAGTCAACACTTATACCGTCCGCCCCAGATGGGGATTTGTGGAAATCATGACAGACGAAGGCATTACCGGCTGGGGCGAACCTGTCCTGGAGGGACACTGCAGCACCGTCCTTGCGTGTGTTCAGGAAATGAAAGACTATCTTATCGGCGCCGATCCCAGGAATATCGAAGATATCTGGAGCACCCTCTACCGGGCAGGGTTCTACCGGGGCGGCGGCGTTTTGATGAGCGCCATCTCCGGCATTGACCAGGCCCTTTGGGATATCAAAGGAAAAGCGTTGGGCGTTCCGGTTTATGAACTGCTGGGCGGCGCGTGCCACACGAAAATGAAGGTATACAGCTGGATTGGCGGCGATCGCCCCTCTGACGCGGGCGCAGCGGCTCTGGAAAAGAAAAACGCCGGTTTTCAGGCCATCAAGATGAACGCCACGGAAGAGCTTCAGATGATCGACACCTATGATAAAGTAGACGCCGTTCTGGAACGGGTAGCCGCTATCCGGGAAAGCTGCGGAAAGTATTTCGGCATCGCCATTGATTTCCACGGCCGCGTGCACAAGCCCATGGCAAAGGTTCTGGCAAAAAAATTAGAAGAGTTTGATCCCATGTTCATTGAAGAGCCGGTGCTCTGTGAAAATATGGAATACTTCCCGGAAATTGCCGCTGCCTGCAATATTCCCATTGCAACAGGAGAACGCCTGTTCAGCAAATATGACTTTAAACGGCTTCTGCAGACCGGCGGCGTAGACATTATCCAGCCTGACTTAAGCCATGCCGGCGGCATCACCGAGGTAAAGAAAATCGGAGCCATGGCGGAAGCCTACGACGTTGCCCTTGCGCCCCACTGTCCCCTGGGCCCCATTGCCCTGGCAAGCTGCCTGAACGTGGACGCTGCCAGCTATAATGCAGTAATTCAGGAACAGAGCATGGGAATCCATTACAACGTGGGCAAGAGCGTGCTGGATTATGTCAATAACAAAGACGACTTCAAATTTACCGACGGCTATGTGAATCTGCCGAAACTTCCAGGCCTTGGCGTGGACGTCAACAAGGAACTGGTGCTGGAAGAAAGCAAAACCAATCACAACTGGAAGAATCCGGTATGGAGGCATGAGGACGGTTCTATTGCGGAATGGTAAGTGAAATGATAAGGAGATTGAAATGAAACCGACAAGAGAAGAGATTATCCAGAATGTATATGACAATAAGATTATAGCCATTGTCCGGGGCATGGAGCCGGAACACTGCGTAAACCTGGCCCGGGCGCTTTATGAAGGCGGCGTTAACATGGTGGAAATTACTTTTAACCAGAAAAGCGAAGATCATTTCCAGGCCACCACCAAAGCCATCCGGGCCATCAGCGAAGAGCTGCCGGATCAGGTCATGGTGGGAGCCGGAACAGTGCTGACAAAGGAACAGGTGGATCTGGCAAAGGAAGCGGGAGCCCTTTACATCATCACTCCCTCCACCAACCCGGAAGTGATCCGCTACGCCAAAGAACAGGGACTGGTGACCATGCCGGGAGCCATGACTCCTTCTGAAATCGTAACCGCTTACGAAGCCGGCGCGGATTTTGTAAAAATCTTCCCGGTGGGCAATCTGGGAGCTGCCTACATCAAAGCTGTCAAAGCGCCTATGAGCCACATTCCGGTGCTTGCAGTGGGCGGCGTCAATGAGAAAAACGTGGCGGAATTTATCAAAGCCGGCGCCATCGGCGCAGGCGTAGGCGGCAATCTTGTCAACGCCCAGTGGATTCAAAAAGGCGAATTTGACAAAATCACGGCATTGGCCCGGGAATTTGTAACCAACGCAAAAGAAGCATAACAGAAAGGAAAATGAAACAATGGCAAAAGTAGTATGTTTCGGTGAAATTATGATGCGTCTGAATCCGGAAGGATATCTCCGGTTCGTTCAGGCAGGTAAATTTGAGGCAAGCTATGCAGGAGGCGAGGCAAATGTAGCCGTTTCCCTGGCAAATTACGGCAATGAGGCCGCATTCGTGACAAAACTGCCGGACAATGATCTGGGACAGTGCGCCATCAACAGCCTGCGCCAGTTCGGCGTAGACACCGCCGGCATTGTCAAAGGCGGCCCCAGGCTAGGCATTTATTTCGTAGAAAAAGGCGCGTCCCAACGGCCCTCCAAGGTCATCTATGACCGGGCAGGCTCCTCTATCTCTCTGGCAAAACGAGAGGATTTTGACTGGGATAGGATTTTTGAGGGCGCTGACTGGTTCCACTTTACAGGCATCACGCCTGCTTTAGGCGGCGAAAATCCCCAGATCTGCCTAGACGCCTGCAAAGCCGCAAAAGCAAAAAATGTGAAAATCAGCTGCGACCTTAATTTCCGCAAGAAGCTCTGGACCAGTGAACAGGCAGGAAAAGTTATGGGCGAGCTGATGCCCTACGTGGATGTGTGCATCGCCAACGAGGAAGACGCTGCAGATGTATTCGGCATTCACGCAGAAGGAACAGATATCAATACCGGAAAAATCAGCCGGGAAGGCTATATCGGCGTGGCAAAAGAACTGTCGGATCGCTTTGGCTGCGAATATGTGGCAATCACCCTGCGGGGCAGCATTTCCGCCACGGACAACAAGTGGGCCGGCATGCTCTACAAAGATGGACAGGCATGCTTCTCCCCGGAATATCTGGTTCATATTGTGGACCGTGTGGGCGGCGGAGATTCCTTTGGCGGCGGTCTGATCCACGCCCTCAGCCATGGATATGAACAGCAGGACGCCATCAATTACGCTGTGGCGGCTTCCTGTCTGAAACATACCATTGAACATGATTACAATCTGGTATCTGAGGCAGAGGTAAAATCTCTGGCCGGCGGCAATGCGTCGGGACGGGTGCAGAGGTAATGGCACAAATTAATTTCTGATCCAATTTTTTCAGGGGACAGCCGGGAAATTTCATTTTCCGGCCGTCCCCTGAAAAATATCCGTAACAGCTCAGCCTTCAGCTTCACTGTTACGGCATCTGACGGACAAATCATTTGGCGTTATTTAATGCATACTAGCACGGAACTTCTGTCTTCACTTTCCGGATCTCCAATCAACCACATATCTTTCAGCAGATGATCCGCAATATAGCAGTAAATTGCCAATAAATCCTCATCCAGATACTCCACCAGATCATCATTGCTGTATTTCCTATAATCTCCTGAAAGCCCCGGGTTATAGGGATCCTCCCAATCTTTCCTGGACATGGGCGGAACATCCACAGGCACATTCTTTTTCACTGCCACATCTATTGCAAGAATCATGCCGTCCTCCTTTAGGCAGCGCACAATTTCGTCCGCTTCTTTCCGGTACAGGCAGCCTACTCCCTGTTTATAAAATATGTCTACGCAGCCGTCCACAAACGGAAACGGAAACAAAAAACTAAAGTCCTGCATATAGATCAGCAGCGGAATGCCGTTTTTATTATAATAATTATGCAGTCTTGAATTTAAATTCAATGCTTTCCGAAATCCGCATTTCAGAACTTTATTGTCCACTTTGTCGTTGTAACGGCCTTCCCCTCCTAAATCCACTTCCAGATGTTTACCCATCGGATTAAACTTGGGAGGGTTTTTCTGCCCTACATAAATGCTGGCATCCGGCATGACGGCATAAACCTGCTCATAGGCGGCTCTGTCGATTACAAACCCTTTGTCATTGAAACCGTTCTCCACGATCCTGGTATCCAACCTGTTTTTCAGCACGGATTCTTTATCCACCCATTCTGTGACAGGGGGAATCTTGCTTTCCACCCGCTTCCAGAACTTTCTGGTGGTATTTACTTTCCTGGCCTTCACCCTATAGGGCTTGTTAAAAATCTTTAACAGCTCTTCAAGCTTTTTCTTTTTGTAGTAATAGTAGATTCCATAGATACCCACGATCATAACCAGCGCAATGAATCCTGCTTTTCCGAGCGTTTTAGCCATATCGCATATTTTCCACCATTCATATGGGGAAATTCCAGCCTCTTTGCCTTCTGCCGCAGACAGCCCTTCCTCTTTGATAGAGCCAATATTTAAAATAAGCGGCAGCAGCAGGCGATCTTCTAATTCCTCCTCCGACTCTTTCGGAAACAGCTTCTTTAAACGGTTCAGCAGCTCATCCATATCATCCCCAAGGGAATACAGGAAGCAATCGCAGCGAAATTCTCTGCTCCTGGCGGCTTCGACAACAATTTCCCAGGTTCCCTCTATAGGATTGCTGAGGACAATTCCCTGCATATTACCGTCTTCGTCCAGATAAATATAGTCCGGCGCAGATATGAGCTCTGGCTTCATTTCACGCCCTTCAGGGTCAATCACGCGCATGGCTGCCGGCGCGTCCATTGTTATCTTGCGCCCGTCCCCCGAGTAGAGAAAGGCAGTCAGCATTGCCGTGTCTTCCTTCACCTTGACGCGATAGATTTCTGACACTTCCTCGTGCAAAGCAGGGCCGGAAGAATTTTCCTGGGAAATAAACAGCAGCGTAGAATCATCCGTGTCCGCCTCAGCCACATCAAAATATCCTGCTTCCTCCAGCCGCCTGCTGTATACGGTCAGCCCCGCCACACAATAATTAGTTCCGGTGCATAGCTCAGCGCCGCCTTCCAGGCAGGCCACCTCAAATTCCTCGCCGATCACGCACTCTTTCTGTATGATCTCTGACTTTGGAATATCCGGATCATAGGACGAGAATCCCAGATTAACGCGCTTATTGGTATCAAAATGGATATTATAGATAAAGCCCTGGCTTTTTACAAAATCCACCCGTATTTTTTCAATTTTCTCGTCCTTTTCCAGCCGGAAACCGGTCTTTGTGTAAGCTGGACCTCCGCCGTGCCAATCAAATTCCGCCTCCTCATATACCGCCCGCATTCTGTCAAGATATACCGCCCCCTCAAAATCAATCCCGGCCAATCTGGAATAATCTCCCGCTTCATACCTGTCCAAATCGCTCCATAATGCTCCCGTCCCTTCCAAAATAACACTTTTTAACAAATCCATAAGTTATGCCCTCCTTCTGCAATGGCTGATGCCTGTCGCATATCCGCTGTTCAGACTCAGCTTTTCCTAGTACGGCAGTTCTAGGAATTATACATCAAAATACAATATTTTTCAATCATCCCACTTTTCTTTCGTTTTGAGCCTCTCGGAGTTACTTTTCACGGGGCGGGGAAAGACAAAGGATCATTAATTAAATTGCTGAAATTACAAAAATAATTATACACTTCAATCACTTTTTATTTCTCATGCTTCCGCCTTCTTTATGACCTTATATTTTCCCACTAAATTTCTATAATTTTTCCATTACTATAACCGACAAACCATGATGTATTCTTCTTCATTTTCTCTAATTTCTCGAATTTTATAATCCATATTTATATAAAACCTCACACATTTCAATTCATCAAACGAATTTTAATGCTTTTTAAGCTCTGCAATAGCAGCGTAATGCAAAATATCAAATTCATTCGGCGCAATTCGTCCAAGGAGCGTCATATGCTCTTGCTCCCACAGCGAAATCTCTTTCGGGGTAAGTGAAGCGCCGATTCCACGGCAAGCCTTCATTCTCCCATTCCAGCTTTCACGGGTAAACGGTATTCTTAGGGTAAATTCTTCATGATATACATGCTCAAATTTTTGTTTGTAACAATCGGGTATGTCTATTGGATGTTTCGTTTCTCCTGCGCCGCTCCAATCTGGATTATATTTTAATACAAGTTTTTCACTGGCTCCTGCAATCTCATCCTCAAACGGCAGCCATGCCATATATAAAACAAGAATACTTCCCCCTTGTTTCAGCATACGATAAAACTTAGGCATAACAGCTTCATGGTCGAAATACCAAAAACACTGACATGCTGTAATTACATCAAAAGAATTATCCGAAAAACTTATATCCTCTGTTGATACAACATGATAATCTATCTCCATACCCTTTGAGAGAATTTTCGCTTGTTCAATTTGGTTTTCTGAAATATCCGCAGCCGTCCACTTCGCCCCATACTGATACATATTTCTAGGAAGAACTCCCGTTCCTGTTCCAATATCAAGGACAGATTGTCCGTCCAAGCATAATTTACGGTCAACAATTCTTTGATAAAACTCTTGTGGATAAATGTCACGGAATTTCGCGTAATCAAAAGAAGTTTTCCCCCAGTCAAAGGGCTTTCCGCTATCTATATTCCTGTTTATTATCTTCATATCATACTGTCCTTACTCCTGACTTTTCTTTGTATGCAGCTTACATACTATCCAGTCTGGTCCCATTGATAAATCTGCCAATTTCATTTATATGATACCTCCACAACTCCTAATTTCTCATTTTAATTTTTTAAGTATACACGAATTTATAAGATTTTTCAATTCCCCGAACTATTTTTGCTTCATTGAACGACACTCACTCACCCCATATGCCTATCGGCTTTTCTTCTTCGGGAGATAATGCAAGCTCTGGGAGATAATATTCTCCTTGCCTTCCATACCAAAGACCGTTATTTGGTTGAACAGTTCAAAGACAAACTAAAAATCGGTTGACAAACGCGGCAAAACGCCCTTAGCCATGAGTTCCTACCCACAGCTAAGGGCGTTATGATATGGATTTATGCCAGTCATCCAAACCGCTTATTCCCACTCAATCGTTCCGCAAGGCTTCGGCGTCAAATCATACAGCACACGGTTCACCCCCGGCACTTCATTTGTAATTCTGTCTGTAATGTGTTCTAACAGCTCAAAGGGCACATTCTCCACGGTTGCCGTCATTGCGTCTACCGTATTCACCGCACGTAGGATCACCGGATAGGCAAATGTCCTTGCGCCGTCTTTCACGCCGACGGAACAGAAGTCCGGAACTGCCGTAAAGTACTGCCACACTTTTCCTTCCAGCCCATTCCTGGCAAATTCTTCCCGCAGAATTGCGTCAGATTCACGCACAATCTCCAGCCGTTCACGGGTGATTGCGCCAAGGCAGCGCACGCCCAGTCCAGGTCCGGGAAACGGCTGCCGGTAAACCATGCCGTCTGGCAGGCCCAGGGCCTTTCCTACCATGCGCACCTCATCTTTATACAAAAACTTCAGCGGCTCCACCAATTCAAACTGCAGATCTTCCGGCAATCCCCCCACGTTATGATGGGCTTTCACGCCGTCGCTTTCAATGATGTCCGGATAGATAGTTCCCTGCGCCAGAAATTCAATCCCCTCCTGCTTGCGGGCTTCTTCCTCAAAGACACGGATAAATTCCGCTCCGATAATCTTGCGCTTTTTCTCCGGATCCGCCACATCTGCCAGCTTGTCCAGAAAGCGATCCGCTGCGTCCACATAGATCAAATTCGCGTCCATCTGATTGCGGAACACTTCAACCACCTGCTCCGGCTCACCCTTGCGCAGCAAGCCATGGTTTACATGGACGCAGACAAGCTGCTTTCCAATTGCTTTAATCAGAAGCGCCGCCACCACGGAGGAATCCACGCCGCCTGATAATGCCAGTAATACCTTTTTGTCTCCCACCTGGCTGCGGATTGCGGCTACCTGTTCCTCAATAAACGGCTCCGCAAGCAGCGCTGTTGTAATACGCTCCATATTCTCCGGTCTCTTATTATTTTCCATGATCAATCACTCAGTCCTTTCATTTCCATTCGCCTTATCTTTCATACCAGGTTAATCCCTGAATTGTAACAATATCTTAACAAATTCAAAAAGATTCGTCAATAAAAGTTGCAGCCTCCTGGAAAAAGATATAAAATACATAGAAAATCAAATATTCATGCAAAGGAGAATCCTGAAATGATAATGAAACATGACAGCATCCGAATCCGCGCCGCCTCCCCTGACGACGCGTCCGAACTCTTAAAAATCTATGCGCCCTATGTGGAACAAACAGCCATTTCTTTTGAATACCATGTTCCCGGCCCGGAAGAATTCCGCAGGCGGATACAGAATACTTTGAAAAAATATCCCTTCCTTACGGCGGAATCTAACGGGGAACTTCTTGGTTATGCCAATACCGGCCCCTTTGTGGGACGGGCTGCTTATGACTGGTCCGCAGAGACAACCATTTATCTGAAAGAGGATAGGAAGCATATGGGAATCGGCAAAAAGCTCTATCAAGCCCTGGAAGAAATCTCAAAGGCCCAGAATATTTACAATCTGAATGCCTGCATCGGATATCCTGATCAGGAAGACGAATATTTAACGAAAAACAGCGTCCGGTTCCACGAGCATTGCGGATATACCCTTGTGGGAAAATTCCACAACTCCGGATATAAATTCGGCAGATGGTATCATATGGTATGGATGGAAAAGATTTTGGCTCCCCATCCCGGCAAGCCGATGGCTGTGGTTCCTTTTCCTGAGCTGGATCCGGAATTGCTTCGATTACTCGGTATATGATCTGGAATATAAAACTGCAGACAAAAACAGGATTCTGTCGATCGGAAATCATTTAACCGCCGGAGTAATAGAATCCTGTTCTTCTTAAAATTTATGGCTGAACCGTAACATGACAGGTGACAGTTTTATTCCCTAGCGTCAGGGTGATATCCGTTTCCCCTTCTCCCACTGCTTTGACTGTTGCCCTCCGGTAATTTTTCTCCACTGTGACAACACTTTCGTCTTTGCTGGACCATACTTCCTCATGGTAGTCTGCCGCGTCGTACGGCGCAACACCATAGCTTATCCCTTTACTTTCATCCGGTTTCAGTGTGAGGGAGGTTTCGCTCAAAGTCAGTTCTTCTACGGTTGGCTTCGCTACTGCCACATGACATATTGCTGTCTTGTTCCCCAATGTCAGGGTAATATCTGTTTCCCCTTCTCCCACTGCTTTGACTGTTGCCCTCCGGTAATTTTTCTCCACTGTGACAACATTTTCATCTTCGCTGGACCATACTTCCTCATGGTAGTCCGCCGCGTCGTACGGCGCAACACCATAGCTTATCCCTTTGCTTTCATCCGGTTTCAGTGTGAGGGAAGTTTCACTCAAGGTTAGTTCTTCTACGGTTGGCTTCGCTACTGCCACATGACATATTGCTGTCTTGTTCCCCAATGTCAGGGTAATATCTGTTTCCCCTTCTCCCACTGCTTTGACTGTTGCCCTCCGGTAATTTTTCTCCACTGTGACAACACTTTCGTCTTTGCTGGACCATACTTCCTCATGGTAGTCTGCCGCGTCGTACGGCGTCACCCCGTAACTTATTGTTTTACTTTCATCCGGTTTCAGGGTGAGGGAGGTTTCGCTTAAAGTCAGTTCTTCTACGGCTGGCTTAATCACTGTAACACGGCACTTTGCTGTCACGCCGCCGATAGAAACTGAAATCTCCGCTGTTCCTTCCTTCTCCTTACTCCTCAGCAAAACCGTATTATCGTAATTGTCCAAAGAAGCCTCCGCAACAGACGTATCCGAAGATTTCACAGAAATATCGTAATAATCAACCGCATTGGAGGGAACAACCCGCAGTTTCAATTCCTTTTCCTCACCGTACTCCATCTGCAGGGCGCCTTCTCCCAAATTAATCTCCTTTACTTTGGGCTTCTTTACCGTCACTTTGCAGGTAAATTTTTTCCCATGCACTTTTGCCGTTATCTTGGCGGAACCTACTCGTTTAGCCGTTATCTTACCCTTGCTGACTTTGGCAACAGAAGAATTGCTGGAGGTCCATTTTACCGAATGCTTACAGCCGGTCAATTTAAGTTTTTTGCTCTGCTTTAAATCCAGGGAAATGCTTTTTGCATTCAGCCTGGGATCTTCCACCGTCACTTTGCACTTTTTCGTGCCGGCATTGGCTTTTGCCGTGATAACGGCTTTGCCCTTCTTTTTCGCTGTCACCTTCCCGTTCCCGGATACTGACGCCACTGATTTCTTAGAAGAACTCCAGGCTGCCGGGCCTGCAGCATTGCTGACTTTCAGCTTGGCTGTCTGTCCTTTTACCAGAATGACGGATGTTTTATTGATTTTCATGGGCTTCGGCGCTGGCGTTGGTTCCGGCTCTGGTTCTGGCGCGGGAGCCGGTTCTGGTTCCGGTGCAGGCGAATAATTGCTTCCGTAGCATTTACTGCAGGGCGTCAGTCCCCTGGACAGCGCATTTGACAAAGTTGTCAGCGTATAGGTACCGTTGCCGCATTTGTAGGCGTGATATTTGGAACCTGTGGGGGTTACATATACCATCTCCTCTGCCTGCGCGATACTGACATCACTGCAAACGGCGCCGCTTACTGACAGAAATAAAACTGCGGCCCATGTCAGTAATCTGAACTTTAATTTTTCTTTTGTTTTTTCCATTTGACTCCTCCTCTTTTGCGTTTGGGAAAGACTTTTCTATACCTTTGAGCCCAACGATTTTCTAATTAGAAACTGTGTATAGCTAACTTGTATCCTCCTCATCTATTCTAAGAAAAATGGCAAATCATTGTTCAAATTAGTTCTTACCCGAATAATCAGGCGCCACTAATTTTAAACCTATTGCGTCACAAATCGGCTGAAAATCTTTCCTGTTACTGCTGCAAATTTTTAATTCATATTCACTTTTCTTCGCTTCCAGAGAAATCACTGCATCTCCTAATGTTCTGCAATTATTTCCCCGGTATTCTTGAGGATTTTCTTTGGCAGCGCAGAGTACTTGCCGAATCCTCTCATCCATTTCTTCTGACGTCAAAATCCGCTCTGTCTCCTGCTCTGCATTTTTCCACAAAAGACAGATATCGCATCTTTCCTCATTTTTCCTGCATCTGGCATTTGAAAGGACAGGCACCCCATCTTCATATGTAATATTTCTGTTTGCCCGTATACATTTTGTTTGATTCAATATTTCTTCCAGATTTAGAAAAAATTCATCCTGTATCAAATCCATATACAATTGAAATGTATCATTCACTTCAGACACTTCAAAATTACACATAGCCAAAATATTCGCATATAATTTTGACATCCGGGACTGACTCCTTCCAAACACCTTTTCGGTAATGCGCTTGCCAGTTTCACCAATATCCTTATCCATCAAAAACAGGGCATACAAAGTAACCAAATCACTGACAATGTTCGAGTAATATTCGCCTAATACATAGGTGGTGCAATACAGTTTATTATCCTTTAACACTTTATCAACGGCTTCTTTTCGTTCCTTTGATCCAGTAATCCGATCAATCTGTATTGTTGTATCTAACAGTAAATCCATAATCTATTCCCATGCCGGCATTGTCTGCAAGCCTTCTTTCCGCAGCTTCCTGTTTAGCTGGAGCAAATCATCTTTTTGCGTTGTTTCCTGTGATATCAGTAAAAATCCATCCTTTAACAATTGTATCTGATTATCCGAAAACATTACTTCTGCAATATTTAACCGAAGCACATTTTTTATTAAAGTGCAAATCTTATTTTTCACTTCATCCAGATGAATGATGTCTATTTTCTTTAAATTATCTACTTTACCCATTATAAGCGCCGCATACTGAACCTGCATTCTGATATCTTCCGTTTCTTCCCATTCTGAAAATATCGCAATTGCGCGCGCAATTATTTTTTGCGCTTCATCCCATTCACCCGATACACAGGAACCAATATTATTTTCCTTTTTTCTTTTGTTTTCTAAAGAAAAATGTTCAGTTCTTTCACCTTTTTCCAAGAAAACCAAATCCTTTACATTTTTTATTTCGTTATCCAAATCCAAAATCTGCTCTTCCAGATCATTCATCTTCATCAACACAGCAGTTCGGACAAAACTTTCTGAATTCACAATATATACATTATTTAATTTACTTTGCGTTGTCTCCATTCCCACACTCCCTTATCTTCTGTTTCATTTCTTCCAACTGCCCAATCCAGAAGTCGATATCCTCTTCATCGCAGATAAATGTAATATCCCCGCTTTGTTTGCTGCTATTATCCAATTTTTTCTTACTTACCATATTTACCAGAGCACAATTAATCCTTGAACCATCTGATAAATACGAAGTTCCTATGTCATATTTCAAATCTGACAATTTCGGACTTATGGTATTCTGTTTCATGTTATAACGCAGAAACAATTTATCTATTTCAAACATATCCTGTACTAACTCAAATTTATTGCATACAGCCTTAAACATTAAATCCTCTTCTTCTTTGGATATTTCATCACCTGCTGCAGATATCGCCATGCGAACCTCATCTTCTCTGAAACTTTTTTTGTCTAACCTCCATTTCAATAAATATAAAATTTCATCATATATAATATCTAATGTTTCACTTGTCATATTCTCTGCTACCGCATCATCAATATATAAATCAAATTCATCCATAAACCCAATTGCCCAATATGCCTGTTTGCGCTTCAATACATCTTTCATTTCCCTAACTGCGCGTTCAAACTCATCCCATGGACTGATATACCTGAAATTTTCTATCATTTTTCCCTCTTTCTGTATAGTAATTATATTTTTAAAAATCCTACCTCACTCCGCCAATCAGCTCTTCAATATCTTTCACCCCATTCTGCTCCATGTACTCCCGAATCCCTTTCACAATCTCCATGGTCACCAGCGGATTATGGAAGTTCGCCGTTCCCACAGACACAGCGGTGGCTCCGGCCAGAATCATCTCCAGGGCGTCTTCTGCCGTGGAGATTCCGCCCATGCCGATAATGGGAATCTGCACAGCCTGGGCGGTCTGATAGACCATCCGCACGGCCACCGGATGAATAGCCGGGCCGGAAAGCCCGCCGGTTTTATTGGCAAGGGCAAAGGTTCTGCGGTGAATGTCTATTTTCATGCCGGTGATGGTGTTGATTAAGGAGAGAGCGTCTGCCCCTCCTGCTTCCGCCGCCTTTGCCACCTCGGTAATGTCGGTGACATTGGGGCTTAATTTCATAATCACCGGCTGTTTGGCGTATTTCTTCACTTCTTTTGTAATGGCTTCTACGGATTTGGGATTCTGGCCGAAAGCAAGGCCCCCTTCCTCCACATTGGGGCAGGAAATATTGATTTCCAGCATATCCACCGGCTGTTCCGCCAGACGTCTGACCACCTCGCAGTAATCTTCCGCAGTTCTGCCGCATACATTTACGATAATCCTTGTGTCATATTTGGTCAGAAAAGGAATGTCCCGCTCCACAAACAGATCAATGCCCGGGTTCTGCAGCCCCACCGCATTTAGCATTCCGCCGTAAGTCTCTGCAATCCTGGGGGTAGGATTCCCTTCCCAGGGCACATTGGCAACTCCTTTTGTCACCACTGCCCCCAATTGATTCAAATCTACAAATTCCGCGTATTCCGCTCCGGAGCCGAAAGTTCCTGACGCTGTCATCACCGGATTCTTAAAAGTCACGCCTGCCAGCTTCACTTTTGTGTTCATTCGAATTCTACCTCCTCTGCGCGAAATACCGGACCTTCTTTGCAGATCCTCTTGTTATTGACATTGGTATGGCTGTCCTTTTCTCTGGATTTGCAGACACAGCCCAGACATGCGCCGATTCCGCAGGCCATCCGCTCCTCCAGTGAAATCCAGCATTCAATTTTCTTTTCTCTGGCATAGGCTTTCACCGCCCGCAGCATAGGCGCAGGTCCGCAGGCGTAAATAATCTCCCCGTCCAGCCCGTTTTCCCGAATGGCGTCCAGTACATTGCCCTCCACGCCGTAGCTGCCGTCTTCTGTGGCTACGTATAATTTTCCCTGCCTTTTAAATTCTTTCTGCAAAAACAGGGAATCCCGGTATCCCAAAATAATCTGCTTCTCGCACTGCAGCTCTTTGGCCAATTGAAGCATAGGCGGAATCCCGATGCCGCCTCCAATCAGAAACGCCTTTTTCTCCTTCAAGGGAAATCCATTGCCCAGAGGCCCTACCACTTCCAGGCTGCCTCCGGTTCTCATTCCGGACAATTCCTCCGTTCCTTTTCCCGCCACACGGTACACAATCCGAACCGCCTGATCCTCCCTGTCTATCTCGCACAGGCTGATGGGCCGGGGCAGAAGCCTGCTCCCTTCCCGGCAATAAACAGACAGAAACTGCCCCGGCTTTGCCTTGCCCGCAATCTGATCTGTCTTCAGCCACATACTGTAAATTCCGTAGGAAATCTCTTCCTGACGGATGATAACTGCCTGTTCTTTAAATTTGTCTGCCATAACCTTCTCCTGAACCTAACCTTAAGTCTCATGCAGCATAACCTATGCTCCAAATGATTTGCAAAAAAGTTCCCTTTAATTTCAAAAAGCAAAAAATCATTTTACCAAAAGCATAGACCTGCGTATCATTTATAGTGTATTCTGCAGCGCCCCGTCAATGTCTTTTCTCATATCTTCCACTGCCGCCCTGGAAGCCTCTCCAAAATGTTCCGGCCCGAATTTGGCGTAAGTTTCCTGTTTATAAGCCGCAATGATTCCTCTGGAAGAATTGACAATCGCTCCCAGGCCGTCCTCGTTAAAGAAGTGAACCAAATCAGCTCCTTTCCCGCCCTGAGCGCCGTATCCGGGCACTAAAATATAGCTTTTCGGCATAATCTTTCTCAAAACCTTTCCCATTTCCGGATAAGTTGCTCCTACCACGGCGCCGATATAGCTGTAAGATTCTCCCATGCATTCTGCGCCCCACTGGGCTACTTTTTCCCCTACATGCTCATACAGGGGCCTTTTGTCAATGAGCCTGTCCTGGAATTCTCCGCTGGAAGGATTGGAGGTTTTCACCAGGATAAACAGCCCCTTTTGTTCCTTACGGCACACCTCCGCAAAAGGTTTCACCCCGTCTGTCCCCAGATAAGGATTCACCGTAATAAAATCTTCCTCAAAGGGACGGTACGTCTTGCTTCCCACCGTTACGGTTCCGATATGACCCGCTGCATAGGCGGCAGAGGTGGAACCGATATCCCCCCGCTTCACATCTCCGATCACTACCAGATCTTTCTCATGGCAGTAATCCACTGTCTTTTTAAAAGCCATAAGGCCGGGAATCCCAAACTGCTCATACATGGCGATCTGAGGCTTTACCGCGGGAATCAAATCCCAGGTATGATCCACAATCTCTTTGTTAAACTGCCAGATTGCCTCTGCCGCACCCTCCAGCGTCTCTCCTTTCTCCTGAAACGCCTTTTTCTGAATATGCTCCGGAATATAATCTAACATGGGATCTAAGCCCACCACAATAGGAGCATGCGTTTTCTGAATCTTCGCTATCAATTTGTTAATCATGTCGGACCTCTCTCTCATATGAATCTAAAATATGAATTAAAAATAAATCTTACAGCTCAGCGCTCTCGTATACAATTCTGCCTGCCACAATGGTTGCCATTACCATTCCTTTTACCTTTTTCCCGGCAAAAGGAGTGTTCTTCCCTTTCGAACGGAATTCGGCCGGATCAATGACAAATTCTTTCTCTGGATTAAAAATCACAAGATCCGCCGCTTTTCCTTCTTCCACCACGCCCTTGTCCGCAAGTCCCAGAATCCGCGCAGGATTATAACTCATTTTCTCTGCCATCTGCATGACGGTAAGCCAGCCCTTGTCCACTAACTCTGTCATAGTCAATGCCGCCGCCGTCTCTAAGCCCACAATTCCGAAGGGGGCCTTTCTGATTCCCACTCCCTTTTCAATGGCTGTATGGGGCGCATGGTCTGTGGCTATTACATCCATAATATCCTCTTTCAGGCCTTTCCGCAGGGCCTCCACATCTTCCCTGGCGCGCAGAGGCGGATTCATCTTATAATTGGCGTCATTTTCTTTGATATCGCTGCTTGTCAATATAAAGTGATGGGGGCAGACTTCCGCTGTCACCCGGATTCCTTCTTTCTTGGCCATTTCAACCATTTTCACGCTGTCCCTTGTGGAACAATGGCATAAGTGAAGAGCCGCCCCTGTCTCTTTGGCCAGCACGATATCCCTGGCCGCTATGGTATCCTCCACTGCGTTGCTGATTCCCTTGAGACGCATTTTCTCAGTTACGTTATCTGCATTCACCACGCCGCCGTTCACCAGATTAATATCCTCGCAGTGGGCCAGCACCGGAATGTCATATTTCATAGCCAACGTCATGGCTTCCCGGTATAACTGGGCGTCCATGACAGATTTTCCGTCTTCGCTGATGGCCGGAATTCCCGCCTCCACCATGCCCTCAATATCTGACAATTCTGTGCCTCTCTGCCCCTTTGTGACAGCTCCCGCCTGAAGCACCTGGGCCAGTCCGATATTTTTCGCCTTATTGTGAACATAATTCACCACATCGGCATTGTCCACTGCCGGCTTGGTGTTGGGCATTGCCACCACCGTGGTAAATCCGCCGCGCACTGCCGCCCTTACCCCTGTATCCACCGTCTCTTTATGCTCCATTCCGGGATCACGCAGATGTACATGCATGTCTATAAATCCCGGCATTACATAACAATTTGCCGCATCTATCGTGCGGTCAGCCTTTATTGTCTGTTTGGGCGCTATTCTTTGAATCACCCCGTCTTCCACGAGAACATCTGCTTTTACCTGTGTCTTGTCTCCCGGATTAATTACCGTCCCATTTTTAATCAAAAGCAACATACCCGACCCGAATCCTTTCTGAAAATAATTCCTTTGCATTTTTATAATTCTATTTTATCATAGAAAAAAAGGAGGGGCAACCTCCTTTTCTTGTTATCGCGGGGCTCGTTCCACCTCATATTTCTGAAAGGTGCGCACACAGGTTTTTAAATCCTCATAACGCTGATCCAGAGGGCCTTCTTCAATCACTACATCCAGCGCCACCGCCATATTATTAATCATCCGGTCTGTCACATCCCCGCGCATTTCCAATAAAATCTGATATTTCTCTTCCATGGTTCCGGCGTCGAAAAATGCCATCATTTTCTCTTCCGCTGTGGAAGCCGCCGCAGAAATTCTCTTCTCTGCCTGCGGCTCTTTCTCCTGGCTTTCCTCTGTACTCTGCTCTGTCAGCTGAAACCGATATTCCTGGCGGACATCAGGATATTTCTCTTTGTCCACCGGACTTATGAACATTTCCAGGGGCCTGGCATAGGTCTGAAACCCGCCGTACAAGGCCTGATAGATCACCAAATCTTCCCCTGTCTCCGAGTGCTTCGCAACGGTAAGCACCTGATATAATTTGTCTTTAAAATGTAAATAAAGTTCTCCTGGTTTTGGATTTCCCTGGGGCATGCTTTTCCCTCTTTTCTCAATTTTGTCGTAACTGTTTTTCGTCTCTGGTAATCCGCAAAGCGCACGCCGCCGCCAAAACGCCGATCAAAGCGCCGCAGATCACATCCGACGGATAATGAACTCCCACATACAATCTGGACAGGCAGATCAGCACTCCCAAAATCATCGCAGGAATCCCTATTTTCCGGGGCGTCCGGCAGAATATCACCACAGCGGCGGCCATGGAACTGGTGGAATGCCCGGAAGGGAAAGACCAGTCCCCGGCGGTCACCAGCGCGTCCAGCCCCGGTATGGTGACATAGGGCCTGGGACGGCACACCCAGTTCTTCAGCAGTACATTTGTCGCCAGCAGTCCCAGCAGCAATGCAATTGCCATGGAAATTCCTGTTTTCTGATATTTCTTCTGGATCAGAAACACCGCCGCCAATAAGATCCAAATCACTCCCGCGTCTCCTAAGCGGGTAAGAAACAAAACAATGGGATTCAGCCATTCAAAGCGTAAATATTCCTGGATAAACAGCAAAATCCTGCCGTCCAGTTCTGTGATAAATTGCAGCATACATTCTTTCCTTTATCCTTTGTATATTATATGACGGCTGCCGGCCGATTAGAGCGTGTTTGAAAAGAACCGTCAAACAACGATACGCCATTACAGACGTTTCAAAATCTGCTTAATGTCTTCATTCTCTCCAATAATCATCAGATGTTCCTCTCTCTGGAACACATGATCCGCGCTGGGAAGGAGACTGCTCTTTCCATTCTGCTTAATGCTCAGAATATTGGCATTGTACTTGACCCGGAAATTCATTTCCTTGATTGATTTTCCAATCCACTCTTCCAGAGGCTGTATCTCATAGATGGAGTATTCTCCCAGCTCCAGATAATCGTACACATGATTGGCGCTGACTTTCATTGCCATGCGTTTGGCAATATCCCGATCGGGATAAACCACCTCATCCGCCCCGTTTCTCAAAAGAAATTTCGCCTGAATATCTCTGGTGGCTTTGCTGATGACACAGGGCGCCCCCAGTTCTTTCAGCAGGCTGGTGATTTCCAGACTGCTCTGAAAATTTGTTCCGATACATACGAAACAGATATCAAAATTCCGGACGCCGAAACTGCGCAGCACTTCTTCTTTGGTGCAGTCTCCGATTTTGGCGCTGGTGACAATGGGCAGAATATCCTCCAGTTTTTCTTCTATCTGATCTACCGCCATCACATCGTTGCCGTTTTTTACCAGATTTTCACATAAATGCTTCCCGAATCTTCCGATTCCGATTACAAGAATTGATTTCATTCTCTACCTCCTGTCTCAATTGCAGTCCAAGCCGCGGCGGCCTATCCGATTGTAATCCGCTCAATCGGCAGCTGCACCAGCGATCCCCGCTTTTTCTCCGTAAATGACAAAGCAAAGGACATGCTTCCGATTCTGCCGCTATACATCAGCAAAATCAGCAGATACTTGGACCATATGGTAATGTCCCTGGTAATCCCCGTTGAAATCCCCACCGTTCCGATGGCTGAGAACACCTCCATCAACACATCAGACATAGGCAGATTCGGCTCGAACCCGCTCATCAAAAGGGCTGAAACGGCAGCCAGCAGCAAATTGATAAAAAACACGGTACTGGCTTTCTTAATGGAATCCTCATCCAGCCTTCTTCCGAAGACATTAAGGCCCCGCTGATTCCTCAGATTGGACCAGATATACAGAAGAATCACCATCATGGTGGTGGTTTTCACTCCTCCAGCTGTGGAACCCGGGCTTCCGCCGATAAACATCAGGAGCACTGTCAACAGCCTTGTCCCTTCCGTATAGGCCCCGGTATCCACCGTGTTAAATCCCGCCGTCCGGGGAGTGACCGCGCCGAAAACGGAAGCCAGAATCTGACCCCGGGCATCCATCCCTGCCAGAAGATTTTCCCGTTCAAACAGATAAAAAAAGATACTTCCGCCAACGATCAGCGCCAGCGTCATAGTAAGGACAATCTTCGTATGCAGCAAATAATTTTTAACTCTCCATTTGTGGACGGAAATGTCATCCCACACAATAAAACCGATTCCCCCGATGATAATCAGCAGCATAATTACAAGGTTCACCAGAATATCATCACAGTATCTGGTCAGGGAGCCATAAGGTTCAAACTGCCCCATCAGGTCAAAGCCTGCGTTGCAGAAGGCGGAAACCGAATGAAATATTCCATACCAGATTCCCCTCGCCCATCCGAATTCGGGAATAAACCGCAGCATTAAAAGCAGCGCCCCCGTCCCTTCAATCAAGGCGCTGTAGCAAATAATTTTTCTTACCAGGCGCACGGTTCCGCCAATCTGCAGCGTATTGACGCTTTCCTGAATCAGATTGCGCTCCTTCAGCCCAATCCGCCTCTTTAGAAATATGGAAAAAAACACGCCGATACTGATAAATCCCAGTCCCCCCACCTGGATCAGCAGAAGAATCACAATCTGCCCAAACAGCGTCCAATTGGTATATGTGTCCACCGTCACCAGCCCCGTTACACAGGTACTGCTGGTGGCCGTAAACAACGCGTTCAATAAGCCCGCGCTTTTTCCGCTTCTGGAAGCGGCCGGCAGCAGCAGCAAGATAGTTCCCGCCGCAATAATCAATAAAAATCCCAGGGCAATGGTCTGCACCCTGCTGAGTCTTCGCGTCATCTCGTCTCCTTCTTTCCTCTTAAAGCCCTGAGTATCATTATATCCAAAAAATAGCTGGTATACAATGGAAAAATTATTAATTTTCGTAACAGTTCAGCCTTCGGCTTCACTGTTACTAATTTTCAGATGGCCCGGCGATTGAAATTGTACCATTGATTTTCCCGCGGATCAATGGTACAATAATTCCTGACGCAAAATAGCCGGACAGAAATAGCTTTCACCCCGGCGCCACAATCCGGCAGCGAAGGCCATATTCGAACAAAAGGAGGATTTTTCATGGCAACATGGCAGATTGTATTGATTGTAATTACCGTTGTCTTACTGGCAGCCACCATTGCGCTTTACATAATGGGCAAAAAATCGCAGAAGAAAAAAGAAGAACAGGACGCGCAGATCGCCGCCGCTTCACAGACCATATCAATGCTGGTGATTGATAAAAAGAAGATGAAGCTCAAAGACGCCGGACTCCCCCCGGCAGTGTTAGAACAGACCCCCAAAATGCTGCGCGGCTCTAAAATGCCTATTGTAAAGGCAAAAGTCGGACCGAAAATCATGACATTTATCTGCGAAGGGGAAATCTTCGACCGCATCCCCACCAAAAAGGAAGTAAAGGCTGTGGTCAGCGGCCTCTATATCACTTCTGTGAAAGGGCTCAGAGGCTCTGTCGAACCGACAGTCAAGAAAAAGAAATTCATGGACAGGTTCAAAAAAGACGTTCAGAAATAAGATCATATCTTTGAAAATCAGGCTGTCGGAAAATGGCAAATTTCATTTTCCGACAGCCCTGTTTTTTATCACACCGAAATTAGCGCGTGTCTTAAAATTCAGCATAAAATCTGATGTAAATTAGGACGACATCTTGCGGAAAGCAATTTTAAGACACGCTCTAGTCATACTGAAGCATTTCTTCCATATTTTCCAAAAGCCGGTTAAGATAATCCATCATCTCTTCTCTTAACTCATCGGTCCTCAAGGCAAACTCGATATTGGCCTGGATGAACCCGGCCTTGGTTCCCACGTCATACCGGTGCCCTTTAAAATCATAAGCGTACATGGCCTGCTCTTTGGCCAGCCGTTTCAGGGCGTCCGTAAGCTGAATCTCTCCGCCTCGCCCTGCGTCCTGAGTTTCCAGGAAACGGAAAATCTCCGGCGTAATAATATACCGTCCCAGAACCGCCACATTGGAAGGGGCTTCTTCCAGAGAGGGCTTCTCCACCATATCGGTCACTTTGTACACCCGGTCATCCACCTGTTTGCCGGCAATGATCCCGTATTTGTCCACCACTTCCCGGGCAACGGTCTGCACGCCCAGAATAGAAGTCTGGTATTCCCGGAACACATCCAGCATCTGCCCCAGACAGGGCTGTTTTGCCACTACCACATCATCGCCCAGCAGCACGGCAAAAGGCTCATTTCCAATAAAATGCCGCGCGGCCAGGATAGCATGGCCCAATCCTCTGGGCTCCTTCTGACGGATATAGTGGATATTTGCCATCTCGGAAATCTCTTTCACCATGTCCAACATCTCTAACTTGGCTCCCCGTTCCAATTCCAGTTCCAGTTCAATGGAACGGTCAAAGTGATCCTCAATGGAACGCTTGTTGCGGCCGGTTACAATAATAATGTCCTGGATCCCTGCTTCCACCGCCTCCTCGATAATATACTGAATGGTAGGTTTGTCCACGATGGGAAGCATTTCCTTCGGCTGCGCCTTGGTGGCCGGCAAAAATCGGGTTCCAAGCCCGGCCGCCGGTATAATCGCTTTCTTTACTTTCATGTGCCTTCTCCTTCTTCTTTTGACTGCATTCCCATGGCAATAGAATTATCGTCAAGAAAAGGGGAAATTTCCCGCCTCTTTGGATTCCATTCCCATGGCAATGGAACAAGCATCAGGAAAGGGTAAAGTTCCCCGCCTCTTTGGATTTAATGTTCATGGTAATGGAACAATCCGCCAGATGCTCATAATTCACTTCCAGATTATATTTTACCTTCACGTCAATATTATCCTCTGTTTCCGCAATATCCACGCTTTTTGCGTCAATGCCGATCAACAGGCTTCCAAAAGGCGTGTTATAATAGGAAACGTTTTTCCTGTTTTTCTCAAAAATCATGTGGACATTGGAAACGCCCTTCTTAGTTATATCAAGGGATTCATCGGTAAGCTTGATGATATTTCTGGTATTTCCATCAAATCCTTCCATGACTTCATCGTACATAATATAATGTTTGCCGTTTTTCTTATAGTAGTCGCCGGCCGTGATCACTTCCACCGGCTCCGCGTCTTCCTCATCTCTGGCCGCAAACTGCAGGCCGCTGATTGATAACAGTACATCTTTTGTCATAGGTTACTCCTCAATATGTATTAGTTGTGCTTCTTTGATCTCGCAGGGCAGAATGGAATTGGCAAAGTTCCTGAATTTCTCCGCCGCGTCGCTGACATAAAACTGGTATTCGGCAAAAAAACCCTGTTTTCCGTCGTTGGCAATCTGATGCTCCTTCAGCAAACGTTTCAGGCCCTGAGCCGTCTCATAGGCAGGGTTCACCAGATTCACCTCATCTCCCATAATGTCCCGGATGGTAGACCGCAGCAGGGGATAATGAGTGCATCCCAGAATCAATGTGTCAATATTAGATTCCTGAAAGGACAGAAGATAGCGCCGCGCCACCTCAATCGTCACAGAATCCTTCAGCCAGCCTTCTTCCACCAGAGGAACAAACAGCGGACAGGCCTTTCCTAAAACAACTGCGCCTGGATTATGCCTGTGAATCATTTCTGTATAAATCTGGCTTCCTACCGTCCCTTCCGTTCCGATAATTCCTATCCTGCCGTTTCTGGTGGTTTCCGCAGCAACTTTAGCCCCCGGCTTTACCACGCCGATGATGGGCATTCTCATCTCCGGCCTGATTTCTTCCAACGCGAAAGCGCTTGCCGTATTGCAGGCCACCACAATTGCTTTTACCCCCATTGTTTCCAGAAAATGAATAATCTGCCTGGAATAACGGATAATAGTTTCTTTCGATTTGCTCCCATAGGGCACCCGGGCGGTATCCCCAAAATAAATAATATTTTCCTGGGGAAGCTGACGCATGATTTCTCTTGCCACAGTCAGCCCTCCCACGCCGGAGTCAAATACCCCCACAGGAGCATATTTCTTCTCTTCAAAGGATTCTTTCATCTTGATTATCTCCCTAAAACAGGTCATACACATGTATATTACCCGTTTTGCGGGGAAAATGCAAGAGGGGGAGAAAATTTTCAGATTTTTCCTGGTACTGCAGTGAACTTTTTGTATTTGGGTACGGACGGAACAGCCGGATTGCCCTTTCGCACACAAACAGGGCAGCGTTCCGGCAAACTAACTGCTAACTTCGGCTAAGGAAGTCAGGATAGCCTTCCTTCCTAAGTCTACGTAAGCAGTGGATTTTGCCTCCACTAAACGCGCCCTGGAATCGTTTGCTTAGCGAAAGGGCAATCCGGCTGTTCCTGTGTATCGAAATAATGATTGTTCGCTGTAGTATCGTTTGGGTATCAGTGAGCAATTCGGCCGTTCACATATGTGAAAATAAATATTGTTCGCTGTAGTATCTGTTTGGATACGGAAGGGCAATTCGGCCGTTCCTGGATATAGAGACGGCAGGGATTGCTTGTTCTAATACTCCGCCAGTTTTTCTTTCATCCAGTCCAGAAGGGCAAATTTTACTTCATAATTCTTATTTTCCATCAGGCTTTGATACTCTTCTTTTGTCAATGCCCGCTCTAAGGATTTTTCCGCTTCTTCCTCCACAACTTCATACACGCTGTTGTAGAAGCACATGTTGGGATACATGACGCACCACCAGTTATGGCCTTTTCCTTCTCCAATCACAATCTCCAGGGCTTCATAGGTTCCGGCCTGGAAAGTGTAATTTCCATATGTTTTCTGTGGAAATTCCACAAAGGCAAGATCTGCTTTTACTGAATAATCAAATCCTTCCGCGGCAATTACCTGCTCTGCCTGGGCTTCAATTTCAGGCAGGCTGTCCTGGATGATCCGGCGGCTTTGAGCAATATCACTGACGCCGGAAAGCATGGGCTGCATACATGCTCCTATGGCGTCTCTTACTTTTAATTTCAATTCCTGATCCAGTTTCGCGTCGCTGTTGGCCCGGATATGGAAACGAATGATTTTTCCGGCGATTTCCTCTGTCATGGCATGGCTTTTATATTGACGGCATCCCAGCAGGACGATGGCGAAAACTGCCAGGAAGATTCCCGTATGTATTGTTTTCTTCATGATTTTTCCCTTTCTGATTTTCCCCCAGTGGGGATATTTTCTGCCGGCTATACCCGCAAGGCAAATTAATATGCTTTCGAATATAGATAGATGGCGATTAATTATCGCCATCTGCGCCGAGCACGGCCGCTCTGCGGCATC
>CAJUBP010000034.1:32783-52863 GCA_910584585.1 uncultured Lachnospiraceae bacterium | reverse complement strand
CCAGGAAAGAGAGGGAAAAGGATGGATTGTCCTGTATGGATTTTTGAAGGTATATATCAGATAGTTTTTTGGCAGGAAGAATATGTTTGCGAAAGTTGAATTCCACGTATCATAAGTATTACGTGGAATGTATTGTATATTTTATAGGGGAATCATACAGCGGCAGTATTGCGGTCTCCAAAACCGTTCACGGGGGTTCGAATCCCTCTTCCCCTGTTCAAAAACCCTTGAAAATAGGGGATTCCAGAGCATAAGTAATCAAAAAAGTAATTAGAACAAATGTACTAAAAAATTATCATCTGAGAAAGGAAGAATTCTGCACATCGTGAAATTAAATATTCGGACACATGCATAAGTCCATTATCAGTTATAGAAATATGATTGATGGTGGGCTTATTTTAGTGCCTGAATCTGCATACGGGGCTTATGATAACAACTTCATTTGTGAACCAGGACTTCCATATATAATTGTGAGCAATATGAATCAATTACAGAAAGCATTGCAGCCTATCATGATAAAAATGGTGGATGAATTAGCGAAAAGGGTATATGAAACATTGAATTATTTTCTGAATGATTACTATACCGGATGGACGCCGAATAGCTACCGGAGGACAGAAGCGTTCCTTCGTTCGGCAGTGAAAGTGGACGCTCATCCGGATAAAGGCGGCATAAGAGCATGTGTATACATTGATTATAATTCCATGGACGATTATGTGAACGCAACCGGGTATCAGGTGGCGCAATGGGCGAATACCGGACGGCATGGAGGACTGTCCGTGAACCACAAGCCCCGTGTGTGGAATGACACATTGGATGAAACAATCAACAATGGAAGCCTGCTGCAATTGGCGATCCAATATTTAAGAAGCCAGGGAATATCAGTAAGAAACTAAGCAAATATAGTAAAAAGTATTCCATTATATAATAAAACGTCAGTAGTGGATTGCGTATCTGTAAATAGAATGGCATATGCCCTTATAGGTTCGCAAGAGAAATATGAGAAAGTTTTTCTTGATTCCTTGCAGAGAGGGAATTCTGGCTTGTGAAGAGGTTATGAAGAAGAAAATTTCTATGCTGAGATACTTTGTGGCTCTTATTAGTACATTTAACTGGTCTAAAAGCATGAGAAATTTGCAAGGTAAGATCAGCACTATGACAATCGAGTATATTTCCACACAAGCGGGGATGATGTCTCAGAGGACTTATATCAGATATAATGATATTTTGACTGAAATGAAGATGATTTATGTTTACAAGAGTAATGATAAAGAGCGTGTTGGCGATAAATTAAAACAGATAAAGAACTGTTACAGTAGATATGCTGATAAAGACGCTTGTGTGGAATATGCGTCAAATTATGAAAACTGGCGCGGTTCACAGCACATTATTGTGCGTACCCAAAAGAATAAAGAACAGGCAGACAATAGTAGACGTTTGGCGCAGATTTATAATCGTATCTGTGATGGATATGGCGATACATATGATGAAGAAACGATTAGAAAAGTACGGAAATATATTGTCAATAAGAATAAAACTTTGTGAGTTATTTTTCGTTACTGGGAAAGATTCAGGACTTATAGGTTGAATATATCCTATAAATTGTGTATATTATATTTATATTCTGTAGATTAGGAGATTTGAAACTATGATGATTGATACAAGTACAATGGTTTCTATTACGGAAGCAAACCAGAATTTTTCAAAAGTAGCAAGATTAGTTGATGAACACGGGACTGCTGTTATTCTGAAGAATAATGTGCCAAGATATCTTGTAATAGATTTTAGCAAAGCTGAAAGTGATTCTATTGCGCCAGATGAAGACATCATGAGTGTATCTAAAAGGCTGATTGAACAAAATAGAGAGGCTTATGAGGTATTGGCAAAATGCTCAGGCTGACAAAAGAGCAGGTATTGATACTCCATGCCCAGTTGATTAAAGAAACAGGTGGATGTGATGGCATACGAGATGAAGGATTATTGGATTCCGCGTTAGAAACGCCATTTCAGACATTTGGCGGAGATGAACTATATCCAAGCATTCAGTCAAAAGCTGCCAGGTTATGTTATGGGCTGGTAAAGAATCATGCAATGTTAGATGGAAATAAGCGGATAGGCGCTCATATCATGTTGATATTTCTGGCAGTCAATGGATATGAATTGGGATATACACAGAAAGAATTAATTGATTTGATACTGGATGTAGCAGATGGTAAACAGGGATATGAAGATATTTTGGCATGGATTCTGGGGCATGAGATATAAATATTGCGCTGGCTTTTGAAATAAACTGTAATTCATTACCCAACATGTACTGAAAAGTACGGCTTCGACAGAATTAACGGAGCGAATATGGGATATTAAACTGTGATGCCATATATGCTATGGTTGGGAAATCCCAATTATTGTATGTTAAGTAGTAGCTAGATTGGCTAGTGCCAAATCATTAGGTGCGTCGCGTTTCACGATACCCCTTTGAAGGGAAGATGTATTGTGTCCATCGTGGACATTCATTTCCAGTAGGAAACAAATCGTTACATACTTTATAGGGTGGCTATATTGTAGCGTTCCTAAAATTTTCGGGTACGTAGTAGAAGCGTATCCTTTGAAATATGCACCTATTTGCCGATTAGTCCGATTGGAAGAATTAGATGGAGGTCACTGACAGTTACCTTGATTGTAAAGATCATAAATTCAAAAGTCGTAAAATACAATTTTAGAAATTCCAATATTATTCCAGATATTGGTTTAACCAGCCTCCCATTCTGGGAGAGTGAGTGTCTTCCAATTATTATGGGAATTTGATTCCACAAAATTGTGGAGTGAATACAATTTAACGATTTCGGTTCAAACAGAATCCGTAAAAGTGGAAAGTGTTGTCCTCCGTGGACAACGAAGCCAAAATAGGATTGGTTGTGACGTTATGACACAACTGCTGCATATTTGGATTATTATAGGTGGGTGGTATTTTACAATATACCGTAATCTTGTGGGGCGGTGGTTCCCCGTGGGGAACTGGTGTGTAGTTATGGGTATGGAGTTATCAGGTTTTGAACCATCTTGCTCTAAAATCAATGTGGTAGATTTAATCTATTCGCCCATAAGTGGTCGAAAGATTCCTAATCTTTCATTTTGAATGATTTAAATATTGTAGTATTAAATTTTCTAATTGGAAATAAGTTCACATAATATAGCGAACCTTATTTTGTGTTGGCTGATGGTAAATATTTTACTATCAGATGACACGCTAAAATTGGCTTGTCTTATCATTTCATCAAAGTCATTATCTAAATCTCATTTTTAAAATTAGACACTTCACAGGTGTTGAGTTTTTCGCGGAATTAAGTAAAAGTTGTCCCACTGTGGTACAACTGCAAATCAATATGAATTAGTCCATGGTGGGCTAATCATATTCGCAACCCCCACAGGCTGGGGAAAACAGCGTCTCCCATTTTGGAACCGCTATATTGCAGTTTCGCAGAATGGAGATTTCCCCTGTTTTGGGGAGATGTTTTATAACTTTGGTGTCAATATTCTTGGCATCTGAAATTACATATAATTGAATATTGTTTTGTATCAGGGTGTCCATTTCTGGATGCTCTTTTTAGCGTTCCCACATATGGGAGACACATCTATTATCATATCGAAAGGAAGTATCTAAAAATGAGTTACAAAAAGAAATCAGAGCAGAGAAAAGAATTTAAAGAGTATTTGTCCATTGCGGACAAGAGGGTATTGGACATTAAGAAATCAGGAATAGAGCTTGTTGCCAATGATGAAGTGTTCGTACTGGTAAATGGCACAAACAATTACTGGATCAGCAACCATGGGAGGCTTGTGAATAACCTACGCAGCAATTTCCACATGCATAAGACGGGTTATGCGCATTTTACCCTCAGCGGCAGCGTGGGATTATGCTGGTGGAGGAATTAGGCAGGCAACAGGAATATGTTCCATACATAATGTGAAATCGACTGCTGCATATTCCATCTGTAGTGGTATCTATATCAGATGCTATGTAGAAAATAACGGTTCATCCATGTGTGATTTGTGGAGATACGACAAGGATTCCTTTGCTGAATGGTGGGCTTCTGAATATTATAGTGTGACGGTGAATCCATGGCAGTTGATAAGGAGCTGCTGTTTCCAGGTAACAAAGAGTATGCGCCTGATAAGTGCTGCATTATTCCGCAGACGTTGAATACGATGCTGTCTAACTGCAAGAAGCATAGGACAGGCAAATGGAGGAATTCTAAAATGGATTTGCCCCTGGGCATCAGGTATGACAATAAAATGAAGATGTATTATGGGGAGATTAAGCCATATGGGCATGATGAAGTGATTAGACTGTCTTACTGGGAGACACCGGAGGAAGCGTTTGCAGAATATAAAAGACATAAACAGGCTGATATATTGATTATAGCCGATAAGTATAAAAATAAAGTGCCGAAGAAGGTGTATGACGCGTTGTTGCGGTTTGAAGTTATGCCGTATGTGGAAGATTGGGATTAGACTGAAAAATAGTGGCTTTACATGTTTGTCGCTCATATGGTATATTAATATAAATTATTGAAAGACAGCAAAAGGAATGGTGAAAGTATGAGTAATAAAGAACGTGTTATGCAATTGATTGATGATGTGCCGGATAACAAACTTGTATTTGTGGTTAATATGCTGGAATCTTTAAAAGCCTATGCAGGGGAGGAAATAGAACCTGATGAATGGGATTTGAAAATGATTGCGGATGCAGGGAAAATAAATGATGGAACAACTGTTACATTTGATGAGATGCTCAAAAAGGATGGTTTGACTTATGAAGACCTACAGGATTAATTTTGAAAAGGCAGCGCAAAAATTCCTTGATAAGCAGGACAAAAGCCAGAGGCTGAGACTGTATAAGGCAATTTATAAGCTGCCAGAAGGGGCAGATATAAAAAAGCTGAATGGGTATAATTTGTTCCGTTTGCGTGTTGGCAGTTACCGGATATTATATATGATTGATGAAGAGATTCGTTTAATCAACATTGAAAATATAGATAGCCGTGGGGATGTGTATAAAAGACATTGAAGAAGGGTGGTGAATTTTGAGAAGTTCCTTATACTGCTTCCTTAATGTCTCAAGTGTATTGATATTATTGAAATATGCCATCTTCATAACCTCCTGAATAAAAAAGTGCAAAGCCCTTGACAATTTCAATAGGCTTTACACTCTTTGTTAATAGTGGTTATTCGGTTGTGTGTTATGAGTTTATTTTGTCAATTCCTGTTACATTAACATTTAGGCTTGCCAATATGACTTTCAATTCATCATACCTTTTTTTCATGCCTTTATACGCTTCTGAATCTTTGGGTGAAACTATCATCCAATCTTGCAATCTTGAAAATTCCTCAACAGATATTTTCATAAGTTCTTCTTTGCTTATTTCTTCTACCATCCTTCCACCGCCTTTTAATGATGATGCTGTTTGTAGGTTGTTATCATTATAACGGATTTATGAAAGAGTGTAAAGTCTATTGAAATTGTTAACTCAAACTTCCCACATCAAAAATGGGATTCGTACATTGAAAAATCAATACTTTAGCCTATAAAATAGTTTCATGCCGCTATTTCTTTTCGCTCCAGAGCCTCCTGCATGTATTTGGGAAGACGCTGAATAAAACTGGCGGTGAATTCTTCCAGCTGGGCTTCCGTGATGTGGAAATATTCCATGACTGCATCCATCAATACATCCATGATTATGCACATGGAGCGGCTGAATGTGATGTCCTCCATTTCATCCAGCAGGCAGAAACACAGTTCACATATTGTCTTGTCGTCCTCGTTTTCACGCTGGGCCACTGACAGCATCATATAACGGGAAAAGACGATGGCAACATGGGCATTCATGGCATCATAGGAGATGCCCCGGTATTCTTTTACAAGGTTCAGGTATGATTTGCATGCCTTGAAGAAGACCTCTATGTCCCAGCGTTTCCCATAAACGCGGATGATTTCTTCTTCGGAAAGCTCCGTATCCGTGCTTACGAGTGCCAGCCAGTCCTTCCGCTTGCTTTTATTGCGGACATACACAAATTTTGCCGGGATGCTTTCGCCGTCTTTTTCAACTGTCACAGGCACAGAAAGAAGGTAACGGGAGCGGCCCCTGCGTTTTTTATTCCGGCTGTAGATTTCTTTCACATTGAGTTTTTCACCGTTGTACAGGTATTTCGTCTTGCTTTTCTTGACCATGGCAATTGTGTCAAGGTGTTCCTGGCTTTTCAGCGCGATCATGGTTTTCGGTGCGGAAAACCAGCTGTCAAACAGGACATACCTGGCAGTGACGCCTGCACACTGGGCGGAATGGATCAGTTCCACCATGACGTCTGTGGCTTTGCGGCGCGCCTGCAGGCGTCTCCTTCCGGCAAGGGAGCGTCCGTCACAGGCTTTCCCTTCACAAAGGAGGTTCTTCTCGCTGCAGTAACCGCTGTCAGCAGGATAAAAGCGAGGTCCCTCTGGCATAATTCCACAATACGGTCAACCGCGCGCACCCCGCGCATATTTGCGTAAGTGACAACAGCATACAGCATGATTGGGTTGTACCCGGTTCTTCCCTGGTCAGAATAACAGGCGAGCAGGCCTGAAAAATCTAAATCCTCCATCACTTTTTTCAGGGTATAGACTGGATCGTCGTCGGGTAAAGCCAATTCATAGAAGTTGAAATTAATTTTCTGTTGCCCAAACTCAAAAAAGTCGTTATAATAATCTTGTTTTAGCATAGTTCCATTATAACATGGAACGGGGGAAAGATGGTTGTCGTTAGCCATCTTTTTTCTCTTTTTTGGAAAAATTTTCGGGGCGATGTGATCCATACGAGTCACATCGCCCCCTGTTCTGGACTATCTATTTCCCGACAGCCCCTTTTTGTCTTAGAGCGTGTCTTAAAATTCACTCCCGCAATCTGCCGCCCCACTTCACACCAGATTTCATGCTGAATTTTTATTTTCATGTATGAGAAAAGGAATCCAGTACATACTACTTCTGGAAAACTATTTTAAATGGCAGGAGAATAGATATGATAAGCATAGAAATGAATTATTTAAAAGAAAAAGTGCAAAATAAACTTCAGGAGGAACACCAGAACCGCAACCGACGGGAGGATTTGTATGAGTTGGATCAGCAGATCACAGGGCTTCACAGTACCTTTGAGCTGATCAGCAGCGCCCAGGAAAAAGAACTGCGCCAGCCGGTAAAAGAAGCGATGGCGAAACTTGACAATTGTGCGACGATTAAGTCTTGAGCCTGCAGGATTTTTATCCAGCCATGTAAGATACACATTTTGTGTTCTGCATGGCTGGATTTGTTTTTGAGCTAGGATTCCCCTTCTTCTACGATTTCTTCCAATACGCGGATGAGATCCTGAAGGGTTTGAAGTCTGACATTTCTTGCCAGAATGCAGTCTTTTAAGTCTGTAGACAAAGTTTCAAATTTGTCCCGTAAGCCGGGAGCCACATAAGACGCCATAACATCACCTCTCTGGTAGTATGGGGGAAAAGGGAGAAATTATTCTTTCTGGCCGGGAATGGTTGTTTCTGCCAGCAGAAAGTATTATAATAGGGATGAAAAAAGGAAAAAGGAGGTATAAGATGGATGATGAAAAGAAATATGCTCTATTAATTGATGCAGACAATGTATCATCCAAATATATAGGGATTGTCACGAAAGAAGCGCAGACTTTGGGAAATGTCACGATAAGAAGGATTTACGGGGATTGGACCTCAAGCTCTAAAAATTCCTGGAAAGATTCTTTATTAGAAAGTTCCCTGACGCCAATTCAGCAGTATAATTATACGGTAGGGAAGAATTCTTCCGATTCGGCGATGATTATTGACGCCATGGATGTGTTATATACTGGTAATGTAGACGGATTTATTATTGTTTCTTCCGATAGTGATTTCACAAAATTAGCCATGCGTTTGAGAGAATCCGGGAAACGTGTCATCGGTATGGGAGAAAGTAAGACGCCGACGCCTTTTGTAAGGGCTTGTGAACAGTTTAAGACGTTGGACGTTTTGTATAAAAATAATAATTCGGGATCTAAGAATAACAGTCCGGAGCCGAGAAATAATATACAAGAGAAAGTAAAAAAACAAGGCGGAAGAAACTCTGAACCAGAGAAAACGCCTGTGAAGGATGCAGAGCCTATTACTGATTTGAAATCCATCAAGGCAACTGTAATTTCCCTGTTGGATGAGAATTCAGATGAAGACGGCTGGATGTATTTGTCGGAATTGGGAAATATGATTCAAAAAATGTATTCTGATTTTGACTGCAGAAATTATGGATTTCATAAATTCGGCAAATTGATAGAATCTTTTTCAGAATTGCAGACAAGAAAAGATGACTCCAGTAACGGAATCACAAAGATTGTATTAGTGAAAAAGAGGGAAGATTAAAGACATGGACAGAACCGGCAGAGATGGTGCTGCCGGTTTGTCATGATAAAAGTTTAACTTTCTGTCTGCTGTCTGCGTACCAGCCGCCAGATGGTATCGTGCATCCAGCCGACAGTATCGTTTAGTTTCTTATTTTCTTCTAACAGAAGCCGATTCTCGATTTGTAATTGTTCTAACAGTTCCATATTGTCTGATTTGATAATATTGCTAACTGCCATCTTAATCACCTCATTCACATTATACCAGAACAAAAGCGGGTTGTGTGTTAAAATAATGGAAAGAAATGGATCACTTGAAGCATCCGGGCACAATGGAGGAAAATAGAAAAGGGGCGTTTCTGCTGCCATTCATGGGTTGAATGCCTGCTCACCTAACGATTTTTCGTAGATTTTGCGGAAAAATCTCTTGTACAAACCAACAGGTTATACTATACTGGTATAGAAATCCGTTAATATTATTTTGAGGAAATGGATTTGACAGAAAGGCGAATTTGAATGAAAAAGTATGATTTTTTAATAGTAGGCGCAGGGCTCTTCGGCGCAGTATTTGCCCGGGAAGCGGGAAAAGCTGGGAAAAAATGTCTTGTGCTGGATAAACGCAGTCATATTGCGGGAAATATTTATACAAAGGAGATAGAGGGCATTCAGGTGCATCAATATGGAGCGCATATTTTCCACACTTCGAATAAGGAAGTTTGGGATTATGTCAATCAATTTGCGGAATTTAACCGATATACCAATGCGCCGGTGGCCAATTACCAGGGTGAGATTTATAATATGCCTTTTAATATGAACACTTTTCACAAACTGTGGGGCGTAGTGACTCCCCGGGAAGCCAGAGAGAAGATTGAAGCGCAGAAGCGGGAATATGCGGTAGAACATCCGAAGAATCTGGAAGAGCAGGCCATTAATCTGGTGGGGCCGGATGTATATACTAAACTGGTGAAGGGATATACGGAAAAGCAGTGGGGAAAACGGGCTTCGGAACTTCCGGCATTTATTATTAAGCGTCTTCCGGTGCGGTTTACCTATGACAACAATTATTTTGATGACAAATATCAGGGAATTCCCATCGGCGGTTATACTGGGATTGTGGAAAAACTGCTGGAGGGAACAGAAGTCAGGCTGAAATGCAATTTCCTGGAGAATCGGGAAAGTTATCAGGAATTGGCAGAAACCATTATATACACAGGCATGATTGACGAATATTTTAATCATTGTTTTGGCAATCTGGAATACCGTTCTCTCAGATTTGAGACGGAACTGCTGGAAGAAGAGAATTATCAGGGAAATGCAGTGGTAAATTATACAGAGTATGAAATTCCCTATACGAGGATTATTGAGCACAAGCATTTTGAATACGGCACTCAGCCCAAAACCGTAGTGACCAGAGAGTATCCCAGGGTGTGGAATCCCGGAGATGAGCCCTACTATCCGGTAAATGATGAAAAAAACATGGAACTCTATGGGAAATACCAGGAACTTGCCGAAAAAGAAGGAAATGTAATTTTCGGAGGAAGATTGGGGCAATATAAATATTACGATATGGATGATACCATTGAAGCAGCGCTGAATTGTGTGAAAGGGGCCGTTAATGGTCAGTAAAGGCTGCGAAACATACACAGGAAACCATTGAATTTGACAATGGAAAAAACAAATTGGAGGAAAAAGATTATGAAAAAATTAGAAGATTATGTGAGAAGCATCCCTGATTTTCCGGAACCGGGAATTATTTTCCGGGATGTTACCAGTATTCTGCAGGATGCGGATGGCTTGCGCCTGGCCATTGACGGGCTGCTTAAGGCCTTGAAAGATGTGGATTACGATGTGGTCGTGGGGCCGGAATCCCGGGGGTTCATTTTCGGCGTACCGGTGGCTTATGAGACAAACAAGGGCTTTGTTCCTGTTCGGAAGAAAGGAAAGCTGCCTTGTGAGACGATTTCAGCGGAATATGAACTGGAATATGGAAGCGCAGTCATTGAAATGCATAAGGATTCCATTCAGCCGGGACAGAAAGTGGTGATTATTGATGATTTGATTGCCACAGGGGGGACGATAGAAGCCATTATCGGATTGATTGAGCAGTTAGGCGGGCAGGTGGTAAAAATCTGTTTTGTGATGGAATTGGCAGGACTTAAGGGAAGAGAGAAGCTTTCCGGTTATGATGTGGAAACGCTCATTACATATGAGGGAAAATAGTGAAATGCCAATCTGGGGTCAGACAGACGGCAAGCCCGTAAATTTCATTGTATCAGGAAAGAAAACAGAGGAATATTCATGAGAGTTGGAACAGGCTATGATGTACACAAATTAACAGAGGGCAGAAAATTGATTTTAGGCGGCGTGGAGATTCCCCATGACATGGGTCTTGAGGGGCATTCGGATGCGGACGTAGTGGTGCACGCCATTATGGATGCTTTGCTGGGGGCCGCAGCCCTTGGAGATATTGGAAAGCATTTTCCTGATACGGATGAAGCTTATCGGGGCATTTCCAGTCTGAAGCTGTTGGAACAGGTGAGCGGATTGCTGGAACGGGAAGGTTATGTGGTGGAAAATATTGACGCTACAATTATTGCGCAGAAGCCGAAATTGCGGCCGTTTATTCCCCAGATGGAGAAAAATGTAGCAAAGACCCTCCATCTTGCCGAAAATCAGATCAATATCAAGGCTACCACAGAGGAAGGTTTGGGATTTACCGGCAGTCAGCAGGGAATGGCCGCCCAGGCAATCTGTTCCCTGACTGGCCTGTATGAGGCCAGCACAGGGGTTTTTGACAGCGGAAGAGACTGCCGGACATGCGGAGGATGCACGAAAGAACAAGGGTGACTGTTTCATAATATTGATTATCTTTAGACTTGCCTGTGCGGCGATGACAGAAAGCAGGAGAATGGAAACGATCAGGTATTTAGAACAGAAGGAAAAATGCAGAACCAGGCCCTTGTATGAATGTGCTTTTTCAGAAGATTCGGAAGAGTTTGTGAACTATTATTATCAATGGAAGACAAAAGATAACCAGATTCTGGTGATGGAAGAGGATGAAAGGATTCAGGTAATGCTGCATTTGAATCCCTATCCTCTCTGGTGTTACGGGCATCTGCGGAATATTCCCTATCTAGTGGCAGTCGCAACTGAGCCGGATTGCCGCAGACAGGGAAAAATGGGGCGTGTCATGGAAGTTGCCCTGCGGGACTTAGAGCGCGGAAAGGTTCCGTTTGCCTTTCTTCTGCCGGCAGATCCGGCTTATTATCAGGGACAGGGCTTTGTGTTTTTTCCCGAAGGTTTTTCGAAAGAAAGCCAGGGGGAATCCGAAGAACTGCAGGCGGCAGAAGCATTGCCTTCCGGAGATGGATTGCTGCAGGCGGCGGAACTGCCGCCTGCTGGAAATGAAAATAAGTTACAGTGGTGTCAGGCAGGGATGGAGGACATTCCGGAACTTGCGGAGTTTTCCAATCATATTCTAAGGGAACAGTATCATATATTCATAAGGCGGGAGGAACAGTATTACAAACGGCTGTTTATGGAGTTAAAAACAGAACAGGGCGGAATTCTTTTGGGAAGGCAGGCGGGGCGGCTGAAAGGGGCTCTTGTGTACGGAATGGAACAGCCTGGCCGGGCGGAAGTAAGAGAGTTGCTGCTGGAGCCGGATATTTGCAGCTGGGGATCTGCCAAGACCTGGTGGGTTCACAATACCACTGAACTGCTGGAGCCTGGGATTTGCAGTCGGAGGACTGCAGGCCTGGCGGATATCTGCAAAGCTGCCCTGCCGGATTGTGAAATAAATACCGCGGAATTCGCTGTGATGTTCCGCATCGCCAGCCTGAAAGAATTTGTTTCCCTGATAAAAAGCGAAACAAGGCGCTGTTATGAGATAGAAGTGAGGGATTCTGTGATTGCGTCCAATTGCGGATGTTACCGGATTGAGCTGGGAAAAGACGGCGGAAGAATGCAGGAAATACCCAGGGAAAAAGTGAAACAGGCAATGGATATCTCCAGTCTGGCCCGGCTGCTGGCAAGGGATACCCGGGTGCATTTGCGCGAATGGGTATAGAAAAATGGAAGTTTGAAAGGAAATGGCGGAGAATGGGATTTTGGAACCATGTAAAGGAAGAATTTGAAGTGATACAGGAGCGGGACCCGGCCATCAAATCTCCTTTTGAGGTGCTGCTGTATCCCAGTTTCCGGGTGATGCTCAGTTATCGGAAGGCCCACAGGCTGTATTTAAAGGGACATTATTTCCGGGCAAGGAGGATTTCCCAGAAAGCGGCCCGGAAAACAGGAATTGAGATTCATCCCGGCGCTGTCATAGGAAAGGGTTTTTTCATTGATCACGGAAGCGGCGTGATTATCGGAGAAACTGCCATTATCGGCGATAATGTGACCCTTTATCAGGGAGTGACTTTAGGCGGCACCGGCAAAGAAACCGGCAAGCGCCACCCCACTTTATGCGATAATGTGATGGTCAGCGCAGGAGCCAAGATTATCGGTTCTTTTACCATAGGGGAAAACAGTAAAATCGGCGCCGGCAGCGTGGTGCTGAAAGAGGTTCCGCCTAACTGCACTGTGGTTGGGGTTCCGGGAAGAATTGTAAAACGCGGCAATATTAAAGTTCCCCGCAGCGACATGGATCAGGTGCATCTGCCGGATCCGGTAATGGAGGATATTACTCTGCTGCAGCATGAAAATTCTGCCCTTTGCAACCGGATCATTGATTTGGAAAAAGAAGTGCGGAGGCTGAAAAACGATGCGCAGGCTGCAGAAACAGGCAAAAAGCAGGAGAAAATATGAAGGCAAAGAATGCTTGGCAACTGGCAGTGACAGGTCGCCTTGTGCAAAAGGCAGGAGGACATATGAAAGTATACAATACATTAAGCAGACAGAAAGAGGAATTTATTCCTTTGGAAGAGGGAAAGGTAAAAATGTATGTGTGCGGGCCTACCGTATATAATTTTATTCATATTGGCAATGCAAGGCCCATGATTGTATTTGATACGGTAAGACGCTATATGGAATACAGGGGATATGAGGTGAATTTTGTATCCAATTTTACCGATGTAGATGACAAAATCATTAAAAAGGCAATGGAAGAGGGCGTAACTGCCCAGGAAATTTCCAGACGTTATATTGAGGAATGCAAAAAAGATATGGCCGGGCTGAATGTTAGGCCGGCAACCGTTCATCCTTTGGCCACAGAGGAAATTGACGGGATGCTTGAGATGATTTCCACGCTGATTGACAAGGGATATGCGTATCCTTCGTCAGACGGAACCGTGTATTTCCGTACCAGGAAATTCAAGGAATACGGTAAATTGTCTCACAAGAATCTGGATGATCTGCAGGCAGGCCACAGGGATATTAAGGTAACCGGAGAAGAGAAAGAGGATTCTCTGGATTTTGTATTGTGGAAACCCAAAAAAGAGGGAGAACCCTACTGGGAGTCTCCCTGGTGCCAGGGACGTCCGGGATGGCATATTGAGTGTTCTGTAATGTCCCGGAAATATCTGGGAGAAGAGATCGACATTCACGCAGGAGGGGAAGATTTGATTTTTCCTCATCATGAGAATGAAATTGCCCAGAGCGAAGCCTGCAACGGAAAAATATTTGCCAGATATTGGCTCCACAACGGCTTCTTAAATATTGACAATAAGAAAATGTCAAAATCATTGGGGAACTTTTTTACCGTGCGTGAAATCAGTGAAAAATATGATTTGCAGGTGCTGCGGTTTTTCATGCTGAGCGCCCACTACAGAAGCCCTCTGAATTTCAGCGCGGAATTGATGGAGGCGGCAAAGAATGGTTTGGACAGGATTCGTAACGGAGCGGAAAATCTAAAGCATCTGTCCAGGAATTCTCAAACAGAACAGATGACAGAGGAAGAAAAGGAACTCTGGGAGGGAAGCCAGGGATTTGTCTCGAAATTTGAGACAGCCATGGATGACGATTTTAATACGGCAGACGGAATCGCGGCAGTGTTTGAATTGGTAAAATATATCAATACAAAGGTGAGCGGAGATTCTTCCAGAGAGCTGCTGGAACGGCTGTATCAGCGTTTGAGTCTTCTCTGTGATATTCTGGGCATTATTCTGGAGCAGAAAGAAGAAATTCTGGACGAGGAGATCGAAACCTTGATTGCAGAGCGTCAGGCTGCCAGAAAAGAGAAAAATTTTGCCAGAGCGGATGAAATCCGGGAGGAACTTCTGGGACGGGGAATTGTTCTGGAGGATACCAGAGAAGGGGTAAAATGGAAAAGGGCATAAACCAGTATTTTTTAGAAAAATTCGGCATGGAGCAGGCGGATATCAGAAGTTATTCGCCGCTGGTATTGGCCTATATCGGAGATGGAATTTATGATTTGGTGATCCGTTCCATGATGGTGGCAAAAGGCAATGCGCATGTAAATGATTTGCACAGGCAGACCAGCAAGCTGGTGAAGGCCCATGCCCAGTCTGAATTGATCGAGCTGCTGCAGCCGGAATTGACGGAAGAGGAACTTACCGTGTACCGTCGGGGCCGGAACGCAAAGTCATTTACCATGGCCAAAAACGCCACAGTTGCGGATTACCGTCGGGCCACAGGATTTGAAGCGCTGATGGGATATCTGTACCTGGAAAATCAGATGGATCGGATGATGGAACTGATATTGACAGGGATTAAGAAGCTGCGGGAAGAAAGCAAAAATGCAACTGTTATAGAAGCAGATGACTGCAAGAGGGACAGGGATGAGATACGAGGAATTAACCATTGAGGGAAGAAATGCCGTGCTTGAGGCGTTTCGTTCCGGTAAAACCATAGACAAGCTTTTCGTGCTGGACGGGTGCCAGGACGGACCGGTGCGTTCGATTACGCGGGAAGCCAGGAAACACGATACCATCGTGAATTTTGTCACCAGGGAAAGGCTGGATCAGCTTTCTGAGACAAAGAAGCACCAGGGAGTGATTGCTTTTGCAGCAGCTTATGAATATGCTCAGGTGGAGGATATGCTGGCTGCCGCGAAAGAAAAAGGGGAGCCACCTTTTTTGCTGCTTTTGGATAATATTGAAGACCCTCATAATCTGGGGGCGATTATCCGCACTGCCAATCTGGCAGGGGCCCACGGAGTTATTATTCCTAAGCGGCGGGCGGCCGGCCTGACTGCCACGGTGGCGAAAACCTCTGCCGGGGCAATCAACTATACGCCGGTGGCCAAAGTTGCTAATCTTTCCCACACAATTCGGGAACTGAAAGAGAAGGGCCTGTGGTTCGTCTGCGCCGATATGGGCGGAACCAGAATGTATGACCTGGATTTAAAGGGCCCTATCGGCCTGGTCATCGGAAGCGAGGGAGAAGGAGTCAGTAAATTGGTGAAGGAAAACTGCGATTTTACAGCAGCCATTCCCATGGCCGGAGAAATAGATTCCTTAAACGCCTCCGTCGCCGCCGGCGTCCTCTCCTACGAAATAGTGAGGCAACGCTTGTAACCAATTTGCAAGGCAAATTGATTACCTGCTTGCCCGCCATCGCGAAGCGATTAAAAATGCGGGCAATACCCACTTGTAACCAATTTGCAGGAAAGAGTATAAATATATTAAAGGAGAACAGGTGCTAAGAGAGAGTGAATATCAGAATCAGACAGATGAAGCGTTAATCGAGGAATTGCGGAACGGCCAGCCGGATATTACCGATTATATTATGGAAAAATACAAGTATTTGGTCCGCAGGCGCGCCAACGCCATGTTTTTGATCGGCGGAGATACCGATGATTTGATACAGGAAGGAATGATCGGGCTGTTTAAGGCAATTCGGGATTACCGGAGGGAAAAGGACGCCTCTTTTTTTCATTTTGCGGATCTTTGCATTACCAGGCAGATTTATCATGCGGTAGAGGCTTCTCAGAGGAAAAAGCATCAGCCTTTGAACGGTTATATATCACTGAGCGAAGGCGTGGGGGAAGAGGGTACGGATACCTTGCTGGATTTGCTGGAGACTTTTGAAAATGCTAATCCGGAACAGCTTTTCATTGACCGGGAAAATGTCAGGGCAATTCATGAAAAAATGGCGCAAAGCCTCAGCGCGCTGGAACGTCAGGTATTGGAACTGTACCTGGAGGGAAAGAATTACCGGCAGATTGCGGAGAAGCTGGATAAGGAACCTAAGGCCATTGACAATGCTCTCCAGCGCATTCGGGGAAAATTTGCAAAAATTTCATAAAAAATATTGACAAGCCGGGAAGAATATAGTATATTAGACAAGTCGGTTGGGAAAACAACGGATAAGAGACAGAATTGCTGCTGTGGCTCAGTCGGTAGAGCGTCGCATTGGTAGTGCGGAGGTCACGGGTCCGATTCCCGTCAGCAGCTTTAAATGATTAATGGAGAATAAGCATCTTACTTTGGACGGTAGGGATGCTTATTTTTTTAATGGTTGTCTATGTAAGCCAATGCCGTAAAGATTACTAACTGAATCAAGGCATGGATTCAATTGGAAATTGAAAAAATCTGTTTGAATACAAAAAATCATTGAAAAAATCTGTTTTTTTGGTTATTATGGAATTGACACAATTTTACAGGAAAGGAAAACGGACTTATGAAGAAAATTTTTACCAGGCGTCTCTGCATTTATATGCTGGCAGCGTTGATTTTGACGATTACAGCTATTTTTGGCCTGCAGACAGTTGTGAATCAGAGAAACAATGTATCTGCCAGTCAGGACAAACTGGAAGAGGTCAAAGAGAAATTGACGGCTAACGAGGAGAATATAGCAAGACTGACGGAAAATCTCAGTGCGGATAATCTGGCGAAAACCAGGGCTTTTGCGGACATGCTTGTGATGGACGATTCCATTTCCGGAGATATAGATAGGCTGAATGAGATCAAAGACAGGCTGCAGGTGAATGAGCTGCATATTATTGATGAGAATGGAATCATCACCAGCAGTTCAATTAAGGAATATATTGGATTTGACATGAAGAGCGGCGAGCAATCCAATGCCTTTATGGTGATTGTGGAGGATCCATCCATTGAAATCGCCCAGGAACCCCAGGTAAATGTGGCGGAAGGGGTTGTGATGCAGTATATCGGCGTGGCAAGGAAGGATGACAAGGGTCTTGTTCAGGTAGGCGTGCGCCCGGAGGTGCTGGAAAAAACCCTTGCCGGAACGGAGCTGAATGTCGTTCTAAAGGATATTGGATTTGGGGAAAAAGGCTATGTTTATGCCATTGATCCGGAAGAAGGCACAATGCTGGCTCATCAGAATGCAGAACGGATCGGCGCTTCGGCGGCGGATATTGGATTTACAGAACCATTTGTGGGAGAGGGAAAAGCCGTGATTGATGGGGTGAAAGGCTATTATCGGGCAGAAGAGTATAATGGTCAGGTGATTGGGACTTTTATGCCGGCGACGGAATATTACCAGGAACGCAGGAATCAGACCCTGGTAGTGTCCCTTAGTATGCTGATTATTTTCGGGCTTTTGCTGCTGATGATCAATCGGTTGGTGGATCAGAAAATGGTACAGGGAATTCACCGCATTACCAGTTCCATGAAAGAAATTGCCGGGGGGAATTTCGGAATTACAGTCAATGAGCAGGAAAATCCTGAATTTGCAATGCTTTCGGACAGTGTAAACAAGATGGTGAAAAGCATTTGTCAGAATATGGAAGAAAATGAGAGGCTTTTAAGTCAGCAGAAGGAAGATGTGGAAAATAATCAGGCGTTGATTCGAAATGTCAAAAACGCCTGCATGGATTTGAATCAGGTATCTGGGGAGACGTTGGAACATGCGGACAGCATTTACAACGGCACAGGGGAACAGGAAAAGGCTGTTGAGGACCTAAAGGAAATTATGAATGAACTGATGCAGGAGCTGAACCTCAGTGTGGAAGCTTCTGTAAATGTAACAGCGGAAAATGGAAATACTGCGGAAAAGATTGTTCAGACTCAGTCCAGGATGGAGCAGCTGAAAGGCTCTATGGAAAAGATCAGCGAAATGTCCATGGCCATTGAGAAAATAATTGATGAGATCAATTCCATTGCCCAGCAGACCAATATGCTTTCTCTGAATGCCTCCATTGAGGCGGCCAGAGCCGGAGAGATGGGAAAAGGATTTGCGGTTGTGGCAACCCAGGTGGGTGAACTTGCAGCCAGAAGCGCCCAGGCGGCCAGAGAGACCAATGAACTGATTACCAATTCTATTTTAGCTGTGGAAAGCGGCAGAGAGATTACAGAGCAGACGGTGGCAGCTTTTGGAACTGTGGTGGAGGATATCGAGAGAGCCAACCGGGATGTGGACAGGATTACAGAAATGGTTCGCCAGAATGTGGATACGGTAGCCCATGCGGTCAGCCAGATTGGAAGAATTTCCAGCGTAGTGGAGGAAAATGTACAGATTTCCCAGAATACGAAACAGGTTTCTTCCAATATGGCGGATATTACCGGAAAATTGATGGATATGGTAGAATAATTTACATAGTATTATGAAAGTCTTCGACTTCTATAGTGGGATGGCAATGCGGCCCGCCGGTCGGAAGGCTAGTATGAAAGCTCACTTTGAGAGCCTGATAATTACCGTTCCGTTGTCATATACAGCCTCCCCCAGACTGCGCAGCAGCGTCTCATTCAGGGCCGGGTATTTTTCACGTTCCATCTGGCCCAGGAAGAGATAGGATACCTGGTATTGCTCCAGAAGGCTGCGCACCTGGTTTTCATCCCGGGAGGTATAGATGAGTTCAATCTGCCTGCTTTTTTCATTTAAATCCTCTGTATCGTTTCGCCACAGATGCTCGTGGGTATACCATCCCAAAACAGTGGGGAGCCCGGTCATGGCGGATACCCGGCAATAGCTGCTGTAGCTTGTGCCGTTTGCCTCCAGTACCACGGGAGAGCCTTTGACGTTTTCCTGCAGCCAGCGGATGGCAGGGGCGTCTTTGGGATAACTGGTTTCTAAAAAGGCTGTGGCGTCCAGTCCAAGATATCCGTCTTTGTGAAAGATATTGCCCTGCCACTGACGAATGGCGGTTGGAGTGTAGCCGGAAGTCAGCAGCAGGCAGACTGTTCCGGCAATGCCGATGGCTTGTATCCATCTGCGGGAATTGTCAGCCAGAAAGCGGATGAAGATATACCCCATGGAAAGGCCGAACAGGATGAATGCCTGATACGTCAGTTTAAACATCGTGTTGGAGCGGGCCGCGGTTTTTTCATAAATGTCCCGCAGGTAGACCAGTTCCGGCATCAGAATCAGCCCCAAAGCGCACAGGCATAGGACAGCGGTAAAAATATCTGCGGAATCTGTGTCCTTAAGCCATTGGAGCGGGCTGCGCTTTTTTTGTTCCAGAACCAGAACAGCGAGGTAAAAAAGGACAGCGAGGACCGGAAATGCCCAGAGGATGCAAAGCTGATACAGGGCGGAATGGTTCTGCGCCATCCGGATGCCCTGAGCCATGCTGCTGTCAAAATGCAGCGTAAAGGGCAGGGAGGTCACAAAGCTCAAAATCAGCAATTCGATCCATTGTCCTGCGCTGATAAGAATACCCTGTTTCCAGGTTTGAAACCTTTTCAGATTGCTGAACAGGCAGACGCCGCAGATTACCACATAGTAAATGGCAAAGTCCCATGCATTGCTCCATTGGAAAATTCCAAGAAACAGGCCGCACATCAGCAGCGGCGGCTGCAGGAGCG
>CAJUBP010000034.1:0-32683 GCA_910584585.1 uncultured Lachnospiraceae bacterium | reverse complement strand
CAGAGTGCGCATCAGATTATAAGTTACGGCAATTTGGGTTCCGGTGAGCTTGGTGAGAAATACGGCATAATACTGACCGCCGTAATAATAGTTGATGGGGGACTGGCTGTACCAGAGATCCGTGGCCGGCAGAGCGGGGCTTCGCATCATGGCCGCCATAAATCCGAAATCCATGAATTTTTCTTCTCCAAATGCCTGCGGCCGGAATCCTACAACATAAGTCCACAGCAGAAACGCCAGAAACAGAATGAGTTCTTCTCCCAGAATCAGATTTTTTGCCGATACAGGGAAAAAGGGGGAAACATGACTGCGCTGCGTTTTGGCGGCGGAATGCTCTTTCTTTGAAGAGAATGCAGAAGTCTTTTTTTGCTGCAGTGCGGCGATTCCCAGGTTTGCGGCGATACATGCAAGGGTAACGAAAAGGCAGGATGGGGAAGTGAATTTCAGGAGTTTGAATGTGACCAGCAGCCAGGTGACATATCCGGAGACGGCAATGGCGATTACTTTGGAAAACATCCAGCCCTTGTCCTGAAAACCGGAAAATAAGACGCTGGTTATGGGCATAAAAGAGCAGCCCAGAATGAATGCCATCAGCCACCAGAGAAAGAAAGGGCCGCTGTCTTCTCCCAGCAAAAAGAAGGTCAGAGCAGCCAGTGTGACGGCAATCAGAGTTCGTATGTATGTTTTCATTGCGGCAGATCCTTTCTATGGCGAGATTTTCCTGGAATGTTTGGGCGCTATTTTGTTCCGGAGGCGCCAGAACTGGCAGAAAGCCCGGGAGCCAATCAGCAGTATTTTTCTCATATTAATAGAATTGCTTCCATTTTGACGCTCCAGAAAAGTGATGGGGTAATAGTGTACGCCCAGATTTTGTTTCGTATAAATCACTGTAATTAATACGTTGGACAGAAAAAAGTTCTTGGGCACCTTAGATAATACTTTTTTCAGTTCTTCGCACCGCATCAGGCGGTAAGGGGTATTGGCGTCTCTTATGGGAATTCTGAATATCATAAGCAGAACCATTTGCAATGCCCATGTGACGAATATCCGGGAACATCCGTCCCGGCGTCTGACGCGGCTGCCGATGAGCAGCCCGCATTTTCTGCGGTTTTTCCAGAATACGGAAAATTCTGAGGGCAGCGTCTGTCCGTCGGAATCGGTCTGGAACACATAGTCGGCGCCCTTTGCGATGGCATAGCGGTAGCCGTACAGGACCGCCGGGCCGTGTCCCTGATTTTCTTTGGTGAGGACAATGAGCCTTGGGTATGTCTGTTTCAATTTCTGCGCAATTTGAAGCGTTCGGTCCCGGCTTCCGTCATCAATTACCACTAGACGGCTGTCCCCTCCTGCGTTTTCTGCGATGGGATGCCATTGGGCGATTGCGCTGCGTATATTTTCTTCCTCATTATATGCAGGCATAATAATGAAAAGTGTATCCATAAATACCTCCCTAGAGTATTTTTCAAACACGCTCTGGCATAGACATATACGGGGCATATTTCTGTGTCTTTCGTTGGGAGAATCGGGCATAGCGCCGCGAGTCTCAGGCGTTCCTATTATACCATTTATTTACTGGGAAATAAAGAGAATATTTTTCTGGTATTTTTCCGTTTTTTCTGTTAGAATATATATAATTATGTAGTACAGGCAATTTTTGGAGAGAAGGAGAATGGAAGATGGCAGAGTCAATGGAAGATTACAAAGAAGAACTGGAGGCGTCTTTTCGCAGAATCAATGAGGGAGACATTATTTCCGGAACGGTGATTGGAGTAAGCGAGGAGGAAGTAACCCTTGATTTAAAATATTACGCGCAGGGAATTATCAAGGTAGAGGATTTGAGCAATGATCCGGGCTTCCAGGTAATGGAAGAGGTGCATCCGGGAGATGTGATAGAAGCTACGGTTGTGAAGACCGACGACGGGGAAGGGAATATCCAGCTGTCTAAGAAAGAGGCGAATGACATTCTTGCCTGGGAGAAGCTGCGCGCCTGTCTGGAGGAAGGCACGGAATTGTCTGTGAAGGTGGCAGGCATTGTGCCCAGCGGCGTTGTGGCGTATGTGGAAGGAATCCGCGGATTTATCCCCGCGTCTCAGTTAGACCTCTCTTATGTGGAGGCTACAGAGGAATGGCTGGGGAGAGAAGTGAAGGTAAGAGTTATCACAGTGGATGAGTCCAGGAAAAAGCTGGTGCTGTCCGCCAAAGTGATTTTGAAAGAGCAGCAGCAGGAAGAGCACAACCGCAGGATTGCCAGGATGGTTCCGGGAACCGTGATGGAAGGCACAGTGGAATCTTTAATGCCTTACGGGGCTTTCGTGGATCTGGGAGACGGAATCAGCGGGCTGGTTCACATCTCACAGATTTCTCAGAAGCGGATCGGCAAGCCTTCCGAGGTGCTGAGCGTAGGCCAGCAGGTGAAGGTGAAGATATTGAATACCAATGATAATAAGGTGAGCCTCAGCATGAAGGCTCTGGAAGAAGAGATGGTGGATGTGGATCAAACGGAAGAAGTGGAAGAATACGTGTCCCATGAGAGCGCTTCTACCAATTTGGGCGATCTGCTTTCTAAGATTAAATTATAATACAGAAGGGAGTCACAGCCAATGATAGTAAATAAAATTCAGAATACGGACGCTGCAAATATGCAGGCGGCCGCTTCCGTGACAGGACAGGGAGGGGATTTTTCTTCTTATCTGCAGACGACAGCTTCTCTGGATGAAATTTTTGAACAGGCAGCCCAGGCTTATAATGTTCCAAAGAACCTGATTAAAGCCATTGCCAAGGCAGAATCTGACTTCCGGCCGGATGCGACCTCTAAAGCAGGAGCCCAGGGGATTATGCAGCTGATGCCGGCTACCGCAAGAGAATTAGGAGTTACGGATTCCTACGATCCTTATCAGAATATTATGGGCGGCACCAAATATATCAGCCAGATGCTGCAGAAATATGACGGCGATATCAGCCTTGCCCTGGCCGCTTACAATGCAGGAAGCAATAATGTGGCAAAATATGGCGGAATTCCTCCTTTTAAGGAGACCCAGAACTATGTGGTGAAAGTGACCCAGTACATGAATGAAGGCGTTTCGGCTCCCAATGCTTCTTATGCGGTCAGCGGTGGCAACGCAGCAGCGTCAAACAGCGGCAATCTTGCGGCGGCTACGGTGGAGGAAGCAGAAGAGAGTTATTACGAGAGCATTTTAGAGCAGATTTTTTCCTATGAAGACTATCTGAAATTTATTGATCTCTATACAAAGATTCAGGAGGCCCAGCAGAAACAGGAAGAAGAGGAGCGCCAGCAGCAGGAGGAGCAGTCAGATTCCTACCGCGCTTATCAGGATATGAAATTCAGTCCTGCCGCAATGAGCCTGCTGGGAGGCAGAATCTGATGGAAGCCATTAAGATTAAATATTTTGACTCTGAAATGGATAAGCTTACTTACATAGACGGGAAGTCAGACTGGATTGATCTGCGCTCCAGCGAGAGTGTGGAGCTGAAGAAGGGGGAATTTAAGCTGATTCCCTTAGGAGTTGCCATGGAGCTTCCGGCAGGATATGAAGCCCATGTGGTGCCCAGGAGCTCTACATTCAAGAACTATGGAATTTTGCAGACCAACAGCTGCGGCGTGATTGACGGAAGCTACTGCGGAAATGAAGACATGTGGCGGATGCCGGTATACGCCACCCGGGACACTGTGATTCACAGAGGCGACCGGATCTGCCAGTTTCGGATTATGAAGAATCAGCCGGCCATTGTGTTTGAAGAAGTGGATTCTCTGGACAATCAGAACAGAGGAGGATTTGGCACTACCGGAGTAAAGTAGTGAATTCGTCAAGTTGTATAAAATATTTGAATTATTTCGTTAATGTGACGAAGGGATGCCAAAGTACTATTCTTTCCTGTCAGAACTGACAAGAAAGAATAGTACTTTTTGTATAGTTGGGGCATGGCATTTCAGGGAGAAGTCTGGTAGTATACTGAGTATAAAGAATTCTGCTTGGACAGAACATAATACAGGAGGAAATAAGAAAATGGCAAGTTTATCATTAAAGAACATTTGTAAGAAATATCCAAACGGCTTTGAAGCAGTAAAAGATTTTAACCTTGAGATTGAAGACAAAGAATTTATTATTTTCGTAGGACCTTCAGGATGCGGTAAATCCACAACACTCCGTATGGTAGCAGGCCTGGAAGAGATTTCCTCCGGTGAACTTTCCATCGATGGAAGAGTCGTTAACGATGTAGAGCCTAAGGACAGAGATATCGCAATGGTATTCCAGAACTACGCTCTGTATCCTCATATGACCGTATTTGACAATATGGCGTTTGGTTTGAAATTAAGAAAAGTTCCAAAGGAAGAGATCAAGCAGAAGGTGGAAGAAGCTGCAAGAATCCTTGACCTGGAGAAGTTATTAGACCGTAAACCTAAGGCTTTGTCCGGTGGACAGAGACAGCGTGTGGCTATGGGACGTGCAATTGTCCGTGAGCCTAAGGTATTCCTGATGGACGAACCGTTATCCAACCTGGATGCAAAGCTTCGTGTGCAGATGCGTGCTGAGATTGCTTCTCTGCATCAGAGACTGGGCGCAACCATCATCTATGTAACACATGACCAGACAGAGGCTATGACACTGGGAACCAGAATCGTTGTATTGAAAGACGGAATTATCATGCAGGTAGATTCTCCCCAGAAATTATACAATGAGCCGAATAACTTATTCGTAGCAGGATTTATCGGATCACCTCAGATGAACTTCCTGGATGCAGTCTGCAGGATTGAAGGCGACAAGGTAACTTTGAAGGTGGGAGAGAACAACATCGTACTGCCTCCTGCAAAAGCAAAGAAACTGATTGACGGTCGTTACAATGGCAAAACCGTCGTAATCGGTATCCGTCCGGAAGATGTGGATGACGCTCCGGCAGCTCTTGAGGCCCATAAGGACAGCGTGTTCAACACCAAGGTTACAGGCTATGAATTGCTTGGTTCGGAAGTATTGCTGTACTATACTGTAAACGGAACCAGCATGACTGCAAAAGTATCCTCCAGCACACCGGCTCGTCTGGGCGATTCTATCAAGCTGGCTATGGATATCAATGCAATGCATGTATTTGATAAAGAAACTGAATTGACAATTACTCACTAATTCGGTAATATAATTTCATAACACAAAAGTCCGGAAGCGACGCAGTCATGTGTTGCTTCCGTTTTTCATATTATGGAGAATAAATATGCTATCAAATCATAAGTTACAGGTGACATTGGAAGAAATTAAGGAAATATCCAGAATTGATCTGGCTCTTTACAGCGATAAGGGAAACTTGCTGGCGTCTACGTACTCCATGGAAGAGGAACTGGGAGACGCCATCCGTTTTTTTGCAGATTCTATGGCGGAGAGCCAGATGCTGTCCGGCTGCCATTTTTTTAAGATTTTAATTGAAAATGAACTGGAATATATTCTGCTTGCGAAAGCAAGCGGAGAAGAAGCCTATATGATCGGACGGCTGGCCGCATGTCAGATCCGCAATATGGTCAGCGCTTTCCGGGAACAGTTTGACCGGAATAGTTTTATGCAGAATGTGGTTCTGGGAAATATGCTGGTAGTGGATATGTATAACAAAGCCAAGAAGCTTCACATTGACACCGCCCAGCGGGTGGTGTTTGTGATAGAAGTATCCGGCAAGAAAGACGGAGTTGTGATGGAGACGGTGAAGAACTTGTTTTCTTCATCTACGGTGGATTTCATCACGGAAGTGGATGAGAAGTCTGTGATTCTGGTAAAGGATGTCAGGGAAATTCCGGCGGAAGAAGGACTGGCCAATCTGGCGGAAGTGATTGTGGACAATCTTCAGACGGAGGCGATGGTCAAGGTGCGGGTGGGCTACGGCAACCGTGTGGAGATGCTGCAGGATATTGCCCGGTCTTATCAGGAGGCCAGAATGGCTCTGGAGGTGGGCAGTATTTTTTATGTGGAGGCCAATACTATTTCCTATGCAAATCTGGGCATCGGGCGTTTGATTTATCAGATTCCCATCAGTTTATGCGAGATGTTTCTGCAGGAAGTGTTCGGGGAAAATATACCGGAGATGTTCGATGAGGAGACCACCATCACCATTAACAAGTTTTTTGAAAATAATCTGAATATTTCGGAGACGGCAAGGCAGCTGTATGTACACAGAAATACGTTGGTGTACCGGCTGGAACGGATTGAAAAGGCGTTGGGGCTGGATATCCGAACCTTTGAGGACGCCATGCTGTTTAAAATTGCGCTGATGGTAATTTCCAATATGAATTATCAGAAGGGCGCCAGAGAAAAGGAAAAAGAAGAGAAGGAGTAGAGAGGGCAGAAGCAATGAAGGTTTCTACGAAAGGCCGGTACGCGCTGCGTCTGATGCTGGATTTGGCGCTGGAAGAGAATCAGATTGTCAGGCTGAAGGATGTGGCTGGGCGTCAGGAGATTTCCATCAAATATCTGGAGCAGATTATCTCTGTTTTTCAGAAATGCGGATATGTAAAAAGCCTAAGAGGGCCGGGCGGCGGCTATATGCTGGCAAAGAAGCCGGGGGAATATACGGTGGGAATGATTTTGCGTCAGATTGAGGGAAGCCTTGCGCCTGTGGCCTGTCTGGAGGAAGAAGAGAATTCCTGCAGCCGCAGCGGGGAATGTGTGACGCTGCGCTTTTGGCAGATGCTGTATGACGCCATTAACGGGGTGGTGGACAAAGTGACCCTTGCGGATTTGGTGGAGTGGGAGAAGGAACTTAAGGGGACGGCTGATTATAGTATCTAATACAGCTCTTTGCAACAAAAAATCGCCTTTTTGCACCCATATCAATGGGAAAATTAAGGAAACAGGGAAAAATACCGATACAAATAACAGGTACTTATTTCGAAGAAGCGCAGAAAGGGGAAGAGACATGAAAATCGGAAATGCAGCAGAGCAGGAGACAGTTGTAAGAAACAATTATGGAAAAGACCGTCTGGAGAACAACGCAGACAAAGAAAAACAGGAAAAAACTCAGAAGAAGAGCATTGATGCTTCTGGATTAAATCTATGTCAGGACAGCATTGCTGAGAAAAAGAAAAAAGCCATGCAGGATGCCATGGACTTTATCAAACAGCAGTTTGAATCGGATTCTCAGGTGGACGAAGTGATGGACGAATGCCGGGGACAGATTGCGGAAGGCAAAGAACAGGCCCTGGCGGCTTCGAAAGAGCTGAAATCCGTTCAGGAGCAGAAGGAGCATTTAAAGGAAGAATATCCGGACGGCGGCGAAGATTATGATGCTTACATGAAAGAATTGAATGAGATGGAATCCCACTGGAAGAAAGAGATGCAAAAAGGCCAGTCCATGGTTGCGGATTCCACCAGCGCTATTAAAGCAGTGAAGCAGGAAGCGTTAAAGCATCACGGAATGACAGACGCGGTGAAAGCTGCCGAGGAAACAATGGAAGCAGCCAGCAAGGAAATGATAGGAATGCTGATGAATGAGGCCAAAGATACCGTAGACGAGGAACTGGAAGAGACGGTGGAAAAGGCCGAAGAAGCCAAAGAGGAAAAGACGGAACAGGAGGAAGAGCTGAAGGAAGCTCAGATCGAGCAGGAGAAAAAGGCCAAGGAACTGGAAGAAGAGTTAGAGAAGCGCAGAAGGGCCAGGGAAAACCGTCCCGCGCCGCCTTCGGCAGAGTCTCATGCCGCCCTGATGCAGGATCTTCAGAACAGGCAGAAGGAAATTATTGACAATACAAATCAGATATTGGAAGAGCAGACCTTGCTGCCAGAAGAAATTAAAGGAATTATGGTAGACTTAAATATTTAATTATGAGAAATAAAAGAAAAAGATTATGGCTTGGAATGCTGCTTGCGCTGTCGATTCTGTGGATCCTGCCGGCAGGCTGCGGCGATTTGGGAAACGGGCAGGCAGATTCCGGCCGGAAGAACCCCCAACTGAACGGGGAAACTTTAGAGGTGCACTTTATTGACGTAGGGCAGGGAGACGCCACGCTGATTCAGCAGGGGGATCATGCCCTTTTAATTGACGCTGGAGATAATGACAAGGGAACGGCCCTGCAGTCTTATCTGCAGCATCAGGGAGTGGAACATCTGGACTATGCCATTGGCACCCATCCCGACTCCGATCATGTAGGCGGTCTGGATGTGATATTGTACAAATTTTCCTGGGATCAGGTGATTCTTCCTGATTTGGAGAAAGATACGAAAACATATCAGGATGTGATACGGGTGATTCAGGACAAAGGGAAGGAGATTACTTATCCCAAGGCCGGAACCGTCTATTCCCTGGGAAGCGCGGAATTTACCGTTATCGCGCCCGCCGGGGAAGATTACGGCGATAATTGGAACGACTATTCCGTAGGAATTTTGCTGCAGTTCGGAGAAACCCGCTTTGTGTTTACCGGAGACGCGGAAGAAGACGCGGAACAGGATATGCTTGCGGAAGGGATTGATTTATCCGCGGATGTGCTGAAAGCCGCCCATCACGGCAGCGATACGGCAAACACCATGGAATTCTTAGAGGAAGTGAAACCCCGGTCAGTGGTGATAAGCTGCGGAGAGGGAAACAGCTACGGACACCCCAGGGCAGGCGCCATGAATAATTTCCGCAGCATAGGGGCGGAAATATACCGCACCGATGAACAGGGAACCATTGTGGCGGTTTCCGACGGTGAGAAAATCACCTGGAACTGTTCTCCCAGTGAGAGCTGGAAAGCAGGAGAGCCTAATGGAAGCGGCGAAAGGAAAGAAAACACGGAGGAAAGTCCTGATCTGCAGGCGGAAGAGTCCCTCCGAGGTCAGGGAAACGAGGCGGAAAACTATGTGATTAATACGAATACTGGGAAGTTTCATAGAGAAACCTGCGGCAGCGTGGAACAGATGCAGGAAGAGAATAAAGAATACAGCAGCCTGAGTCCGCAGGAATTAGAAGCTCAGGGATATGAGCCTTGTGGCAGGTGTAAGCCCTAATACAAAAGTGGATTTTTTGTTTTTAGAGGCAGAGGTCATAAACGGATAGCCCTTTGGCACACAAATTGGGTTATCCGTTTGTTTCTTTTTATTTTTTATACTTGATATACCTTTTTTATTGCTCAACACACTGAAAACAAAAGATTTGTTTTCATTACAAACTATTTTCCAATCAAAAATATGGGATTTCTAAAATTCTATCATAAACACGGCAGGTAGTAACTAGCCACCTACCTATTGTTCAATATTTGCTTTACTATTTGTTCAAAATAATTAGAATGTTTTATCAGCTTTCAGTTTTTTCACTTCGTCAAGTGAAAGTCCTGCGTATTCCGCAATTTTTTCAAGTGTCAACATTCCATCTGCTAACATTCTTTTAGCAACCTCTTTCAAAGATTCTTTTCTCATATCCTCCATCATTTTACACATTTCCTGAACTCCTTTCGGGTTTTCTTTCAAATATCTTGTTCGTTCTGCCATCAGTTCAAAATTCATATCAGCTGCCTGGGTACAGTTAAAATCGTGCATGAGTTTTCCTATATCGGATTCTCCACGATATTCACCATTCACATAAAGGATATGCTCCCCATCTTCAAAATATTTACCCGTTGCAAGGTTGATTCTCTCAATCGGATAAACCGCTTCGCCCTGACCATAAAAATCTTTTTCAATAATAAAAATTGTATATGTGTCTGGCAATTCTTTAAATTCCTGCCCGGAATGGAGATTCTCTATATCCATTACACTTGAATGGTATCTTGCCCTGCGTGGGTCTGCTCCCTTGTCCTGCCTCTGGATTTCCAAATCATAGTTCTTTCCGACTGAATCCGTTCCATATGCGTCCAGACAAATAGAACGTGCGCCAGCAAGTCTTTTCATATCCTTCTGTGTTTCACAATCAGTAATAATTAAATCTGGTTTATCAGTGATAATGCGTAACACAAATTCAGCTAGTGGAATATTGTCTTTAAAAAGACAACGCATGAAATCATCATCAATTGGTCGTAAACCTCTTAAACGCTGTAAATCTTCCTGATATTGTTGTTCCGTCACTGTCAATCTTCCCACCTGCTTTTCCTTCTGTTTTCGTATCTCCATACTATCATAAACCTCCTGATTTTACAAGCCGGGAGCCAGTGCATTTCTGAATCCTGGCCTGTTTCCGTTATCGTTTTTTTACATCTGCTCCATGAATACTCGATATTGCGCTCCACTCCTAAATCGTCAATGCCCTGCTTGACCGTGACGTGCCGGTACTGTTGACAACAGAGAGATAAAAGGGATGTTCTTTCCCCTTGACTTCCCCGCCATGTCGTGATAAGATATAGTCCAAAACACAAGATATAGTGTAGAAAGTAAGAAAATTCAGAATCATTCACAAGATATACCAATATATTTGAAAAATAAATCAGGAGGGAACAGCATGGAGAAAACCTTTAAAGTTGTCAAAAAAGATGGGACAAAAGAGGATTTTAATGTACAGAAGGTTGTGGTGGCAGTCAATAAGTCAGCTTACCGCGCCTTGATTACTTTTACGGAAGAGGAATTAAAATTTATCTGCCAGTTTGTGGAGGAAAAGGTGGAGTCCATGGGCATAGAAGAAGTGAAGATTGCCCAGATGCACAATATTGTGGAAGGCGCCTTGGAAAAAGTGAATCCGGTGGTGGCAAAAAGCTACCGGGATTACCGGAATTACAAGCAGGATTTTGTGCAGATGTTAGACGAGGTTTACAAAAAGAGCCAGTCCATTATGTACATAGGGGACAAAGAGAATTCCAATACGGACAGCGCTCTGGTGTCCACCAAGCGGAGCCTGATTTTTAATCAGCTCAATAAAGAATTGTATCAGAAGTTTTTTATGACCACAGAAGAGATTCAGGCCTGCCGGGACGGTTATATTTACGTGCATGATATGTCCGCCAGGCGGGATACCATGAACTGCTGCCTGTTTGACGTGGAAAATGTGCTGCGGGGCGGATTTGAAATGGGGAATCTCTGGTACAATGAGCCGAAGACTCTGGATGTGGCTTTTGACGTCATCGGAGACATTGTATTGAGCGCCGCAAGCCAGCAGTACGGCGGATTTACGGTGCCCAGTGTGGAGAAAATCCTGGAGCCTTACGCAGAAAAGTCCTACGTTAAGTATAAGAATCATTACTGCGGCCTGGGCCTCAGCGAGGAACGGGCGGAAGAAGAAACCATGAAAGCCATTGCCAGAGATCTGGAGCAGGGAGTCCAAGGCTGGGAATATAAGTTTAATTCCGTTTCCTCCAGCAGGGGGGATTATCCTTTTATCACCATGACGTTCGGGACAGGCACAGGAAAATTCGCCAAAATGGCCTCCATTGCCATGCTGAATGTGAGAAAAAAAGGACAGGGAAAAGAAGGCTGCAAGAAACCGGTGCTGTTTCCCAAGCTGGTATTTTTGTATGATGAGAATCTCCACGGTCCGGGGAAGGAATTGGAGGACGTATTTGAAGCGGGCATTGAGTGCTCCAGGAAAACCATGTATCCCGACTGGCTGAGCCTGACGGGCAAAGGCTATATTTCCAGTATGTACAAGCAGTACGGCGAGATTATCAGCCCCATGGGATGCAGAGCTTTCCTGTCTCCCTGGTATGTTAAAGGCGGGATGAATCCGGCGGACGAAACCGATCGCCCTGTATTTGTGGGAAGATTTAATATCGGGGTGGTGAGCCTTCATCTGCCCATGATTTTAGCCAAATCCAGACAGGAAAGCAGGGATTTTTATGAGGTTTTGGACTATTATCTGGAGCTGATCCGCCAGCTTCATATCCGCACCTACGCCTATCTGGGAGAAATGCGGGCAAGCACCAATCCCCTGGCTTACTGTGAAGGCGGGTTTTACGGCGGGCATCTGGGAATTCATGATAAGATTAAGCCGCTGTTAAAGACGGCCACCGCCTCTTTCGGCATCACGGCCTTTAACGAACTGCAGCGGTTATACAATGGAAAATCCCTGGTGGAAGACGGCCAGTTTGCCATTGAGGTATTGGAGCATATCAATGAAAAAATTACAGAATACAAAAAAGCAGACGGGAATCTGTACGCCATTTACGCAACTCCCGCAGAAAATCTCTGCGGCCTGCAGGTGAAGCAGTTCCGGAAAAAATATGGCATTGTGGAAAATGTGTCCGACCGGGAATATGTCAGCAATGGGTTTCACTGCCATGTGACAGAGGATATAACTCCTATTCAGAAGCAGGATTTGGAATACCGTTTCTGGGAACTGAGCAACGGCGGAAAGATTCAGTATGTGAAATATCCCATTGACTATAATGTAGAAGCCGTGAAAACCTTAGTAAGGCGGGCCATGGAGATGGGATTCTATGAAGGCGTGAATTTATCTCTGGCTTATTGCGACGACTGCGGCCATCAGGAGCTGGAAATGGATGTGTGCCCCAAATGCGGCAGTCACAATCTCACCAAAATAGAGCGGATGAACGGTTATCTGTCTTATTCCAGAGTCAAGGGAGACACTCGGCTGAATGACGCGAAAATGGCAGAAATTAAAGAGCGCAGAAGTATGTAAGGAGTTATTTATGAGATACCACAATATCACAAAAGACGATATGCTTAACGGTGACGGGCTTCGTGTAGTCTTATGGGTGTCCGGCTGTTCTCATTGCTGTAAGGAGTGCCAGAATCCTGTGACCTGGGATCCTAACGGCGGACTTATTTTTGACGAAGACGCGAAACAGGAAATTTTTGAAGAACTTGGCAGAGATTATGTGTCAGGCATTACGTTCAGCGGCGGCGATCCTCTGTATTTCGGCAACCGCGCGGATGTGCTCAAGCTTGCCCGGGAGGTGAAAGAGAACTTTCCCCAAAAAACCATTTGGATGTATACCGGCTTTGTCTGGGAAACAATTTCAGAGCTGGAGATTATGAAATACGTGGATGTGCTGGTAGACGGGGAATTTCGGGCGGAGCAGAAAAATACAAAGCTGTACTGGCGGGGCAGTGAGAATCAGCGCGTGATTCGTGTGCCTGCCAGCAGGGCAGAGGGAAAAGTGATTCTGCATTGTGAATAGGGAAAGCTTGCCTGACAAAATCTATCAATCAGGCTTATAAATGGAGAGATACGATTCCGCATTGGGAGTGAGAAAAGCGTTTCTGATAAAGTCTATCAATCAAACTTATAAGTGGAGAAAAACGATTCCGCATTGGGAAGAAAGAAGGGCACCGGATGGAAGTATTGAAAAGATAGTTTCGTCCGGTGTTTTGCTGCCGCTTTGAAAAAATCCATTTACTTTTGCTGCCGCTTTGAAAAAATTCCTTGACTTTTGCCGGCGAAACCTGTATAGTATTACTGAAAAATACTACTACAAGAAAGATCCGGATGAAAAGAGAAAGGGCAATTGGGATGGAAGAGAGGAATCTGGTGGAGCATTTGGCTGCTTTCGGGCTGACCGGACAGGAAGCGCAGGTTTATCTGGAACTGTTTCGTTCCGGAACAAGCAATGGATATGAGATTGCCAAGTGTATCGGAATTTCACGGTCGAATGTGTACAAGGCGCTGGAAGGACTGGCAGACAAAGGCGGCGCTTATGTGACGGAGGGAAATTCCAGGAAATATACCCCGGTGGATATTGAAGAATTCTGCCAGAATAAGATCCGCAGCCTGGAGGTGCGCAAGGAGCTTCTGATGGCTCATCTTCCCAGGGAAAAGGAGGAAAGGGAAGGGTATTTCACCATCAGTTCCGATGAAAATATTACGGATAAAATAAAGAATATGCTGAATAAGGCCAGGAAACGTATCTATTTATCCATGTCAGTCCGATTTTTGGATCAATTTCAGAAGGAACTGGAGCAGCTGGCAGAACGAAACATCAAAGTGGCGCTCCTGACTTCTGCTGCAATGGGCGAAGAGGAAACGGCAAGGGAACAGAGATTCAAAGAAAAAGGCGTAAAGATTTACCATGTTCCAGATAAGAAGAATCAGATTGGCCTGATTGCAGATTCCAGGCAGGTTCTCACCGGAGAATTTGGGAAAGGAAAGGACAGCACCTGCCTTTATTCCAGGCAGCCCAACTTTGTCCAGGTGTTTAAAGATTCCATGAAAAATGAAATCAAGCTTTTGGAACTGGAAGGAAAAGCGGGAGATTAATTTTGTCCAGGCATTTAAAAAATTTCTATATAAAAAGCAAACTTTTGAAACTGGAAAGAAAATCAGGAAATTAAAATCAGGGAGGAACCATAAAGATGAAAAAAGAACCGTTTGTAACAGAAGAGCAGTTAAGAGAGATTGTAAAGGAGTATCCCACTCCCTTTCATCTATATGACGAGAAGGGAATTCGGGCCAATGCCAAGGCGGTTAAGGAGGCGTTTTCCTGGAATCCGGGATTTAAGGAATATTTTGCGGTAAAGGCGACGCCCAATCCCTTTTTGATCAATATTTTAAAAGAGTGTGGCTGCGGCTGTGACTGTTCCTCTATGACAGAGCTGATGCTGGCGGACGCGCTGCATTTTGCGGGAGAAGATATTATGTTTTCCTCAAACGCCACGCCGGCTTCGGAATTTCAATTTGCGGATGAGATTGGGGCGATCATCAATTTAGATGATTTTACCCATATTGATTTTCTGGAAAAGACCATCGGGCATATTCCGGAAACCATAAGCTGCCGCTACAATCCCGGCGGCGTGTTCAAAATCAGCAACAGCATTATGGACAACCCGGGAGACGCAAAATACGGGTTTACCACAGAACAGTTATTTGAGGGATTTCGGGTATTGCAGGAAAAAGGAGCCAGGCATTTCGGCATCCACGCGTTTCTGGCAAGCAATACCGTGACAAATGAATATTATCCGACACTGGCAAAAACCTTGTTTGAAGTGGCAGTGAAGTTAAAAGAGGAGACAGGAGCGGATATTCGTTTTATCAACCTTTCCGGCGGAATCGGCATTCCCTACCGCCCGGATCAGGAGCCAAATGATATCTATGCCATCGGCGAGGGCGTGCGAAAAGTATACGAGGAAGTTCTGGTTCCGGCAGGGATGGGAGATGTGGCTATTTATACAGAACTGGGGCGTTTTATGATGGGCCCCTACGGCTGCCTGGTGACGACAGCGATCCACGAGAAACATACTCACAAAGAATACATCGGCTGCGACGCCTGCGCCGTGAATCTGATGCGCCCGGCTATGTACGGAGCCTATCACCACATCACTGTTATGGGCAAAGACAATTATGTGTGCGATCACAAATATGACATTACCGGTTCTCTCTGCGAAAATAACGATAAGTTTGCCATAGACCGGATGCTTCCCAAGATTGACATGGGAGACTTGCTGGTGATCCATGACACCGGCGCCCACGGATTTTCCATGGGGTATAATTACAACGGCAAGTTAAAGTCAGCGGAAGTGCTGCTGAAAGAGGACGGAAGCACGGAACTGATCCGGCGGGCAGAAACGCCGAAGGATTATTTTGCCACCTTTGACTGCTTTGATATTTTAAAGGACATGAAAGGAATCTCATGATAGAGCGCAAAGACGTATTGTCCATTCCTTACCTGAAAAAGACAACCTTTACCGGGAGCTATGAGGGGCTGCGCTTCCGGTTTGCTGTTCTGAAAAAGGAAGTTCCGTCAGCGGATTCGAAAGGGCAGGAAGGAGAAGTTCCGCCAGCGGATCCGAAAGGTCGGGGAAAGGAAGTCCAGGTGCTGGAAGTGACGGCCTGGGAGGCGCCCTATGGATTTGACGCTACCCCGGAAGAGAAAAAACAGCGTATGGAAACAGAATTTTCAGAAGAAGGAATACAAGGGGGGATTGACTGGCTTAACGGGCTGTGGGCCCGGGAGCCGGAGCGGTGGCTTGCGGCAAAGGCCAACTGGTAGCATGCCTGTAGTTTTGTGGTTTGTTCTTTTTCCGCCAGGCATAAAGCATTTTGGAAAAGGCTTTATGCCTGGGCAGTTGATCGGAGTATTTCTGTTTTACAGAAATGCTCTTTTGTTTTTCGGTGATAGCTGATTCCGACAGCCAGGATTTTGCCAGTATATTTCGGGGCTTCGCCCAGTTTTCCCTGAAAGCGGAGGGCATATTTTTTGTCTTTTATCTGCTGGATGGCATCTTCAGGAGTGCTGTCGATTTTTAATTCTAAAATGATAGCGTCCGCATGTTTTCGTTCGGGATAAAAAATAAAGTCCACATATCCTTCGCCGGCCTTATCCTCCCGCTCCACCCGGTAGCTGTCCCGCGCGGAAAGGTAGACCAGATTGACAATGGCAGACAGTTCGATTTCGCTGTTATAAGAAAAAATCGGGGATTCCGTATCGTGGGCAAACTTTAAGATATCGCACATTTCCTGTGTTCTGCCGGCGAGTGTGGCGGACAGCATTTTTCTGGAAATATTGGCCAGATTATGGATATATCCTAAAGATTTTTCTTTTTTCATCATGGAGGCGAAACTATCTGTCAATTCTTTGTTTGGAATGGAGACAAATCCGTCTTCATAGGTCAGCAGACCATATACCACCATGGCGGAATAGATTTCATCTTTTGTTTCTAACTGCATAGAGGTTGCGGCGTATTCGTTGATATCAGAGGAGATGGATTCTCCTGCAAACAGCAGAGGAAGGTCATGCTGGATTTCCGCCGCGTTATCTTTGATATAGGCAAATACAGAGTCATAGGCTCCGGAACTGGTCCAGTAGTTTCTCAGCTGATTATCTGTCAGGGCGCATACGATAGAACGGGGATTATACAGATGTTCCCCGGAGGCAGTGTGATACCCGTCATACCAAGTACGCAGATCCTGCCGGGTGATCCTTTTAGGTTCCGCAGTTTGCTGATAAATGCGGTAGAGCTCATCCACTTCGGAATTGGTAAATCCAAAATACTGGCTGAAACGTTCTGAGGAAGCCATATGATATTCCACAAACATATTCAGCTCAGAGCCGTCGGAATATTTTGCAATCGGCAGGATGCCGGTCATATAGACAAGTTCGGCATAAATTCTGTCTTTTAAAAGGGATTTCAAAAAGCGCAGATACGATTTTTTATCAGATTCTGTAATAAACTCCATGTGAAATACGGCGTCCCATTCATCCATGACAAAGATAAAACGCTGGCCCTTTTGCTGATAGAGGATGGACAGGATATCCCACAGCGCTTCCGTTTGATCAATGGCGCATTCCGGAAAGTGATCTGCCAGATCTTTTTTCAGGCCCTGGAGAATTCGGTTGATATAAGTTTGATAGGAGGCGCAGTTTTCCGGTATTTCGCTGAAATCAATATACAGGATATCAAATTGATTTAAATATTCCCGGTAGTTTTTACAGCCGGCCTTTGACAGTTTTATATTAGATTCCGAAGATGCTATTTTCAGTTTTCCAAATAATTCGGAGGCATCCACGCTTTTTTCAAAAAACGCGCCTACCATGTTTGCCATTACGCTTTTTCCAAACCGGCGGGGTCTGGTGATGCAGAAAAAGCGCTGGCTGGTTCCGAGGGCGGGGAGGAGTTCGGTAAGCAGAACGGATTTATCTACAAAGTATTTTTCAGACGCGGCGGCTTTGTATGAATCAAATGGAATGCGGCTGTTTAAAAATATTCCCATGAGTATCCCCCTTTCTATGTTTGGAGATTTCTGTTAGAAGATTAGGAACTGTTCAGCTGAAAGCGGCGGGATGTTCCCTGGATCCGTCAGCAGTTTGTTTTCGCGGCAGAGCCGGAGCCAGCTCCCAGCCGCTTTTCTGCCAATCGCAAAAGTCCGTCAATCAAAAGGGCCAGCAGCGCGGATAAGAGACTGCCCCATAGGATTTTGGCTGGATTCATGGTGCGCAGTCCGTCAAAAAGGATGGTGCCTAAGCCTCCGGCATTGATGGAGGCGGCAATGGTGGCAATGCTTACCGTGGCCACCATTGCAATGCGGATTCCGGTGATAAACGCTTTTTTGGATAGGGGCAGTTTAATTTTTATAAGTGCCTGCAGAGGCGTCATGCCCATGCCCATGGCCGCTTCTGAAATGCTTGGATCTATGCCGTTTAGCCCCGCAAGGAAATTTTGCAGAAGGAGGTACTGATTGTAAATCACCAGTACGGTAATTGCCGTGGTTTGGCCAAGGCCGGTGAGGGGAATCAGCAGGGCAAACATGGCCAGGCTTGGAATGGAATAAATCATGGATAAAAGCCCGGGAATGATCCTTGAGGCAGTTTTGGAGTAGGTGCAGAGTACGGTGAGAAAAGCTGCAATGATGAGGGAAAGCAGCAGCGTAATCAGCACAATCTGCAGGTGTTCCAGCGCGGCTGTGATTAAATCGTCATAATGCTTTAACAAATAGTCTGTCATTTGAATTCTCCGAAATACTGTATTTTTTAGGGATTGCGCAATCAAGTAATGGAATTATTGCAAAGTATTGCGCAATCAAGTAATGGAATTATTGCAAGGGATTGCGCAATCAGGTATCTGAAATAGAATTTCTGTGAAATATTCAAGTATCCGCTACTTGAACTTTTCCCAGAACCGTTCTTTTGCCCGCGCGGATTCCACCAAAGACGCAACAAATTCATCTGCCGGGTGCAGAATAATCTGCTCCGGCGTGTCAAATTGCAGGATATGTCCTTCGTTCATAATGATCACCCGGGTTCCCAGGGTAAAAGCCTCTTCAATATCGTGGGTGACAAAGAGGAAGGTTTTCTTCATGTCCTGGTGCAGGGTGAGAAGTTCCTGCTGCAGCCGGGCGCGGGTGATGGAGTCGATGGCTCCGAAGGGTTCGTCCAGGAGCATGATTTTAGGATCGGCCGCCAATGCCCGGGCCAGGCCCACTCGCTGCTGCTGGCCGCCGGATAGCTGGGCGGGATACCGGTTCTTATATTCTTCCGGCGCCAGGCCCGCCATGGTAAGGAGCTGGTCTATACGGCTTTCAATTTTCTCTTTTTCCCATTTCAGAAGGGCGGGCACCATGGCGATATTGCCGCCTACTGTGATATGGGGAAACAGGCCGATTTGCTGAATGACATAGCCGATCCGCCGTCTGAGTTTTACCGGGTCCAGGGAGGCGATATCTTCCCCGAATAAAATGATTTTGCCGGCATCCGGCTCGTACAGACGGTTGATCATTTTCAGCAGCGTTGTTTTCCCGCAGCCGGAGGAGCCCAGAATGGTGATGAACTCCCCTTCTTCCGCAGTGAAATTGATAGAATCTACAGCGTTGCGGGAAGACCCCCGGAACCTTTTGGTCACATTTTGAAATTCGATTGCGTGTGCCATCTGATTAACCTCTCGTTGTGTGCTTTTCTCATTTTTATCCGGCAGTTTATTCCCGGATGGAATCAGGAATTTTTGCGCGGCAGTTTATTCCCGGATGGAATCGTAGAATTCCTTTGCCACTTCATCGTATTCCTGCTTGTCGATATCCACCTTCGCGTTCAGGGAAATCATGGTTTCCGTGTCCAGTTTCGCGCTGACTTTATTGAGGATTTCAGCAATTTCAGGGTTCTCTTTTAACGCGTCGTTTCTGACGACGGGGGCCATATAATAAGGAGGCCAGAACTGTTTGTCGTCCTCCAGATAGGCGAACTTGTCAGTGTTGACAAGCTGCGCGTCCGTGGAGTAGGCGGGGCATACGTCAGCTTCCCCGCTTTCTAGAATCTGATATTTCAGGCCGCTGTCGTAGAGGTTGATGGAGGCAAAATGAAATTCGCCGTAGACTTTGGCAAGGCCCGGCAGGCCGTCCTCCCGCTGCTCAAATTCCCCCTGGGAACACAGCTTCAGCTTGTCCGCGTTGGCCTGCAAATCGGACATGGTGGCAATGTTGTATTGATCCGCCGTTTCTTTGCGTATGGCGATGCCGTTTCTGTCATTCACCTGGGTGGAATCGAGCCAGGTCAGTTCAAATTGTTTGTCATATTCTTCTTTGACGGTGTTGTATACGGAATCCGGGTCGCTGTCCATATCCATCTGCAGAATGGAGAGCAGGGCGGTTCCCGTATATTCGGGGTAGAGGTCAAACTCGTCGTCGGTAATGGCGGTGTGCACCAGGGAGCCGGCCACGTTCATCTTCCGTTCTACCTGATAGCCCTTGTCTTCCAGCGCCAGCGCGTAGATTTCCGCCACAATCAGGCTTTCCGTAAAATCTTTGGAGCCGACGCGGATCGTTCCCTGGTCAGAGGTTCCGCAGCCGGAAAGAGGGAAAGTCAGCAATGATACTGCAGTGAGCAGCAAAGCCATAAATTTCTTGGTTTTCATAATGTGTCTCCTTTAAATTCTTTTATATTTGAATATTATTTTTTCCAATAAGTGAAAGAAAATTCCGGCGGAAAGTGACAGCAGCGCCACCGAAATGCCGCCGATCAGCAGAAGATCCGTCCGAAACAGCCCGATTCCCGTAAAGATCAGATCTCCCAGCCCGCCGGCGCCGATTCTTGCGGCCAGGGTTGCGCTGGCGATGATTTCCACAGCGGCTGTTTTCATGCCGGTGAGAATCAGCGGAAGCGCCAGGGGAAAGCGAACTTTGACCCAGATCTGAGTCCCGGTCATTCCCATTGCACCGGCGGTTTCCAAGAGAAAAGGGGGAACCTCTAAAAGGCCTGCAATGGTGTTTTCCAGAATGGGCGGGACTGCCAGGAGAATCAGCGCAATTGCGGCCGGAACAGCTCCGGTGCCCAGAACCGGCAGCATCAAAAGAAGGATGGCCAGGCTTGGGATGATGCGCAGAATTCCGAATACTGCGGAAACGGGTTTTTGCAGAACGGAGTACCGGACGCAGAAAAAGCCGGCGGGCACTGCCAGAGCCGCAGCTGCCAGCAGAGCGCACAGGCTGATTTGAAGATGGTCTGTGAGCATGGTAAAGTAACGCTGGCTGTTCATTTGAAAATATTCTATGATTTGATGATACATGGTAAGGCAGTACCTCCCTGATTGGCGTAAATTTACTTTTCTTATTATAAACATAATTAAAGAATATGTACAGGGGATGTTTATTTTTTTATAAATTTAAGAAAAATATGTCTGTAAATGATTGCGCAATAATACGGAAACCATGTATAATAGTGCCTGACATGAAATATTCCGCGGGAGGCAGTATGGATTCTGCAGCAGAAAGCAATTTTAAGACACGCTCTGGCACTCCATCCGGTCAGAAGGCGTATGGATTTTGCGCAGAAGCCTGCAAATCACAGCGGATCACAGGACAGAAAGGAAAGAGGATAGAAAAATGGGCGGTTTTTTTGGCGTAGCATCACAGCAGGATTGCGTATTTGATTTGTTTTTCGGTATCGACTACCACTCCCATCTGGGAACCAGGCGGGGCGGCATGGCTGTATTGGGGGAAAAAGGCTTTAACCGGGCAATCCACAATATCGAGAACGCTCCCTTTCGGACGAAATTTGATAAAGACGTCAGCGAGATGAAAGGATGGTCCGGGATCGGCTGTATTTCCGATTACGAACCTCAGCCGCTGATGATACGTTCCCACCATGGCACCTACGCAATTACCACAGTGGGAAAAATAAACAACAGCGATCAGCTTCTGCAGCAGTTGTTTGACGGCGGCCACTCTCATTTTATGGAGCAGAGCGGCGGGGAAATCAATGCAACGGAACTGGTGGCGGCGCTGATTAACCAGAAGGAAAATTTAATCGAAGGCATTCGCTATGCGCTGGATTCTGTAGAAGGTTCTCTGTCCCTGATTCTGATGAACCAGGCGGGGCTGTACGCCGCAAGGGATAAATACGGCAGAACTCCGGTGGTTATCGGGAAAAAAGAGGACGCGTTCTGCATTTCTATGGAGAATTTTGCTTATCATAATCTGGGCTATTCTGATTATAAGGAATTAGGGCCCGGAGAAATCGCGCTGGTGACGGACAAGAACTGCGTGACCTTGTCGGAGCCTGGAGATGAGATGAAAATCTGCACCTTCCTCTGGGTGTACTATGGATATCCTGCCAGTTCCTATGAGGGGATGAATGTGGAAAAGATGCGCTATCACTGCGGCAGAAAGATGGCCAAGCGGGATGATGTAAAGCCGGATATTGTAGCGGGGGTTCCGGATTCCGGCGTTCCCCACGCAATCGGATACGCCAATGAGTCAGGCATACCTTTTACCAGGCCCTTTATTAAATATACCCCTACCTGGCCCAGATCCTTTATGCCCACCATTCAGAGCAAACGGGATCTGATTGCCAAAATGAAGCTTTTGGCGGTGAAAGATTTGATTCAGGATAAGAGCATGATACTGATCGACGACTCCATTGTAAGGGGGACCCAGCTTCGGGAAACGGTGGAATTCCTTTACCAGAGCGGAGCCACAGAGGTGCATGTCAGGCCGGCGTGCCCGCCGATTCTGTACGGCTGTAAATATTTGAACTTCTCCCGCTCCACTTCGGATATGGATCTGTTTTCCCGCCGGGTGATTGACAAGCTGGAACAGGGAAATGTGACGGAGGAAATTCTGGCGGAGTACGCGGATCCGGAATCGGAACGGTACGGGAACATGGTGGAGGAAATGCGCAGGGAACAGGGATTTACGTCCCTGCAGTTTAACCGGCTGGATGATATGCTGGACGCTACAGGGCTTGATAAGTGCAAGCTCTGCACTTATTGCTGGAACGGAAAAGAGTAGGGAGAGCCGGTATGTTTCTGATTTGGAATGATGTTGGCCCGGGCATTGGGATGCAGGTGTGAAGAACTGATGGAATTATAAAATTGTCCGGGCCATTTTCAGGTGTAAGGAACGGTAGAAAAATAATCTGCAGACTGTCTGCGGCAGTTCCTTAAGGGACAGGAAAGGAGTCACAAAAGATTGATTTATTTAAGCAGTTTTCTATTTTCCAATGAAAGAGTGAAAAACCCCAACCTGTACCCTTATCATGTTTTCTCAGGTATGGAGGAACGGGTCCTTTTGTTCCGTCCTATTACGATTCTCTACGGCGGCAATGCCTCCGGCAAATCCACCATGCTCAATATTATGGCCAATAAGCTTAAACTGGAAGGCCAGGAATATGCTTCCTGCAACAAATTCGGCCCTTGTTCTTATTTTGAGCGGTTTATCGGAGAGTGCAGATACTCCCCGGGGGAGGATGAGGATGGAAGAGCGGTTCCTATTCCTAAGGAAAGCAGATATATCAAAAGCGAAGATATTTTATATGAAATCAAGAAAATCCAGCAGGAGCAGGTTCTGGAGGACGGCTATATCTATGAGCATATCCGCAGAGGGATGCCCAAAGAGCAGAGGGAAAACATGAAGAATTCCTGGCAGACGAGAAAAGCCCTGGAAAACATGATTTTTTGTCAGGAAAAATATTCCAATGGGGAGACGACGCTGCAGATGCTGGAAGACTATCTGGAGCCAGACGCCCTTTATCTGCTGGACGAGCCGGAGGTTTCCCTCTCTCCGGCCAATCAGGTGGCCCTTGCGGAGCGGCTGAATGAGATGGCAAGATTCTTAAGGTGCCAGTTTATCATTGCCACTCATTCGCCTTTTCTGCTGGGAACCCTGAATGCCAGGATTTACGACCTGGATTCCGGAGAACTGGAGGAAAGGCAGTGGCATCAGCTTGCCAATGTGCGGTATTTTTATGAATTTTTTAAGAAACATGAGGGTGAGTTTGAGTAAGGAACTGTAGAAAATGGGTGACACATCTTGACTTGTCTCCGATTGCACAGGACAAAAAGTCTCAATGCAGCCCGTTGCGCCTACGTTTTTTGGCCTGCGCAAATTTCCGGTTCGTGAATAGTAACTTCTAAAACCACAGATACTATACTCCAAGAAATTCAGAATTGGAGTATTCTTAATATGGAAGAAAACAGCTATCTGTGCATCGATTTCAAATCATTTTACGCCTCCGTGGAATGCGCGGAACGGGGGCTTGATCCTATGACAACAAATCTGGCAGTGGCGGATCCGGAGCGGGGAAGAGGCGCTTTGTGCCTTGCCATTTCTCCTGCCATGAAAGCCCTCGGAGTGAAAAACCGCTGCCGGGTATATCAGATTCCGGCCCATATAAAATATATCACAGCGCCGCCCAGGATGAAACGCTATATCGAATATTCCGCGGACATTTACGCAGTATATTTGAAGTATCTTGCCAAAGAGGACATCCACGTCTATTCCATTGACGAGGCGTTTCTGGACGTCACCCAGTATCTTTCTATGTATCAGCTTACGGCCAGGGAACTGGCGGTGCGGATTATGGCCGATATCAAAGAAACAACGGGAATACCGGCAGCTGCGGGAATTGGGACCAACCTGTATCTTGCGAAAACGGCGCTGGATCTCACTGCCAAGCACGCAGAGGATTCCATCGGTTATCTGGATGAGGCTGCGTATCGGCAGAGACTGTGGAATCACAGGCCTTTGACGGATTTCTGGAGAGTGGGAGAAGGGACGGCAAAGCGCCTGGCCCGCGGGGGAATTCTGACGATGAAGGACATCGCCTATGCGGAGGAAAAAATGCTGTATGGCTGGTTTGGCATAGACGCAGAGCTTCTCATAGACCATGCCTGGGGCAGAGAGAGCGCGTCAATGGCGGATATTAAATCTTATCAGCCCAAAAGCAAGTCCCTTTCCAGCGGACAGATCCTCCTTCGGAATTATTCTTTTGAAGAAGGGAAACTGCTGTTAAAGGAAATGGTGGATTCCCTTTGTCTGGATCTGGCCCAGCAGGGGCTTACGGCCGGCGGCGTTTCTATTGTGGTGGGTTATTCCTATGAAACAGAGTTAAAGCCTTCGGCAGGAAGCGTATCATTGCCGGATCTGGCAAACAGTTATCAGGCCGTTATGTCCTGCGCCCTCCGTTTATATGAACGCATTGCGCAAAAGGGAAAACCAATCCGAAGAATCAATGTCACCTGCAGCGGCATTGGAAAAGAAGAGTATCAGCAATACAGCTTATTTACAGACGCCGCGGCAATGGAACGGGAAAAGAAACTGCAGCAGGCAGTGCTTGAAATCAAAGGGCGGTTTGGGAAAAACGCCCTGGTTCGGGGGATGGATTTGCTGGAAGCTGGGACAGCCAGGGAGAGAAACCGGCAGATTGGAGGTCATAAAAGCGGTGAATAGACATTCCAAAATGCCGCCTTCGGCGCGGGCCAAACAATTTATGCCTTTTGACGCTCTGAAAGGCTTCCAGGAGGCGCTAAGGGAGAAAGAACGGGTAACGGAACCAGTGAAAGAGCTCCCGGAGGACTGGGTCTTAGAACTTGACAGAAGGCTGCGCCAAATAAGAGCCGGCGATTTGATTACGGCGGAGTATTTCAGTAATGGACAGTATTTAAGACTCACAGGGAAAGTGTCGGAACTAGATAAGGCGGCCGGGGCTTTGATAATGGAAGGAGTTCGGATACCTTTTGCCGCTATTTCCGATTTACAGGGAGAAATCTTTGCGGTGCAGTAGGAACAGCCTGGAAATAACTTTGGCAATTTTGAGAAGTTATTTTCAGGCTGTTCTTAAGTCTTTGCTTCTTGAGTGAATCTATTGAAATGATTGAAGGTTTAGAGTTATTTCCGGGCTGTTCTTAAGTCTTTGCGTTTGCTCCCAAATGTAAAATAAATCGATACATGTTTAGGAAAAAATACATATTCACTCTTTTGTTTATGCTAAAATAAAGCTATAAGAGAGTGACAGAAGAGGAGAGGCAGGGTTCTTCTTCCCGTTTTACCAAGGAAAGGATGATGAAGTGATGTTTACAAATCTTAAAGTGCGTACGAGGCTGATTTTACTGACGACTGTTGCTGCCGTGTCCATGTGTGTAATGGGCGTGATGAATATGAGCAGCATGGAAAAATCATATCAGCAGTCGGTTTCCAGCATGAAGCAGGTGCTTTATGATGATTACGATGAACAGATTAAAGATCAGGTGGGAAATGTCATTACACTTTTGGAAGAGATCTATGCAGAGTGCCAGGAAGGGACCTATACAGAAGAAGAGGCCCAAAAGCAGGCGGCGGATCTTGTAAGAGAGCTTCGGTACGGCGACAGCGGATACTTCTGGATCGATACCTATGAGGGCGACAACGTTGTTCTTTTGGGGCAGGAGACAGAGGGGACAAACCGAATGGAGCTTGAGGACAGCCAGGGATATCAGATGATTAAAGATATCATCAAAAACGGCCGTCAGGAAGACGGAGGCTTTACCGAGTATTATTTTACCAAGGAGGGCAGCACGGAAACTTATCCCAAACGGGCTTACAGCAAGGCTTTTGAGCCGTGGGAGTGGGTAATCGGCACCGGTAATTACGTGGATGAATTGGAAAGCTTAGCAGTGGAGAACAATGCCCCTGTAAAGAAAATTTTCCAGACCACCAGAACGCTGTCTATGGCGTCTATTGCGGCGTCCGTCGTGATATTGATTGTGATTGCGCTTTTGATTGTGACGGATATCACCAAGTCCTTAAATGCCGCGGCAAAGCAGATGAACTGCATGGCCAAGGGAGATTATGCCAGTGATTTTATGGGCAAGTTTCTGGGACGGAAGGATGACTTCGGACATTTGTCCCGGTGTATTGAAGATATGAAGTCCGCTATGGTAAAATTAATCAGCCAGGTGCAGACGGAATCAGAGACCATCAGCGTTGCGGCAGGCTCTGTCAACGAGTGCGTGGCGAAGCTGAATGACGATATTGCCGGCGTGTCTGCGGCTACTCAGGAATTGTCTGCAGGGATGCAGGAGACGGCGGCTACCACAACTATGGCGGATGAAGCCGCCGGAGAGATGCATAATGCAGTGCAGCATATTGCGCAGCGTTCCCAGGACGGGGCCCAGGGCGCCGCTGAGATCAAAGGCAGGGCGGAAGAGACCAATATCAGAATTATCAATGCCCAGGAAAAGGCGGCTCATCTGAAGAACGAAATTCAGCAGGATTTGGAATCCGCTCTGGAGAACGCGAAGGTCATCGACCAGATTTATGAGCTGTCCGGGGTGATTATGAATGTGGTGTCCCAAACGAACCTGCTGTCTTTAAACGCTTCTATTGAAGCGGCCAGGGCCGGGGAGGCCGGCCGGGGATTCGCGGTAGTTGCCGGAGAAATCGGCGAGCTTGCGGAACAGTCCAGACAGACCGTAATCAAGATACAGGAAGTGACCCAGGAGGTAACAGAGGCGGTGGAAAACCTGTCTTCCAATGCAAGGAAGCTGCTGGATTTTGTGGTGAAAGACGTTACCACGGATTACGAAGGATTTCTTACCATTGGAGAACAGTATGACAAGGACGGCGCTTCGGTGGATGTACTGATGCGTGAATTCAGCAATATTGCCCAGGAGCTGTTCGGCAATATGGAGGGGATCAAGAATTCCATGAGCGATATTTCCAAAGCGGCGGAAGAAGGAGCGGAAGGGACCACGGAGATTGCCCAGCGGGCCTCTGTCATTGCAGGTGAGTCCGCGGAAGTCTTAGAGCAGGTAACCAGAACCAGGCAGAGCGCGGAGACTCTGCGGGAAGAGATCAGCAAGTTCCATGTGAAGTAAGGGTTTTGTCTGTGGAAAGGCCATCCGGTATTGCGCCGGTTTCATGAAAAATGCCTAAAAGCTATGGACAGCCATTGAAAATAAGTATTTGTGTATTCTTTCCGGTTCCTTTAAAATATAAGCAGGTTCAAAGTATAAAAAATTTGCTGAAATATTTAAGGAGGTCAATATTTATGAAAAAAACTGGAAAAAGAACAATTCAGAGGATTGCGTCAGCATTTCTTGCATTTGCAATGGCGGTATCAGTTTCAGGCATGGGTGAAGTGGAAGCGGCAAAGCCGAAAAAGCATATTGCGGTTATCTATTTTTCCGCCACAGGAACCACCAAAGGAGCGGCAAAGAAAATACAGAAAAGCACCAAGGGAAAACTGCTTGAAATCAAAGCTGCCGATCCCTACACGGAAGAAGATCTGGATTATACAGACGATGACAGCCGGGTGTCAAAGGAACGCGATTCCGCTCCAAGCCCTGCAAAAAGCAAGGTACGGCCGGAAATTGCAAATCTAAAAGCAATCAAAAAAGCCATAAAGAAGGCGGATGTCATCTACCTGGGTTACCCCATCTGGAACGGGGAAGCGCCTCATATCTTATACACCCTCGTGGAACAGGTCAGCCTGAAAGGTAAAACGGTGGTTCCCTTTTGCACTTCAGCCAGCAGCGGAATGGGAAGCAGCGCCAAGCATCTGAAAGCAAATGCGAAGATATCTTCCAAAACGAAGTGGCTGAAAGGACGCAATTTTTATGAAATCCCATCCCAGAAAACAGTGGATCGGTGGATTAAGAAATTGAAGTATTAATTGCCGTCATAGTATCCATGGAAGGAAAAAGATGTAAAACGGCGGGCAGTCGTCACATGCACGCTGACGGACAGCAGGAAAGTTTCCAGGAAACTGACCGTTGGCGTAACAGTGAAAAGGGCCAAAACTGTATACCCCAGGCACAAGCCCTATGGAACAGGCGTTGGGGCAAAACCCGGACGGGTCGTATGGAGTTACCACCCGAGGTCCGTAAATTGGGATGGAAAAGGCTACTGGTGGAATCCCAGTCACTTTGATGAGAAAGTGATTCAATTTTTCAGTTTTAATATGGAATTCGGAAATAGTCCAGATATGTTTTATACCTGTCCTGGGCAGTCAGGCAAGTATCCGTCAGATAACCTTTTTCATGGCCCCATTCCTTCAATCCGCGGTAATAAAGCATTTTCAAATCATCCTCAATAATAAACGGAACAATATTATAGTTCAGGCACTCTTTGAACATAATCAGTCTGCCGACACGGCCGTTGCCATCCTGAAACGGATGAATTTTTTCAAACTTGACATGAAAATCCAGAATATCCTCAAAGGCTTTTTCTTTCTTACTATTATATTCTGTCAACAGCGTTTTCATTTTGTTTGGAACTTCTTCCGGGAGGATGGTGCCTGTTCCGCCAACCTCGTTCGGCATTTTTTTATAATTCCCCACAGCAAACCAGTCTTTTCTTGAATCGCTGGTTCCATTCTTCAATATCAAGTGAAGTTCCTTTATGGACTTCTCAGTCAAAACTGATTTTGCATGCTCAATGATCAGATCAATACACCGGAAGTGGTTTGCCGTTTCAATGATATCATCTACATTCAGCGCTTCTTTTTCCACGCCGATGGTATTGGTTTCAAAAATATATCTGGTCTGATCATGCGTCAGACGGCTGCCCTCAATGTGGTTTGAGTTGTATGTCAAGTCAATCTGAGTTTTATGGTAAATACCGCCGGAGCGTTTGCCTGATTTTTCTTCCCTCAAAATATCCAACAGTGTTTTCGGCCGCTCCTTCTGCTTGTTGCTGCGCTCAGGCTTGTTTGCGTATTCAGGAATATTCCACGTTTTGCCGGAGAGGAACGCTCCGTCTATGCGGCCGTTCGCGCAGTAATTTCTCACGCTGCGTTCCGATACATTCCATTTTTTTGCTATTTTGGCAACTGAAAGATATCGCATCTGATTTCCTCCGTTCATCTGCAATTTATAACTGCGCTGATTTGTGGTATAATATATCATATTATCGGCAATTAATTCAATTATTATAACTTTTTTATTCTATATTTTGCCGGTATCGGAAATATAGAAAACGGTTCAATGTAAAGACAGACCTCACAGAGAAATCAGTTAAAATTTCCCTGTAAGGTCTGTTTTTGCAAATTACATGAAAAGACATGAATATTTTGTGAAAATTAGCTAATAATTTGTGGTGATAGTTCATATTATATACATTGTGCCCAAAAAGTCAAGATGAAAATTCTCCTGCCGCTTCTACCATGTTACAATCGTATCAATCAATTCCTGCTGTTCCAGGGAAGTTCTCCTCAAATAAATTCTTGTAGTTTCAATGCTTCCATGGCCCATCAAATCCGCCAGAAGAGATAAATCATTATAATGTTCCAGAAAATTTCTGGCGTACAGATGCCGGAAAGAATGGGGATAGACCACGTTTTTATCCAGCTGATAACGCTCCGCCAGCCGCTTTAACTGCTGGGAAATCCCCCTTGCAGAGATGCATTCCTTATTTCGGTTCAAAAAAAGGGAACCGCTGTCACGTTTTTCCTCTTCCAGCCATTCCATAGTTTCTTCCCGCAGCCTTTTGGGGATATACAGGCGGCGCATTTTGCCGCCTTTTCCGTAAATGTCCAGGTAACCCAGCAGCACATGCTCCACCTTAATGCTAATTAATTCACTGATTCTGGCCCCGGTGGCAGCCAGATACCAGACCACAAAATACCAGGTATGGTTCTTTTCCTTTTTTAACTGGGCCTTTAAATAAAGGTAGTCCCCGTTGCTGATGACGTTTTCCAGATAGCTTTTCTGCTGGATTTTCACGTTGCTCAAATGCAGATCCCCTCTGCCCAGATAATTCAGATATTTGTTGATGGCCTGAATGCGCAGATTTACCGTTTTTGGCTTGAAATACTCCATCAGATAGCCCTTATAGGCCAGCAGATTTTCCATGGATAGACTCTCATAATTCTGCAGAAAATAAGATACGGTCCACTGATAAGAAGAAATGGTATGGGATGAGAGATTTTCTTTTTCCAAATACTCCTGAAAAGATTGTTTCATGTTTCTTGCCTCCTTGTTTTTCATAACTGCCGATCCATAACAGACGCAGTCCCTTACCATTATATACTGGTTCCCCTTTCCCCCAGCAGGAGCCGGTCTGGCGCAGACCCCTTATACTTCGAAACATAGGAATTGCCAGATTGCCTTTCCCCAGCCAGGCCGGCCTGGCGCGAACCTTTTATACTTCGAAACACAGGAACTGCGGATTGCCTTCCCCCCAGCCAGGCCGGCCTGGCGCGAACCCTTTCTATTTCGAAACACAGGAACTGCCGGATTGCCCTTTCACTAAGCAAACGATTCATGGGCGTCCTTAGTGGAGGTGAAATCCACTGCTTACATAGGCTTAGGAAGGAAGGTTTTCCTGACTTCCTTAGCCGGAGTTAGCAGTTAGTTCGCCGGAACGCTGCCCAGTTTGTGTGTGAAAGGGCAATCCGGCAGTTCCGTCCGTCTCCAAAGCGAAAAAGCTCGCCTCCGCGCCAGGTTCCCATAATATGAATTATAAGCACATAGCTCATAATAAAGAAAGACAAGGAGGAAGGTTATGAGAAAACATCCAATAACCAAAGTGTTTACCCTGGCGCTGACGCTGATGCTGGTAGTTACTACCGTGCTGGCAGTGCCGCAAACAGCCCAGGCAGCGGCGAAACCTACCAAGATTACGCTGTCCGCCAAAAAGAAAACCATGAGTGTGGGAGAAAAATACACACTGAAGGTGAAAAGCGTAACGCCGAAAAACGCGTCCAAAAGCGTGAAATTCAAGACCAGCAACAAGAAGGTGGCGACCGTAAGCTCCAAAGGCCAGATTGTGGCTAAGAAAAAAGGAACCGCAACCATTACGGTTACTTCAAAGAGCAACAGCAAGGCGAAAGCCACCTGCAAGATTACCGTAAAAGACGTAATCAAGAAAATCACAGTGAGCAATTCCGTCAGCAACACCGTGGCTGTCCGGATTGGGAAAACCCTGACTTTAAAGACGAAGTTAGAGCCCTCCGGCGTAGGAAACAAGAAGCTTACCTTTAAGAGCAATAAGAAAAGCGTAGCGACGGTGGACAAGAAAGGCAAGATCAAGGCAAAAAAAGCCGGGACAGCCAAAATCACCATCAAGGCAGCGGAAGGAAAAGCCAAGGCAACCATCACGGTAAAAGTGCCGGCGAAGAATAAAGTGGTGAAGAGCGTTGCAGTTTCTCCCGCCAGCAAGGAAATGAACGTGGGAGAAAAGTTCAAAGTGACCGCGACAGTCTCTCCCAAAAACGCGACGGTGAAACTGGTGTCCTATAAGAGCAGCAACACAAAGGTTGCGGAAGTGGACAGCAAAGGAAACGTGACAGCCAAAGGCACGGGAACGGCGGCCATTACAGTGACCACATTGGATGGAAACAAGAAAGCCAACTGCGCGGTGACCGTGAAAGCCCCGGCACCCGCTCCGGCGCCCAATCCCACTCCGAATCCGACCCCGGATCCCAAGCCCGATCCAACCCCGGATCCCAAACCTCAGGAAGTTCCAATCACAGGCGTGACCATGCCCGCCTCCATGACAATTTACGCAAATGAGACAGGAAAAGTGACAGCTGCGGTGGCGCCCGCCAACACAACGATGTCGAAAGCGGTAACCTATACGTCTTCCAATCCATCTTATCTGACTGTGGGAGCGGACGGAACCATAAAGCCACAGGCGGCAGGACTGCTGACGGCGAAGACAGACTCCGTAACGGTGAATGTAACGGCGGAAACCGCCAACAAGAAGACAGCCACAACCGCTGTGACCATTATCCTTCGCGAAAGCGCGGATGTGTCAGAGGGCGAGTTCTATCAATATGAACTGAAAGGCGGCGCGGAAGAGTATGAAGTGACAAGAAACGGCAATCCCGCAATTGTCACAAAAGCCAATATTGCGGACACCATGGCCAACCTGACCGGTTATAAATGGAGCAACGCCACCTTAAAGGATAACTGGGATGAGGAATCCTTTGTGAACCTGATGGCGATGCTGGCGTTCCCGGGCAGCTATAAGAAAGAGATCAGCGGCACAGTCAGCGGCGACGTGATGACAATCACAAGAACAGTCGGCGACGTGACGAAGACAGCGACGTTGACGCTTGCCTATGACGAAGCGGCGTCCACAAGCGATTTAACCGTCCAGTATGAGGATAAGCCCACCGTGCATTTTACAGACATTGCGGTAGAAGATCAGG
>CAJUBP010000033.1:29366-55610 GCA_910584585.1 uncultured Lachnospiraceae bacterium | reverse complement strand
AGAGAACAGAAAAGGATAGCATGTATGAACTGTCCGCAAAAAATGACCGACTGATATGGAATGGTGGCAGGGATAGAGAAGAGGAACTTCTTGCTAACTGCTATTTTAATTCTATGAATCTGGCAATGGATAATGGAATTAGGTCTATTGCATTTCCTTCCATATCAACGGGAGTATATAGTTTTCCGGTTGAGTTAGCGGCAAAGATTGCAGTACATACAGTAAACAGATTTTTGCAGGACAATCCGGATAGCTTTGATCTGGTGGAATGGGTGCTATTTGATACTCATACTGAATCAGTGTACGAAGCTGAGGTTGATAAGTTATACGACAAATAAAATGACGAAAGGGAGCTTTTATGTACGCTGAAAAAACAGATTATGATGATATTGAAATGTCGAGCAGATTACGGAATATCCTAAGAAGAAATGGATTTGAGTCATTGGAAGGATTGAGAGAATATCCAAAGGAGCATTTTATAAAGTTTCGCAATATGGGGCAGGCAACATTGCAGGAATTATATCAGATTTGTGAAGAGCAAGGCATAAAGCTTCGTAGTGTAGAAGATCTGAATGATAGGGAACATGGAGTCATATTTGATGACTTTCTATGTTTGGATGCGTTTGGAATGGGGATAAAAAGCAAGGATGATTTGAAAAGATATAGTCTTGAGAAACTTGAAAAGATGTGTCCTAAGGATAAGAGACTATTTGTTAGATTTAAAAAGTTGAAAGCAATTTATGGTTAATTTGCGAAAGGAGAACTATGGAAAAAAGATACTATATTGATGGTAAATGTGTTTTAAGTTATGATGACGATGTATTTTCCACTGATGATGATTATACAAATATTAAAGAATTGTTTATTTATCCAGCGGTTGATAAAGTGTATGTAAAATATTATGAGAAGCAATTGGTTCTGCAAGTCCTTGAGAAAACACTTAAAAAGAACGATTCGATATTTAATACATACTGTGCTATAAAAGAATTAATAAAAGACGAACCAATAAGTGTAGATTATGTTCAATCTGAGGAGGATACATTATTAAAAAATCTTATGAGGAAAAATTTGAATAGTGATGAATATGTTGAATTTGAAAAGTTGCTTGATGAAGCTGGTATTAATGCATGGCGCGAACAAGTTGATTTTTTGGGACGAGGAGATGGTATGATAGAACATATTTGGTGTGAATATGGAATAGATAAAAGAAGATTTTCAGTTTAAGAAGAGTCTGTGAAAGTTTTTCTGTAAATGAGTATTAGACAGAGGGTCTTCTATGATAAAATCTAAATCATAGGAGGCCTATTATTATGGCAAGAGAAAAGAAACCCGTTCACAAAGTACATATGACGGAAGGAAAAAGAAATATCATCCACCAGCTTCTGGAAGAATACGATATCCAGACAGCAGAGGATATTCAGGATGCCCTGAAAGACCTGCTGGGTGGCACCATCAAGGAGATGATGGAGGCAGAGATGGATGACCATCTGGGTTACGAAAAATCGGAGCGTTCTGACAGCGATGATTATCGGAATGGCTACAAAACAAAGCGTGTTAACAGCAGCTATGGTGCAATGGAAATCGAAGTGCCGCAGGATCGAAAATCAACTTTTGAACCACAGGTTGTAAAAAAACGCCAGAAAGATATCTCTGATATTGACCAGAAGATCATCTCCATGTATGCAAAAGGAATGACCACAAGGCAGATCTCAGAAACGATCGAGGATATCTATGGTTTTGAGACATCAGAAGGGTTTATATCTGATGTTACAGACAAACTCCTGCCCCAGATCGAAGATTGGCAAAATCGTCCGTTGGATGAGATTTATCCCATCATTTACATTGATGCGATCCATTATTCTGTCCGTGATAATGGCGTGATCAGAAAGCTGGCAGCTTATGTGATCCTGGGAATCAATACCGAGGGTAAAAAGGAAGTACTCTCCATCAGTGTCGGCGATAATGAGAGTGCCAAATACTGGCTCTCTGTATTGAATGAATTAAAAAACCGCGGGGTAAAAGACATCCTTATCATTTGCGCAGATGGTCTTACCGGAATCAAGGAGGCAATCGCCACGGCATTTCCTAAAACCGAGTACCAGCGGTGCATTGTCCACCAGGTAAGAAATACTTTGAAATATGTGCCTGACAAGGACCGGAAAGCCTTTGCAGTAGACCTGAAAACCATCTATCATGCTCCGGACGAAGCAAAAGCCCGGGAAGCACTGAACAGAGTCAATGAAAAATGGACGCCAAAATACCCAAATTCCATGAAACGCTGGTATGATAACTGGGATGCCGTTTCCCCCATTTTTAAGTTCTCGGCAACTGTCAGAAAGGTCATATATACGACGAATTCCATAGAGTCACTGAATGCCACTTACCGTAAGCTGAACCGTCAGAGAAGCGTATTTCCAAGCGATACAGCCCTATTAAAAGCCTTGTATCTTTCAACGTTTGAGGCTACGAAGAAATGGACTACAACCATCCGAAACTGGGCTCAGGTCTATGGGGAATTAAGCATTATGTACGAGGGACGGCTCCCCGAATAGGAACCGACATTATCAAGTCACAGGCAGAAAAATAGCCTGTGTTCTTGACATGCAATCCTTTCGCTGTTATATATAAAGCAAGGCGGAAAGCTTTTAAATAAGTCTTCCGCCAATTCATTATCATAGAAGATCTAGTTATTTACAGAGATTTCTTCACACACTCTTTAAGAAAGATAGCGGAGCGAGCTGAATATTGAGCTCACTCGCTCCACGTTATTCCTCTACATGAAATACATCTTCCACCAGCATATTAAAGTACTTAGATACTCGTAGCATAAATTCGGCAGATGGGGCGCCGTCCCCACGTTCTACCCTGCTGACAGTTTTGGTGCTGAATCCGATAGCAGCGGCAAGGTCATTCTGGTAAATGCCACGCTGTTCACGGATTTCTCTGATATTATTTGTGACCACCATAAAAAATCCCTTCTTTCAGTTCTATAGATATTTTCTTATTGTCAATTATGCAAAAAAATGTGTCCAATAAAAAGGACTTGCGTTTTTATCGGCAATGATCGGTAAGAGCAGAAGCATCAGATTTTCCAAGAACTTTTCCAAATATGTCTAAGCGGTCATTTTCTCCAACCTTGATAGGTGCATACTTTTCGTTGAGTGAGATAAGGAAAATTCCGTCTTTGTCGTCCTTTAACTTCTTGATATAGGCTTCTCCGTTCAGAGCGAAGATGCCGATTTCTCCATTAGCAACAGATTCCTGTTGCAATACCCATGCAATCTGACCATCGTGGAATTCAGGTTCCATACTGTCACCACTAATGCGTACACCGAAAGTTGTATCTTCCGGCAGAATAGATTCATCTATGCGTACAGTCTCTTTAGGTCCGTCTACGAGAAAGTTACCGGTTCCGGCTGATACTGCATTTTCAAAAATATCAATGCTTCTGAATGGAATTATCTTAGCAGTTTGCTTTTCATACATTCCGGATGCGTGGAGCAGATTGATATAATCCATAGCCTTTTCCCTGCCTTCATCAGTAAGTGATGAAAAAGGATCAGCAGGATTTACTCCAAAATATGCTTCATACATATTAGTGATACCAAGGATTCTACACACTTTGTAAAATATGGTAACGCTTGGTTCAGCAAGATTTCTCTCCCAGTTGGATATGGCTTTATAGGAAATCTTGATGCCTTCTTTTGCCAGTTCATCAGCGAGATCCTGCTGGAGCAAGCCTTTCTTTTTTCTATATGTTGAAATGATTTCTCCGATTGAGTACATACATACGCCTCTTTTCTTTCCAATTAGTTGATTTCTAATGTCTCTTTTCACTCCATAGTATATAGCAATAGTACCAATTATTCAAGTTAAAAATCCAATATAATGAGAAAACAGACACATGTGTCCGTTGACAGTCGATTATTCTTGGGGTTATACTATGCCCTGTAAGGAACATTACTCATATACTTGGACTAAAGGTTATGGTAGTGATAGATTAAATGCAGGAGGTTATGCAGATGGGAGACAGGGTAATACTTCATTCAGATATCAACTGTTGTTATGCTTCGATTGAGCATCTGCATCATCCGGAGCTTGCAGGAAAGCCACTGGCAGTAGGCGGTGACCCGGAGGCAAGACATGGGATTGTCTTAACTGCTGACTATATTGCCAAGAAGTACGGTGTGAAAACAGGAATGGCGCTCTGGCAGGCAAAGCAGGTCTGTCCGGACATAACATTTGTTTCACCAAGAATGGACTTATATCTTCGGTTCTCAAGGATGGCGCATGAGATATATGCAGAATATACGGACAAGCAGGAGCCATATGGAATTGATGAGTGCTGGCTTGATGTGACAGGGAGCAGCTCCCTTAAAGGGGATGGATTGCTCATTGCACAGGAAATCAGCAAGAGAATGAAGTCAGAGCTTGGCATCACAGTGAGTGTTGGTGTTTCTTTCAATAAGATATTTGCAAAGCTTGGTTCAGATTATAAGAAGCCGGATGCAATCACAACTATGTATAAGAGTGAGTTTAAGCAGAAGGCATGGGCACTTCCGGTAAGTGATCTGCTATATGTCGGAAGGAGCACGAATCAGAAGCTTGCAAAATTCGGTATCAGAACCATAGGTGATCTTGCAAGGGCAGATGAAGGGATGCTTAACAGCCACCTTGGAAAGATGGGCAGCATCTTATGGTCATTTGCTAATGGCTATGATGAATCACCTGTCAAACTGGAGAATACCCACGCTCCAATCAAATCGGTGGGAAACAGCACAACGACACCAAAGGATTTAGTATGCGATGAGGATGTAAAGATTGTTCTTTATATTCTGGCTGAGAGTGTTGCAGCAAGACTTCGTGAGAATGGATTCCGGTGCAGAGTGGTTGAGATAAGTGTCAGGGATAATGAGCTATTCTCTTTTACCCGTCAGAAAAAGATTGACCACGCAACGAATATCACCGGAGAGATAGCTGCATACGCTTATCAGATATTTAAGGAAAACTATAACTGGAGCAAACCAATACGCAGTATTGGTGTCCGAGGTGCAGACTTAGTAACAGATAATTATTGGGAACAGATTGATTTGTTCTCAAGTGTGGAGAAGCGTGAAAAGCAGATGAAGATGGATTCAGCGGTTGATGAGATACGCAGAAGATTTGGATTTTACAGTATCCAGAGGGGACTCATGTACCGGGACAGGATTCTGTCGGCAGTCAATGCAAAAGAAGAACACACAGTACATCCACATGGGTACTTCTCAGGTTAGCAACGAGAAGTGCCAGATAATCAAGGCGCAGATGTGTTGTGCTTGTACATAAACATATGGGACTTGGTTATCTGATACGGCGACTGCCGTGAGCGAAATGAAGCGAAGCGGAATTGAGCTGCACTACGAGTAGCGATAGAGTTAAAGAAGAGGGAGGCGGAACATGAGCGAAGCAGAAAGAATTGATCTGGTAGACAGAGCACCATTGACGGAGAAGCAGCAGAATGTGTATGAAAGCATTATGCAATATCAGAGAGTTAATGGTTATGCTCCTACTATCAGGGAGATATGCAAGATGGTAGGGGTGGCATCGACTTCAAGTGTTTATGCACATCTGAAAATATTAGAAGAAAAAGGCTATATAGCAAGGAAGATGGATGCTTCCAGAGCAATAGCAATCTTGTAAGGAAGGTGATTACATTGAGCAATAAGGTATATGTTGATGTACTTGCAGAATTTTCAAAGGACGGACTGCTCATTCCCAAAGAGATAACGTGGGAAGATGGCAGAAAGTATGAGATTACACGAGTAAAAGACAAGCGCAGAGCAGCCAGTACAAGGGCTGGCGGCGTTGGAGAGCGTTATACCTGTGTGGTAGATGGAAAGGAAATATTCCTTTTCTATGAAGATAACAATATGTGGTTTATGGAAAGAGCCGGAGCCTGATGTGATTGTGTGCTGACAGCACAATTCATATCAGTTGGCTTTAGATCAGCAAAGCCGGGGAATGTGCAGACATTCATCGGAACTCCCGGCAAAAGGCTTGCAAAGGTGATTTCCCTTTCCTTTACGAGTACAGAATTGTAGATTGATGATTTTGTATGAATAAGGAGCGAACTGAATTGAACAAAGGAAATGTTATAGAAATTAGATGTAAAAAATGCAACAAGTTAATGATGGAATACTTTGTATGCGGTGATGATTTCGCTGTGGCACTTCAGAATATTGGAATTAAGTGTGACAGATGCAAGCGAGTGATGATACTTAAGAAGTATTCCGAGGGAATGATGAAGGAACATTCTGAGAATGGGACTTTCAGAATATAATGATTGAAAATTAAATTACAGCCCACCTGATAAGGGCACATCGAAAGATGGAAGCACCAGAGACGCAGGGGAAACGAACAGTATTTATGATACTGGTTTCCTCGTGCGTCTTTTTTGTGATGTAAAGGGTAATCCGACTTGTTCGTTTCCAAGGGCGGCAAGGAGGATTTATGAGCAGTAAAGCACAGACAAGAGAAAAGGATTATGAGAGAGGAATACGAATTGCTGACAGGAGAAAGGCGATAGGATTATCACAGGATGAGTTAGCTCATAGAGTAGGTATAGGCAGACAAGCATTATCTGCGATTGAAAATGGTGGAGATTTTAAGACACAGACATTAGATAATCTGGCAATCGTACTTGGTGTATCTGTTGATTTCATAATGTATGGAAAGAATGAAGAAAATTCAGAACTATTATCTGAGGCAATGGATGTTCTTTCAGATATGGATGAATTGCAGATAAGACAGTGTCTTGCAATGATGAAAGCAATGAAAAGCGTGTCAGTTGAAAAGTGATTGTCGTGTTTACACGACATAATTGTCGCCTGTACACGGTCGGCAATTAAGGTGTGGCAGATTACAATATACTTGTGCTTGAGATACAGCACAGAGTTTGAAAGCGGCGTGCACAATGCTTTCTTTAATATTTCAATTAAGGAAGGTAATAGCCATGAAAAAGTATAACGGAAAAGAACTTTACAAAGGACTTTTGTTTATAAAGTCAATGATGAGTATGAATAATGTGAACCGACAGAAAGAACTTGATCAGACATATGCTTTAAGTGTGGGAATTGAGTGTGATCAGACTGTTGTAGATGATGGAGCATCTACATCGGTTGACAGACCTCAGATGCGTCAGCTGATGGAAATTCTTGAGATTTCAGATTACAAGGTACTTGTCGTAGAAGATATTTATGAGATTACAAGAAATCCGGAAGATTTAAAGTCAATGATGGATCGCATAAATGATTTGGGTGTGACAATATTTGACCTTGGTACTATGAGTGCGAGGTACAACAATTATGCGATTGAGTGTTAGGAATTCAGGCAGGTATTCCTACATTGTATTTGCTTCTGAAACAGTGGTATTTGATGACTATGGGAAGCCAGTCATCAAATGCCCAACAGAGGCTGAGGCAGTGGAATACATCATGAATCGGTTAGAGAGTGAGGTTATTCAGGATGATATATGATATTTATGCAGTTGGTAATACTTTGAGAAGTATTAGAAATAAATATGGATATACACAGAATGATATGGCGGAGAGCCTTGATGTAAGTTATATTCATTATTCGCAAATTGAGCAGGGAAGACATCGGATGAGTCTGGAACTTATGCTGAAGATTGTAACAAAGTATGGAGTAGATCCTAATACATTGTTTGGAATTGAAAGCAGGGAAAAACATGAGAATAAAGATTTGTCTGTATTGGAAGATAAATTGCAGATGCTTAAACCAAATGATAGAGAATATGCAATGTCTACATGTTTGATTTTTATTGAAGGCTTAGAGGCAAGAAAGGAAGTGGTTTGAAATGAGAAGAGCAGGAAGAAAGAAAAAGCCACTGACCATACAGCCGATAAAGTGTGTTGTGATGTTGTCTTCTGATGAGGAGAATGACTGTATTGCAGCAGAGAAAAAGGAAAATAAGCAGTTGAAACGAATCATGGAATTTGCTGACAATAACAATCTTATTCCTATGAAAGTATTCCGAAGAGGAATTTTTGGACGACGATTAAGGGATGAAGTGTTTTATAAGGCAATAAGATATATGAGAGCAGGAAAGGCAGATGCGCTTATCGTAACAAATCTCGATGCTATTTCAGACGGAATAGCAGATTCTTATTTAAAAATAGGAGCAGTAAGGGAAGCTGGGTATAGATTATTCAGTGTAGATGAGAAGGAACCCAAGGTTGACTTGTATATTCCACCAAAGAGAGGTGATCTGCAGTGAAGATAAAGAGAAATATGATTGTGTGGGCTGAATTAAAAAGTGGACTCAGGCATATACAAGCTGGAAGGAGACCATGTATTGTAATAAGCTGCGACAAAGCAAACGGAAAATCACCTGTATACACAGTTGTTCCGGGGACAACTAAGTTGAAAAAGGATTATATTCCAGTACATTTCAATATTGAGCCTTCAGAAATTAGAGGATTTTTAAGACATACAACAATGTTTTTACCGGAGCAGCTTGTCACAATAAATGAGGAACAGATAATACAGACTGCCGGGATGATTGTCAGCACAGATGCAATAAAAAAGGTTGATGCGATGTTAGTCAGACAGCTGCAGATTGGAGAATATGATGGATGATGAAAATGAATTAGAGAATCAGAGTATAGATATTCCTATATGGAAGCGATATTTGCTTTCTGTAACTGAAGCGGCACAGTTTTATCACATTGGTGAAAAGAGACTTAGACAAATTGTAGATATCCATCCAAATGGGGAGTTTTATCTGTTAGTAGGAAACAAAGTTTTGTTTAAGAAAGAGAAATTTGAGCAATTTCTGGCAGAGTCAACTGCAATTTAATATGTAAAGTAGTAGAAAAGGGGGCACAAATGTGGTACAATAACCATGCTAGGGCTCTCTTTTTTGAAAGGAGACAAAGCTATGAGTGAGAAAAGACGAGATAATCGCAATAGAATTCTTCACGAAGGAGAGTACCAGAGAGCAGATGGACGTTATCGTTTTAGATATGTAGATATTCATGGAAATGAAGGGAATTTATATAGTTGGCGTTTGGACCATAATGATCCTATACCTAAAGGAAAGAAAATGGAGCTTTCTTTAAGAGAAAAGGAAAAACAGCTGGAACAGGATATGTTTAACGGACTTGTTCCAGGAGGTGGAGGACTTACAGTTCTTGAATTAGTGGAGAAATATGTAAGTCTTAAAATAGGGGTCAGACAGAGTACTTATGCTGGTTATAAGACGGTAATTAATCTGCTGAAAAAAGATGATTTTGGCAAAAAAAGAATCGACAAAGTGAAATTATCGGATGCGAAAGCCTGGTTGATCAAGCTTCAGAGGGTAGATGGAAAAGGTTATAGTTCAATTCATACTATCCGGGGAGTATTAAGACCGGCATTTCAGATGGCGGAAGAAGATGACTTGATTCGCAAAAATCCATTTGGCTTTGAACTGGTCAATGTTATTGTGAATGATAGTGTGAGAAGAGAAGCTGTCACAAGAAAGCAGGAGCGGGAATTTCTAAGATTCATAAAAGAAGATGCGCATTTTTGCAAGTACTATGATGCAATATTTATTCTCTTTAACACAGGACTTCGTATATCAGAGTTCTGTGGGCTTACAAAATCAGATTTGGATTTTAAAAACAAAAGAATACGGGTAAATCATCAATTACAGAGAACAAGTCAGATGCAGTATATCATTGAAAAGCCTAAGACAGAAAGTGGCGAGAGATATGTTCCAATGTCTGATGAGGTGGTGGCTTGTTTCAAGAGAATACTTAAGGACAGGGTCAATCCCAAAGTTGAACCGATGGTTGATGGAATGACAGGATTTTTATTCCTTGATAAGAATGATATGCCTATGGTGGCATTACATTGGGAAAAGTATTTCCAACATATTCGGGAAAAGTACAATAGCATATATAAGGTTCAGATGCCGCCGATTACACCACATGTGTGTCGCCATACATTTTGTTCTAATATGGCTAAGTCGGGAATGAATCCGAAGATGCTTCAGTATATTATGGGACACTCGGATATCAGTGTTACGATGAATACCTATACTCATGTTAAATTTCAGGATGCACAGGAAGATTTTCAAAAAGCAATTAATTCATAATGACCTGATGAAAATGAGAGAAAAATGGCTGAATGCCAGTATTTATCTTAATCCCCAATTTCTTACCTGTCGATTCCCAATGGCAGATTTGCCTTTGGTACAGACTTGAAATTTACCAAAGTTTTTACCAAAATTGATGACAAAAATATGCAAAGATATGCCAAAATATGCCAGAATAAGTGAAAAATGAAGAAAGGTAAAAAGGCTTGAAAAGCCCGAAAATACTGGAAATATGAGAAAAATCAAGATTTTATTTGTTTGCCACGGCAACATCTGCCGTTCCCCAATGGCAGAATTTGTTATGAAAAACTTAGTAGAACAGCGCGGCGTCGCCAGCGATTTCTACATCGCCAGCGCCGCCACCAGCACAGAAGAAATCGGCAACCCGGTCCACCACGGCACCAGAGCCAGGCTGGCCCGGGAGGGCATATCCGTTGCCGGAAAGTACGCAGTCCGCATGGAACGAAGCGACTATCAGAAGTACGATTACATCGTAGGAATGGATCGCTGGAATTATAAAAACATGCTGAGAATTGCAGGCTCAGATAAAGACAAAAAGCTCAGCCTGCTTCTGGACTACACCGATCATCCCAGAGACGTGGCCGATCCCTGGTATACCGGTGATTTTGAACAAACCTATGAAGATGTGGCCGCAGGCTGCAAGGGTCTTCTGGATGAAATACTTTCAAAAAAACAATCCAAGGTCAAATAATGCTTCGTTTCCGTTCTTTCTGGAAGAAAGGCTGAAAATCACAGAAACTAAAACTGCCTGGAATAAGCGGCAGCTTCCTCAATATAATAGGCGGCGTTTCGCCTGATATGTTCTATCTCATCGTCGGTGACAGTCCGCGCGATTTTTCCGGGGTTTCCTATCACAAGGGAGTTGTCGGGAATGACCGTGTTCTGAGTGATCAGGGTTCCTGCGCCGATGATGCAGTTTTCTCCAATGACGGCATGGTTCAAAATAATCGCCCCCATGCCGATTAAAACATTGTCTTTGACGGTGCATCCGTGAACAATGGCTCCATGTCCGATGGTAACCCGGTTTCCGATACGAATATCCGCTCCGTGATCCACATGGAGAACAGCGTTATCCTGGATGTTGGAGTCATTTCCAATAACTGCGGAGCCGGCTTCCGCCCGGACGACGGAATGGAACCATACGCTGGAATTGTCGCCGATGCTGACGTCGCCCCGCACAATGGCGCCCTCTGCGAGATAAACATTTTTTCCCAATCGGGGAGTCTTGATAGTATGCATAATAATTTCCTTTCTTGTCTGTATAGCTGAAACATTTGTATTGCGCAGGCAGTTGCCTGTATGCTGACAGTATATAGTATATCCCCCAAAAAGTAAATTCCGTGAACCGAAAGAAAAGTTATTACAATGTTCAGGTGAAGGGCGCAAAAAAGCCTTGGAAAGACGTCTGAAAGGTGAATAAAATGAATGAACTACAGTTGGAACAGTGTATAAAAGATTATGGCAAAGACATTTATGCATTTTGCAGCCAGCTTACCCGCAACCTTCAGGAAACGGAAGATCTGTATCAGGACACTTTTTTAAAAGCAGTGGAATTGGGGCCGCGCATAGATTTTGAAAAAAATCCCAGAAGCTATCTTATCTCCATTGCGCTGCGGATTTGGAAAAACCGCAGACGGAAATATGCCTGGAGAAAGCGGATTGCAGGGACAGAACAATTGACGGAAGAGACGGCAGCGGATAAATGCCAGGGACAGGAATCTTCCCCGGAGGACGCCGTTCTCAGACAGGAGCTGCGGTTACAGGTGCAGGAGGCTGTCGCCGGACTGGAGGACAAATACCGCGTGCCGGTTTATCTCTATTATACCCTGCAGCTTTCCACAGAGCAGATTGGAAAGATCATGAATCTTCCCCAGGGAACGGTAAAAAGCCGGCTGTACAAAGCAAGAAAATTGTTGAAGCAGAAATTGGAGGGTGTATGAGATGAAGCATGATGAAAAGCTGGAACAATTGTTGCAACAGGCCCTTTCTCCGGAAAAAGAACCGGATGTCTGGCTAAACCAGAGGATTTTAAGGAAAGCAAAGGAGACGAAGGCAATGAAAAACAGAATATATCCAAAAAGAATACCCGCAGCCGTATTAACCGCAGCAGCCGTGCTGGCCGTAGGTTCCATAACCACAGCGGCAGCCTGGAAATACCTCACGTTGGAGCAGGTAGCCGAAGAGGCAGAAGATCAGGGGTTTGCGTCAGTATTTCAAAGTGAAGGCGCCATTTCCATCAATGAAACCCAGGAATACGGAAATTACAGGATCACATTGCTGGGAGTGGCGTCAGGGGAAAACCTGAGCCAATATGTGGATTCTGGTGACGCGGAAAACATCAGAACCGATCGCACCTATGTGGTGACAGCCATAGAAAATGCTGACGGTTCCCCCAGGCCTGATACCAGTGAGGAAGCTTACGGGAAAGATCCGTTTTTTGTATCTCCGCTGATCAAAGGACAGAACCCGGCATGGTTTAACAGCATGACAATGAACGGCGGCTATTCTGAATTTGTGCAGGACGGCGTTCAGTACCGGATTGCGGAGACGGATAATGTGGAAATCTTCGCGGACCGTACGCTGTATCTTGCGGTGAATGACGGAACATTTTATGCGGGGGACGCCTATTGCTTTGATGAAACTACTGGAGAAATTACAAGAAATGAAGCATACAAAGGCGTAAACGCTCTGTTCTCCCTGCCTCTGGATAAGGAAAAAGCAGACCCGGAAAAAGCGGAAGCATATCTGAAGCAACTGGAAGAGGAACTGCAGGGCGCAGCAGAGGATGAGACAGATGAAAATCCACAAAAAACCGAAGCCGATGACTCTGCCGCCTTTCAAACGGAAGACGGCGCAGCGGAAGAAGCCCTTCAAAACGGCGGAAGTTCTGCCGGGATTGCAGATAAAATCGCAGGCTGGAAAGAGGCGGATTTTAAACAGAACGCAAAGCTGTTAGAGGAACTGACTCAGAATCTGACTGTGGATCAGGAGGGATGTTTCAGCTATTCCTATCAGGTTGATAAAGATGGAATATCTTCTTCAGCAACCATCTTTGCAGACAGTTTTTTCAAAGAAGGGCAGACTGGAATGTCAGAAATTTTTCAGGTGGTGGACGAGAAATATATAGAGACATTTACCCGGAATGAGGACGGCACAATTACCTTAAAGGTATATGAATATGCCGGTGAATAAGCCTGTATCTTAAAGGTATATGAATATGCCGGCGAATAAGCCTGTTTTGAGCAGCGCTGCCGAAGAAAAACAAACTTTTCACAGCAGGAAGGAATCTCATGCGCGGGATTCCTTCTTGCTATTGGCCTGGAAAAAGAATATAATATGGAAGTCAGAAATCATGCAGCGCAAAATATCCTTAAGAGGTGAAAACAGAAATGAATCAGGCAGCAGAAATAGAAAAAAGCATCCGCAAAAAGTTTCACAAAGAATTATTTTCCCGCTTTGCAAAAGCAGTGCGGGACTATGAGTTGATACAGGAGGGGGACAAAATTGCCGTCTGCATTTCCGGCGGAAAAGATTCCATGCTGATGGCAAAGCTGTTCCAGGAACTGCAAAAGCATAGAAAAGTATCCTTTGAACTGGAATTTCTGGTGATGGATCCGGGGTATCTTTGGGAAAACCGAAAGATGATAGAAAACAATGCGGCAGGGATGAATCTGCCCATCACCGTATTTGAAACAGATATTTTTGACGCGGTGTATGAAATAGAAAAATCCCCCTGCTACCTCTGCGCCCGGATGCGGCGGGGCCATCTTTATAATCAGGCAAGGGAGCTTGGCTGCAATAAAATTGCCCTGGGGCACCATTACGATGATGTGATAGAGACAATCCTGATGGGAATGCTCTACGGCGGACAGATTCAGACCATGATGCCCAAGCTTCACAGCACAAATTTTCCGGGAATGGAGCTGATTCGGCCCATGTATTACATCAGAGAAGCGGATATCAAACGCTGGCGGGATTACAACGGCCTTAAGTTCCTCCAATGCGCCTGCCGTTTTACGGAAAACTGCGCAAGGGCAGAGTCGGAGAGCCAGAGCGAGTCCAAGCGGCTGGAAATTAAAAATATGATTGCAGAGATGAAAAAAATCAATCCCTTTGTGGAAGGAAATATTTTTAAAAGCGTGGAAAATGTGAATCTGAGCACGATAATCGCCTATAAAAAAGAAGGAGTAAAGCATCATTTTCTGGAAAGTTATGGTGAGCATATAACCTATTGACTTACTGGGAAAAATATGGTATAGTACAGATAATAACCAAGTAAACTAATAGGAAATAGAGGAAAAGAGAGGCGGCAGCTATGAGCAAAAAAGCATATCAAGACAGGAACTTAAAATTTGAAACCTTACAGCTTCACGTAGGGCAGGAGCAGCCTGATCCGACGACAGACGCAAGGGCAGTGCCTATTTACGCGACTTCATCGTATGTATTTCACAATTCTGACCATGCGGCGGCAAGGTTTGGCCTGCAGGACGCAGGAAATATTTACGGCAGGCTTACCAATCCTACCCAGGATATTTTTGAGCAGAGGATCGCAGCGTTAGAGGGCGGCGCAGCGGCGTTGGCTGTGGCCTCCGGCGCGGCGGCAGTTACCTATACCATTCAGAACCTTGCCAGAAGCGGGGAACATATTGTGGCGGCAAATAATATTTACGGAGGTTCCTATAATTTGCTGCAGCATACGTTGCCGGAGTATGGAATTACCACAACTTTTGTAGATCCCTCTGATGTGAACAATTTTGCGCAGGCAATTCAGGAAAACACCAGAGCCCTTTACATAGAAACCCTTGGAAATCCCAATTCCGATGTGAGCGATATCGAAGCAATTGCCAAAATAGCCCACGACCATAAGATTCCCCTGGTGGTGGACAGCACCTTCGCGACGCCGTACCTGGTGCGTCCCATAGAGTATGGCGCAGATATTGTGGTGCATTCCGCCACCAAATTTATCGGCGGCCACGGCACTGCCATCGGCGGCGTCATCATAGACAGCGGCAGATTTGACTGGGAAGCGTCCGGCAAATTTCCTTCCCTGACAGAGCCAAACGCCAGCTACCATGGCGTAAGCTTCACCAAAGCGGCGGGGCCGGCTGCATTTGTCACCAAGATACGGGCCATCCTGCTGCGGGATACCGGCGCGACACTTTCTCCCTTCCATGCGTTTTTGTTCCTCCAAGGGCTGGAAACATTGTCCCTGCGGGTGGAGCGCCATGTGGAAAATGCGCTGAAAGTGGTGGAATATCTGAATCATCATCCCCAGGTAGAAAAGGTGCATCATCCTTCCGTTGCCGAAGATCCGAAGCAGCAGGAATTATACCGGAAATATTTTCCGAAGGGCGGCGGTTCCATTTTTACTTTTGAAATCAAAGGGGACGATCGGACGGCGAAAGATTTTATTGATCATCTGGAGATTTTCTCCCTGCTGGCAAATGTGGCGGATGTGAAGTCCCTGGCCATCCACCCGGCTTCCACCACTCATTCCCAGCTGAATGAGCAGGAGGCAAGAGAGCAGGGAATCTTGAAAAACACCATCCGGCTGTCCATTGGAACGGAGCATATTGATGATATCATTGAGGATTTAGAGGAAGCGTTTCGGGCGGTGCGGCAGTAATCGCGGCGCGTAATCGCAGTTTCGACAAAACTTTTTCTTGTGTATTTTAATGCGCGGGGCAGTAACCGCAGTTGTATAAATACACGCAGAGGACAGGCGCTCAGAAAAATAAAAATTCTGAGCGGCCTGTCTGTTTTTCATTCAGTTTCGTTTCGAGCATAATTCTGGAATCGAGAGTGAAATGTTACAGCGGACAGATTTTTATTCAAAAATAAAAATTTCACTCCTTTTATAAGCTTTCCAAAAATTTCATTGCATCCTGCACTGTTGTGAATGTAAGAGTGGACTGATAAAGCCAGCGGTTTCTCACATCATTATCCTCTAATGTCGGTAATCCGGTTATATGCTCTAATACCCAGTCTCCATTGATAATTGCTTTATCCAATCTCTCTGCAATCTTTCTTGTAGCAGCCGGATTTCCTTTTTCGTATCCCGGACATTCATTTTGAAGCATCTTCAAAACATTTTCTTTTTCAGATACATTCTGAATAAAAGGACGCACTTTTTTATAATGAAGCAAAAACCAATATTCCACACAGCCGGTTGTCATCAACAAGCGTATTCTTATATTTGGCTTTTTCCTGAGTTTCTGCAAAACAAAAATCGTTTTTTTTATCTTATCCCAGCTTCCGGTCTGCCCGTCATCTACATCGAAGAAAAACCAGATTTCATCTGTTACTTCGGCATTATTCCTGTACCTTGCATCTTTCTTAAATTTCTTATCTGCAACATCAAACAGTCCCTTTACGGGTTTTTGAATTACTGCCGCATCTTTATATTTCTCTTTTAAGAACTTTGTATATTCTATTTCACTCTCGCCTTCACAGAAAACGTAAATAAGTGGTTTGATTTTTCTTCCCATCACTCAACCTCCACTGTATCTACATCCGGCACTGCGCCATACTTTCCTACCAGATATGCTTTGCGGATATTATCATTTGTCCGAACCGGAAGTTCCGTCAGATTAAATAATTCTGAAACTCCGCTCTTCTTATTTTTATCAACGAAATACACTTGGTCTTTCCGAAGAATTTCCATATTCAGCAATTCTGTGTCATGCGTAGTAAAAATAATCTGTGCGCGTCCTGGGTTTGTTTCCGGACTCTGAAATTGGGAAATAATAAATTCCGCAAGCAGCGGATGCAGTTCTCTGTCAATCTCATCTACCATCAGGACGCCGCCCTGCTGCAAAACCTGCTCGATTCCCGGTGCAAGCGACATCAGTCGTCTTGTTCCGTCAGACTCATCAGAAAGCTCCAACGGAAATAATTCTTCTTCTCCTGCTTTATTGACGCCACGATGCATAGAGGAAGTTTTCACTTCTCCAACCTTCAGATTAAATTCCGCGGATTCCGAAGAATCTTTAAGAGCAGCCGCGAATTGTTTCAATGCCATAACCATCCCTTCCGGCAGATTACCCGGCATGGAATCATAAGCTGATATTTCTTCATTCTTAATCTCAAACGACATCTCTTCAATACCAACGTCTGCCTGTTTTGCATAAGTCACAATCGACTTTAACAGATTCACATCCTCTGCATGTTCCAATAACTGCCGGGGAATATCCGTATAATCTTTTGAAAAATGAACATATTCCCTGAACCAATTCATGGCCAAGATGCAGGGCCGATAATTCATAACACAGGCAATAGAAAAAAATAACTGGTTTGGCGCAACTGCCTCCGCAATCATTTCTTTCATTTTCTTCTCTCCATTTACCGGAAAAGAAAACACCTGTCCTTCTCTCGAAAAGATTTCCGATTTCTGCCCTTTCGGCGCCGCATACAAATATTCTTTTTTGATTTCTTTTTTAGTCGCAGAGAACCCATAGATGTATTTTACCCCATCCTGAATATATTCATATTCAAATCCTGTCGGATCCTGCTCCGAATAATCATTTAATGCAAATGCGCAAACCGGCACTTCAGCTTTTTCGTGCTGTGTCTTCTGAGCATTCCGAATAAACTGTACTCCGAACCAAAATGCGCGAATTACATTACTTTTTCCGCCGCCATTTTTCCCAAAAAGTGCTGCTGCCGGAAGAAGCCCTTTTTTCTTATATGGTAAAAGGCAGCTCTTATATTCTGCATTTCCTTTTGCTTCCATGGACAAAATGCTTACATCACGAAATGAACGATAATTTTCAAATTGAAATCTCACTAACATTTTTTCACACTCCTGTATGTTTAGTATATCCATATTTCAAAAGAAATACAACAGTTTTTATTGCAATTTCAGATTATTTCTATTTGATTTGTTAAATATTCTATATTTCCATTCAAAACCAAAAATTTAAGCCAATAGAATACGCATAAAAAGGTGACAGAGGGAGAAAAAAGGGATATAATGTAAAAAGGTGATAGGAATGCATATGCATTGGTATAACAATTAGGAGAAGCTCGATATGTTAGCGAATTTACAGATGGAATTACAAACAGAAAATAATGATTTTATTCCATATCAGAAAGCCGTAGTTCTGCAGGGAATTTTAATGGAACAGGTACCGGAAGGATGCGCCAGAAAGCTGCATGAATCAGGCCTGCATCCCTACAGTCAGTCGGTGATCCATCAGAATGGGAAAAATATCTGGAGAATCTCTGCGGCAAATCAGGAAGCGTTTCGGGAAATTATTCTTCCTCTGCAGGAAGAGCGGTTTTCGAATTTTTATATGGAAGACGATAAATGGAAAGTAACGGTTGCCGCAAAGCGTCTCCAGAAGATTGAGAAAAATGAATTTATGGATCAATACTATTTTAAAGAGGCAGATCGGTATTTCCAGGTATCTTTTCAAACTCCAACGGCTTTTAAAAGCCAGGGGGAATATATTTGTATGCCCACATTGAGATTGATGTATCAGAGCTTGATGAAAAAATATGACGCAGCTTCTGAGGATGAGACTGTGGAGAGCGAAGAAGTTCTGGAACAGCTTCTGGAATCCAGCAGGATTGCGCAATATCAGCTTCATAGCTGCAGTTATTCTGTTCATGGAAAACGGATCCCGGCATTTATGGGACAGATGAAGATAAGAGTCAGCGGACCTCAGGCCATGGTGAATTTTTTAAACCTGCTGTTCCATTTCGGAGAATATGCAGGCGTTGGCATAAAAACCGCAATGGGGATGGGCGCAGTCAAGCTTACAGAAGGGAGAAAAGGATGACCAAGGAGAAAGTGCAGTTAATTGCAGGCGGTTTGCTTCACGATATTGGAAAAGTAATTTATCGTCAGGGGGACGGAAGGAGGCACAGCCTCAGCGGATATGAATTTTTAAAGGAAGAGGCGCGTTTAGAGGAAAAAGAAGTGTTGGATTCTGTCCGATATCATCATGCGGCAGAGTTGAAAGAAGCCCGGATTGACAAAGATTCTTTTGCCTATATCACTTATCTTGCGGATAATATTGCGGCTTCGGCTGACCGGAGAGAAAATGAGAGCGGCGAAAAAGGATTTGTCAGAAATATTGCCATGGAACCTGTCTTTAATATTCTAAACGGCAATGATCAGAAAATGTATTATTCTCAGGCGCCAAACCAACAGGAATCCATCAATATTCCAGTCAGACAGGCGGAATTGTATGACGAACATTTTTATTTGAAGGTTAAGCAGAAACTTATGGAGAATTTCCGGGGAATACGCTGGGAAGCGGAGTATATCAATTCTTTGCTGGAAATTCTGGAGGCGAATCTCAGTCTGGTGCCTTCGTCTACGGCGAAGGATGAACTGGCGGATATTTCGCTTTATGACCATTTAAAGCTGACGGCGGCTTTGAGTTCCTGCATGTTCGACTATTTGCAGGAAAACCGGATAGAAGATTACAAAACGCTGCTGTTTCTTCAAGGCAGAGAATTTCAGAAAGAAAATGTTTTCCTGCTGTTTTCTATGGACGTGTCGGGAATTCAGAAGTTTATTTACACCATACACAGCGAAGGCGCGCTGAAAAATTTGAGGGCCCGTTCCTTTTATCTGGAAATTATGATGGAACATATCATGGATACGCTTTTGGAGCGGCTGGAATTGTCCCGGGCAAATATAATTTACGCAGGAGGCGGGCATTGTTATCTGCTTTTGGCAAATACGGAAAAAACCAGGAAAATTATTTCGGATTTTGAGCAGGAACTGAATCAGTGGATGCTGGAGCAGTTTGATATTGCTCTGTATGTAGCGGCAGGATGGCAGGCATGCAGCGGAAACGCGCTGCGGGATGAGCCCGCCGGTTCTTACGCGGAAATTTTTAAGTCTGTCAGCAATGAGATATCCAGGAAAAAATCCATGCGGTATGGCCCAGAGCAAATCCTCAGGCTGAATGGAAAACGGAATGGGGATTACGCAAGAGAATGTAAGGTCTGCAAGAGAGTGGATCATTTGACGGAAGAGGGAATTTGCCAGATTTGCGCTTCCATCCTTCATATGTCGAAAGATATCCTGTATACGGATTTCTTTTCCGTTACCAGAACCCAGGAAAAACAGGGGCTTCCATTGCCTTTCGGCGCCTTTATGACGGCGGAGAATGGAGACAGCCTGCGCAGGCGGATGACTAAAGATGCGGGATATGTCCGGGCGTACGGCAAGAATCAGATGTTTTCCGGAAAACATATTGCCGCAAAAATATGGGTGGGCAATTATACCACCGGAGAAACTTTTGAGGAATTGGCAGGCCAGGCAGAAGGGATAGAGAGGATTGGAATACTTCGGGCGGATGTGGACAATCTGGGCAAAACCTTTGTTTCAGGATTTGAGAGTGAAAAATATGGGAACCGGTACGTGACGTTAACCAGGACAGCTGTGTTATCCAGGCAGTTATCCCTGTTTTTTAAGCACCATATTAATACGATATTGAAGCATCCGAAATATACGCTGAACGGGAAGGTAAAAAAAGACAGGAAAGCCGCTGTCGTCTATTCCGGCGGAGACGATCTTTTTCTGGTTGGGGCCTGGGATGACATTTTAGAATTGGCAGTGGACATCCGGCAGGAGTTTGAAAAATACACAGAGGGAACCCTGTCCTTGTCGGCGGGGCTGGGCCTGTATCAGCCCAAGTTTCCCATTCATGTGAGCGCAGGGGAAACGGCGGATCTGGAAGAGGAATCAAAAATGCTGCCAGGTAAGGACGCCGTCACTTTTTTACCGGACGGAGAAGTCCATGAGGAATTGGACAGGGAAACAGGCAAGAGTTACAAGGTCAGTGACGGCACATATTCCTGGGAAGTGTTTTTAAAAGAAGTGATTGAGGAAAAATATCGGACTATTGCAGGATTTTTCCAGAATTCAGAAGAGCGGGGCAAGAATTTTCTTTATCATTTGCTGGAACTGGTGCGCAGGCAGAAGCAGGAGGATAAGATAGATCTGGCCAGATTCGTGTATCTTCTGGCGAGAATGGAGCCGGGGGAACAGTCGGAAGAAGAAAAGAAAATCCAGTACCGGGATTTTTCCAGGAAAATGTATCAATGGATCAAACAGGACAAAGACTGCAGACAGTTAAAGACTGCAATTACTCTGTACGCATATAAGATAAGGGAGAAGGAGGAGACGGTATGACCATCACGGAGAAAAATTATGTGGAGAAAGCGGAAGCAGCAATTCAGGTGCATAAAAACAGGATAAACGAAAAGACGAAAAAAAGAAAACCCATGGTAACCACATCGAAAATCAGAAATCTGCTGTCTATGACGGCAGACATCAGCAACGAGGTTATGAGTTGGAAAGACGAAGAACTCAGCGATGAACTGTGCGGGCGGATTGATTATCTGAAAGTGCGTGTTCTGTACGAAGCAGGAAGGGAGCCTGTGGTAAAAGATTTTGTGGAAAATACGGAGATGCTGAAGTGTATCAATGAGATAGACGGGAGTAAGAAAAATTATCTGCTGTTTAGCAGATATATGGAAGCTTTGGTGGCTTATCACAGATTTTACGGCGGAAAAGACAATTAAGGAGGAAGCGTATGTTTGCAAAGATACAGATTACAGGAAGAATAGAAGTGGTAACTGGAATGCACATTGGAGGATCCTCTGCGTTTGCAGCCATTGGAGCGGTGGATTCGCCGGTGATCAAGGATGCCGGAACCAACCGTCCCATGATCCCCGGAAGTTCTCTCAAGGGCAAAATGCGCGCGCTGCTGGCGAAAGTTTATAATGAGAGGATTGTTGGAAAGCCGGACGACGACAATGAACGGCTCACAAGGGTATTTGGTTCTGCAAAAAAAGGACAGGTGAAACGAAGCCGCATTCTTATTTCTGACATGATGCTGGCCAATGAGAAAGAACTGCGGGAACAGGGACTGCAGGGTCTTACGGAAGTAAAATTTGAGAATACCATTGATCGGATTACTGCGGTTGCCAATCCCAGACAGATTGAGCGGGTGATTCGGGGCTCGGAATTTGATCTGGATTTTATCTATGAGGCGGAAAAGGAAGCAGAAATCCTGGAAGATTTTGAAGTGCTGGCGGAGGGGATGAAACTCTTGCAGTATGATTATCTGGGCGGCAATGGATCCAGAGGATACGGAAAAATAAAATTTCATGATTTAGCGGCGGATGTGGTGATTGGGGAACTGCCGGAGGATATCATGGAGAAATGCAATGAACTGCTGAGGGATGTGTAAAGATGGAATACAAAATTTATAAGTTTAACTTTACGGCAGGGGTGCATTTTGGAGAGAATTCCCTGGAAGACGGAGGCTTTACATTGTGCGCGGATACACTGTTTTCTGCCCTGTGCCAGGAGCGCCTCAAACAGGGAGCGGGGGAGCTGGAGGAATTAATTGCCCGGACAAGAGCAGGCAGGCTCTGGCTGACAGACGCTTTCCCCTATATAGGAAATACATATTATCTGCCGAAGCCTATGTTAAGAATAGAAACAGAAGATCAGCAGGGAGATTCCGTGCTGAAGAAGGCATATAAAAAATTGTCTTATGTGCCTGCAGATAAATTGAAAGAATACCTTGCCGGGGAATTAGACGTTATCCAGGAATACAACCGATTCCGGGAAAATCTGGGCCATAGAGAGATAAAAACCAGTGCGGCAGTGCGTGGGTTGGAGGAAACGAAGCCCTATCGGGTTGGAATTTATCGTTTTCTTCCCGGCAACGGATTGTATATGATAGCGGCGGGTGAGGAAGAAGAGGATATTCAGTTATTGGAGGAAGTGTTGGTATCGCTGGAACTGTCCGGGATCGGCGGAAAAAGAAATGCGGGTCTTGGAAGGTATCAGCTGGAGCAGGAACATGTTCCGGAAGAATTAAAATGCCGTTTCAGCTGCGGACAGCCTTCGGCAGGCAGAAAGATTTTGCCGCAGCGTTTGGGAAATTGTTCAGATTTTTCTATATGCGAAGATCTGCGGAAAAGGGAAGAAGAGAACGCTTTGTCAAAGTGCCCGAAAGGTGATACAGATTCTTTTTTAGGCGAAAATCTGCGGAAAAGGAAGGAGAGCATTTTGCCGCAGTGCCAGGAAAGGCAGGCGGGCCCCGTATTTATGGCATTGTCTGTGTGTCTTCCCAGGGAAGAGGAACTGGAAGAAGCTCTGGAACAGGCAAATTACCTGTTGTTAAAGAGGAGCGGATTCGTCGCTTCTGAAACCTACGCAAAGGAACAGCTAAGAAAACGTGATCTTTATGTGATGCAGGCAGGTTCCTGTTTCCGAAAACAGTTTGCGGGGGATGTATATGATGTCAGCGATGGAGGTTCCCACCCGGTGTATCGGTATGCCAAACCTTTATTTCTGGAGGTGATGTCTTGAAAGATGTATTGGAAGTGTACGATTTGGAACTTACGGTGGCAGGGCCGGTATACATTGGAAGCGGAAAGGAAATAGGGAAAAAGGAATACGCGCTTTCTCCATGGGAGAAAAAAATATCGGTAATGGATATGGCGAGGCTGTGCCAGCTTCTAGGCCAAAGGAAACTCATATCCCAATATGAGAAATTTATGTTGGGGAATCACAGGGATGACTTAGGAAAATGGATGGAAAAAAATCATATTTCAAAAAAAGAGTATCAGAAATGTATCCGTTATCAACTGAGCTGTCAGGACGCGGTGATTGATTCCCGAAGCAAGCTGTCCGTTTTGGAATTTGTTAAGGATGCCTACGGCATGCCCTATGTGCCCGGCAGTTCTGTCAAGGGAATGCTGAGAACAATTTTACTGGCCTATGACATTGCCCATGAATCTGAAAAATATAAAGAGATCAAAAGCAGCATATCCGCGTCGCTGAAAAGAAATCAGAGAAAAAACAGAAAGATCTGCGGGAATGAATCGTCTGCAATGGAAAATACATACTACAGAACGTTAAATAGGCTGGAAAAAAGTCCGGGACATGCAGTGAATGACAGGATGGCGGGAATGATTGTCAGTGACAGCGAGCCTTTGTCAACAGAAGATTTGGTATTGTGCCAGAGAACAGAGCTGCATACAGACGGGAAGGAAAAGAAATTAAATGTTTTGCGGGAAACACTGCGGCCTGGGACAGTCATTCGCGTCAGGATTACCATTGATTCTGACATTTGCGGAATTACAAAAGAGTATCTGGAACAGGCAGTGGCGTTTTTTGGAGAAATGTACTATCAATGTTTTTTGAAAAAGTATCCGAATATGGATATGCCTGCGGAAAATGCAGTCTGGCTGGGCGGCGGAACGGGATTTGTGACTAAAACGGAAGTCTATCCGCTGTTTGGCAAAGAGGAAGGCCTGGAGACAACTGTGAATATTTTTAAGGCTACTGGCGTGCCGGAGAATCATAAGCATTTTGCGGATAGAAAACAGGGCGTTTCGCCGCATATCTGCAAGGTGGCTTATTACGAAGGAAAGCAGTATCAGATGGGATTGTGCCATGCGAAACTGACGAAATATCGTTGATTTGCCCCGCTGCCTGGTTTTACTGGGAATTTTGGGTGGATTGGGCAGGGGGAGAAAGAGAAAATTGACGAAAAAAGTTTTCCGCCGCAAACCGTACTGGGAGGTGTTGATTTTACTGGGGTGCGGCGGGTGGGATTAGAAATAGAGAAACCCCGGAAGGGGACGGAAACGTTTTCAAGTCCCGCTTCAAAAAGCATTGTCATCATCATTAGAAATAGAGAAACCCCGGAAGGGGACGGAAACTTATTAATTTCAGGATTATCAGTTCTTCCTAATAATTAGAAATAGAGAAACCCCGGAAGGGGACGGAAACTATCTTTTACTTCGTTCAATATTCTGTCCTCAATAATTAGAAATAGAGAAACCCCGGAAGGGGACGGAAACGAAGCTGAAGATTTATATTTCTCTTATGTAACAGATTAGAAATAGAGAAACCCCGGAAGGGGGCGGAAACAAGCCTATGAGGACGCTTTGCGGGGAGCGGGAATCTATTAGAAATAGAGAAACCCCGGAAGGGGACGGAAACTCTCCGTCACAGTCATGCACAATATTCCAGTATGTATTAGAAATAGAGAAACCCCGGAAGGGGACGGAAACACTTTTATAAAATTGTCGTCTATTTCGTAATTTCCAATTAGAAATAGAGAAACCCCGGAAGGGGACGGAAACTATATGATTACAGCAATTGATGCTTCGTCCGTGTTTGCATTAGAAATAGAGAAACCCCGGAAGGGGACGGAAACTTTAGTCAAGCTCTCGAATAATCCATTTGCAAGATAATTAGAAATAGAGAAACCCCGGAAGGGGACGGAAACTCGTATAAGTTGTCTTCAATATTGTATGTTCTTGTCAATTAGAAATAGAGAAACCCCGGAAGGGGACGGAAACGATTCATAATGTTTAACTTAGTATCTGAATTAGAAAGAAAATTAGAAATAGAGAAACCCCGGAAGGGGACGGAAACTGGTTCTTCTCCATAGCAGTATACCGATACGCAAATTAGAAATAGAGAAACCCCGGAAGGGGACGGAAACTCTTAAATTCCGCCAAAGCGCAACTGCTGACTGATTAGAAATAGAGAAACCCCGGAAGGGGACGGAAACTGATTGCTAAGTAAAGCATTAAATAATATATAAAATGATTAGAAATAGAGAAACCCCGGAAGGGGACGGAAACGGTAATCGCATTCACGCTCATCCCACAAGTCCAAAGATTAGAAATAGAGAAACCCCGAAAGGGGACGGAAACGAGCTGTGTGGGACTATTCGGTACAAAGTGGATAGATTAGAAATAGAGAAACCCCGGAAGGGGACGGAAACTTTTTCTGCTCCATTAACAATAATTCTCATAATAATTAGAAATAGAGAAACCCCGGAAGGGGACGGAAACTTTTTCTGCTCCATTAACAATAATTCTCATAATAATTAGAAATAGAGAAACCCCGGAAGGGGACGGAAACAATCTGCAACATTTTCTTTTGTGCTTCCGGTTTTTTATTAGAAATAGAGAAACCCCGGAAGGGGACGGAAACACGGATTTCGTAAAGTGTTGACATCATAGTGTCTTATTAGAAATAGAGAAACCCCGGAAGGGGACGGAAACACGGATTTCGTAAAGTG
>CAJUBP010000033.1:0-29266 GCA_910584585.1 uncultured Lachnospiraceae bacterium | reverse complement strand
TTGACATCATAGTGTCTTATTAGAAATAGAGAAATCCCGGAAGGGGACGGAAACTGTGCATTGCAAGATGATTTATCCCCAAATACTATATTAGAAATAGAGAAACCCCGGAAGGGGACGGAAACCTGAATATAGAATTGAGGTTTGAACGAAAGTCATCCATTAGAAATAGAGAAACCCCGGAAGGGGACGGAAACAAACTTAAACCTTTCTGTATTGTGCTCACAATACCATTAGAAATAGAGAAACCCCGGAAGGGGACGGAAACTGTTTTTCGAGTTCTTCCAGATTTCCGCCTTTTATTAGAAATAGAGAAACCCCGGAAGGGGACGGAAACAAACTTAAACCTTTCTGTATTGTGCTCACAATACCATTAGAAATAGAGAAACCCCGGAAGGGGACGGAAACATTCACTTAGGAATTCGTGATTGTTCATTTTAACAAATTAGAAATAAAGAACCCCCGGAAGGGGACGGAAACGGTAATCGCATTCACGCTCATCCCACAAGTCCAAAGATTAGAAATAGAGAAACCCCGAAAGGGGACGGAAACGAGCTGTGTGGGACTATTCGGTACAAAGTGGATAGATTAGAAATAGAGAAACCCCGGAAGGGGACGGAAACTTTTTCTGCTCCATTAACAATAATTCTCATAATAATTAGAAATAGAGAAACCCCGGAAGGGGACGGAAACTGTTTTTGTGAGACAGGATAAATAATAAAACTATGTATTAGAAATAGAGAAACCCCGGAAGGGGACGAAAACTTTATTTTTTTAAGCTGTTTCAGTTACTCTCCGCTCATTAGAAATAGAGAACCCCCGGAAGAGGACGGAAACGTTCCTTTCCCAAATTTATCTTGGATATTTAAGGTATATAATTGCGTCGAATAAGAAATGGCTTACAGCAATCTATGGCTTAAAAGTCCATCAGTTAATGAACGTCGTGTAAAACATAAAAGTCGTAAATCCTTTGCGATAACTACTTCCAGAACATTCTAATGTGTGGTAAAATAGAGAAAAATTATGTAAAGAATACACGAGATAAGGGGAAATAAAATGAGTTATCTGTTTGTAAATTCCAACGGCGCCCATATCAATTACGACGCAAATTATGTAGTAGTGAAATATGGAGAAGAAGCGCTTCGCAAAATCCCTGTAGAAAATCTGGAAGCAATCTACATATTTACCAGCGTGCAGATCACATCCCAATGTGTGGTGCAATGTTTGAAGCGGGGAATCAATATTTCATACTATTCCAAAGGCGGTTCCTATTTTGGAAGACTGCAGTCCACCAACCATATTAATGTGCAAAGACAGAGAAAGCAGGCGGCTTTAGCAGATTCAGAGTTTTCTCTGGAATTGGCAAAAAATATTGTCAGCGGAAAAATTCACAATCAGGAAATTATATTGAGACGGTATGCGAGAAGTGAAGATAAAGATGTAAAGGATTTTCTGGTGCGTATGCGCCAGTCCCTGAAAAAAATCGGAACTTGTGAATCGGTCAGCGAGATTATGGGAGATTAGAGAATAAAGGCTTGAATCCCTACTTTGGCTTTATTCACAGCGACAGGGAGAAGCATCCAACATTAGCCAGTGATATGATGGAAGAGTGGCGGGCCACCCTTGTGGATTCTTTGGTAATGAGTCTTGTAAACGGGCATGAAATTCATATAGAACACTTTTTTCATAACAGAGATAATCCTGGATATTATTTAACAACAGAGGGAATGAATATTTTCCTGAAAAAATATGAGAAAAAAATGCAGACGGCAACGCAGTATCTGGATTACATTAATTATGCAGTTACTTTCCGCCAGGCAATTGATCTGCAGATCAATGAATTGACGAAAGCAATAGAGCATGAGGATGCGTCCCTTTATCACCCTATCTGGCTGAGATAAAAAACAATTCTTGCAAGCTGAAACCAATATTAGGAGAAAAAATGGAAAATTATTTCTTTGAAATTGATGAGAAAACGTCAAAAGATGAAGTGTTTGTTTTGATTATTTACGATATCGTAGACAATAAACGGCGGATAAAGCTGGCAAAGTATCTGCAGGGTTACGGATTCCGCGTCCAGAAATCAGCTTTTGAAGCAAAGATTCCCAAAAGGAAATATCAGAGATTGCTGCGGGAAATACCGAATTATGTGGGTGATTGTGACAGCGTTAAGGTATATAAAATAATCGGCAGCGGGCAGGTAACCGCTTTTGGAAAAAATATGGAATTTGAAACAGAAGATGTAATTGTGATTTAAGGAGGCAAAATGAAAGTATTATTCAGCGCCATAGGCAGCACAGATCCCATTTCAAATTGCGCGGACGGAGGAATGCTGCATATATGCAGAGTCTATCGTCCGGACAAAATATATTTATACCTGTCAAAAGAAATGTGTAAATATCATGATCTGGATGACCGCTATTGCAAAGCAGTGCGTTTGCTGGAAGAAGAAAACGGCTGGAATTGCGAGATTGAAACAATTCGTGATGAAACCATGGAAAATGTCCAGATTTTTGACGCATTTATCAATTCTTTTGAAAGAATTATCAGTTCCATCAGAGAACGGGACAAACCGGAAAAGTTATATTTGAATGTTTCATCCGGAACTCCCGCAATGAAATGCTCCCTGCAGATTATCTCCATGCTTTGGAATAATATTCAGGCCATTCAGGTGTCAACTCCTCAGAAATCCAGCAATAAATATCATGAGGATAAGGATACGTACGATCTGGCAGTGCAGTGGGAGTGTAATGAAGACAGAAAAGAAGGCTTTGAAAACCGCTGCAGCGTGTCTGACGCAAAATATTTGTTAGACCGGATTCGCAAAGAAAATATTCATAAGTATCTGGCGGTCTATGATTATGAGGCGGCAAAGATGATGGCGAATACATTATCCGTACAGCCGTCCAGAGAATTTCTGGACTGTCTGGATATTGCAATTGAGCGCAATCGGCTGAATTTGAAATTTGTCAATGGAAAGCGCAGTCAATGTGATGTGTCCGACTGGTTCCCCATTGTGCAGGACAGGGAAATGAAGGAGTTTGAATACCTGCTGTCCATGCAGACAAAGCTTTGGAAGAAACAGTATATGGATTTTATCAGGGATGTCACACCCATCTTTTTTTCCTTGTCAGAAAAGGTATTGAAAAAATACTGCAAATTGCGCTTTGAGGACATTGGAAGCAGGAATAAAGAGGGCGTATATTGTATTTCTTTGGAAAAGCTGAGATCCCGGAAAATAAAGCCTCAGAATCGGTGGGGAGCGCATACAAATATTTCTTCTTATGTGATTTTAAAGATTATGGAGCAGAAATGCGGGGAAGATCGTCCGTTAGCTCTCATGAAAAATATCCGAACCGTAGAACGGGAGGTCCGGAATTTAGCGGCCCATGAAATAGTGGGGGTCACAAAAGAATGGATCAAAAATAGAACAAAGTTTGAACCGGAACAAATTATGGATATGCTGTTTCAATTGGGAAAATACGCAGGACTTGACATCTCGGCAGAAGACAGAAAAATATACGACAGGATGAACGCGCGGCTTGGGGAGTTACTGTAATTCCCTGTAATGCTGCGAATGTATGCCAATATGCCCAATTCCCAGGATAATCACAGCAATTATCATCCATATCACTTTGCCGTATATGCCAAGAAGGAAAAAGGCAACCACAGGCAAGGTTGCTCCCGCTAAGGGAATTCCCCAGAGACCGCTGTAAAAGTCAGACAGCTTCCGCTCACTTTGAAAATAGCCGATCCACCAGAATTCATACATTGCCATACATACAAAAGCCGCAATCAGCCACCAGCACCAATTGGACCAGCCATGCAGATTGAAATCCTGAAAAATCAATGCGCAGACAGTGGTCAGCCCTTCACCTGCCCGCTCTAAAATCAACAGAAATTTGTTTTCATTTTGGGCAGTGTAGCCCTGGGGCTGCCGGCCGGCCCAAAGGATATTGGGAATAAGCAGCAGCAATAAAAATAGCAGCCCGATATAGGAAAATCCAAAATGTCCCAACATGCAGTTATCCTCCCAGATGGTTCAAAAACAGCGGCTTTTTATGAAGAAACCAAAATGTTCAAACATGCAATTATCCTCCCAGATGGTTCAAAAACAGCGGCTTTTTATGAAAAAACCAAAATGTTCAAACATGCAGTTATCCTCCCGGATGGTTCAAAAACAGCAGCTTTTTATGAAAAACCAAAATATCCCAATATGCAGCTATTTCCCCTCATCTTTCAGAATTTTCTTCGTTTCTTCGCACCATTCTAAATACGCGCGGTAGGTTTTTATTCCAAATTCCACGGTAAGCAAATAATATTTGTGAGCCTTGTCTTCATTTATATTTTCCGAAGCCTGAGTACGTAAAGAAAGAGAGCGGCGGCAAGTTCTGCTCTTTTTCTCTAATCCTCTAAGTATTGCTGAATGTGTTCCAGCACCCTGTCAATTTTTCTATTTTTCTTTTCTATATCCTCAATGTCCCTTGCTTCTTTTAAATCATCTTTCACAAAGTTCATAAGCAACTTCATTTCTTTTTCACTGATTGCCATTTCGTCCATTACCTCCAACATTCTGTATTCTCCTTTCCGTTTATCAGATTTACTTGCCCAGCTGATAATACTATGATATTGGTTACCTATTTGTATCATAAAATAGTTGGTTACCGAATGCAAGAAAATTTTAGGAATATTTTCAAATGAACTGTTTCCAGAACCATTTCATCTGTGGTACAATAAGTTTGTGATTTTCAAGGCGGTGCGCAGTCGCCAAAAGAGCGGTGGATGGACCTATGAGAACTTGATAGATTGGAAATTTGTAAGGAGAAACTATGCTTAAACTTGACAAAATAACTGGCAAAAATGTATGGGACATTCTGAAATTAAGCGTGACTGAAGAACAGAAAAGTTTTGTAGCAGCCAATGACATCAGCATCATTGAAGCTTATGCCGCCATAACGGGCAATGGATATGCCTTCCCGTTCGGAATATATGAGGATGATAAGCCCATAGGCTTTTTGATGGTTGGTTTTGACACAGACGATTACTGGGATGACGCCCCCCTCTATAGCCAAAGGCAATTATAATCTCTGGCGGCTGATGATATTACTCCGGCGGTTAAATATCGCACCATCTTGCTTGCCCAAATCTCCATCTGCGCAATCTGATGCGATATTTAACCGCCGGAGTAATAGATCGAAATCATCAGCATAAGGGATATGGCAGAGAAGCCATCAGGCTGGCATTGGATTTCATAAAAACATTTCCATGCGGGGAGGCCGAATACTGCTGGCTGTCTTATGAACCGGAGAATGAGGTCACCAGCCAGTTATACCGCTCATTTGGATTTGTTGAAACCGGGGATATGGACGGAGAAGAATTAATTGCTGTTTTGAAACTGCGCGGCTAAATTTGAGGAGGTACGATGAGAACAGTTACCCTATATATCGCAATGAGCCTGGACGGATATATCGCAGATCGCAGCGGCTCTGTAAACTGGCTGCATGGGCATGGCCCTGATGAAGATAATATAGATACCTATTCCGCATTTGTCAAAAATATGGATACCGTTGTAATGGGATGGAACACGTACCGGCAGGTTGCAATGGAATTATCACCGGGAGAGTGGCCCTATCGGGAATTGACCAGCTATGTCATCACACACAGAGAACTGCCGCCCGCGGACAAGATAAAATTTGTGAAAGACAATTCATGTCAGATTGTGAGAACATTGAAGCAGGAACAAGGAAAAGGAATTTGGATTTGCGGCGGCAGCAGTATCATTCAGCCGCTGATTCAAAATGACCTGATTGACGAATATTATATTTCTGTGATACCTACGATTTTAGGCTCCGGCATTCGCCTGTTTGGGGAAATTCCAAATGAAAGAAAGCTTAAATTAGCGCGGACCCAGACTTATAACGGAATTACGGAACTTGTTTATGTCCGCAGATAAAAGGAAGATCTCATGGATTTGCAGAAGCATGTGGAGGAAGTATGGTAAGAGAAGTAAAAAAAGAAGACTTATATCAAATATTGGAGTTATATTTATATCTGCATGAAGAATCCATTCCGGAACAGTCGCCCTGTCTGTCAGAGGCCTGGAAACAAATTTTGGAAGATGAAAACCATCATTTGATTGTAAATGAGAGTTCCGGGAAAATTGTCTCTTCCTGCGTATGCGTGATCATACCCAATCTGAGCAGGAAGGCGCGTCCCTATGCTTTTGTGGAAAATGTGGTTACCCATAAGGATTTCAGAAGGCGGGGCCTGGCGTCGGAATGTCTTGCATATGCCAGACAGATTGCCGAAAGGCATAATTGCTATAAGATGATGCTGCTGACAGGAAGCCGGGACCAGGCGACTTTTGATTTTTATAAAAATGCCGGATACAACAATACGGACAAGACAGCCTTTATCCAGTGGCTTACTGGATAAAAGATTTGAGGCAGGAAAGGGGCAGGCTGCATGAAAGATTTGATTCGGTTTACGGATCTGCAGTTAGGTGAAATCGATCAGATATTCCATCTTGCAGATGATATCAATGATGGAAAATATAATGATTTTCTCAAGGGAAAAAGTATTGTTTTGTTTTTCCCTGACACAAGCATCAGAACACGGGTGACTTTTGAAAAAGGGATTTATCTTCTGGGCGGCCAGGGGAAAAGATATTATATGCACGGATTCTATTCCTTCCCAATTGTTACAGGATTTCAAAGATTATCAGGTGACCAGAGAAGTAATGGAGCTTGCCAATAAAAATGCCCTGTTAAATCCCTGTCCGCCATTTTACCGCGGGGAAGAAGTCTCCGGCGATGTGATAGATTCTGAATATTTTGTGGGGTATGGCTTCAAAAAGAGTTTGTTAGCTGTTCAGCAGGCGGTTATGATATATTGTCTGGAAAATCAGCAATCGTTCTAGAGCGTGTCTTAAAATTGCTTTCCGCAAGATGTCGTCCCAATTTACATCAGATTTTATGCTGAATTTCGAAGGTGTAGTGGGCTACATTGACTAAATTCAGCATGAAATCTGGTGTGAAGTGGGGCGGCAGATTGCGGGAATGAATTTTAAGACACGCTCTAAAACGAACAATCTATTTCTGAACAAATCTTAAGGAGGTAAAGTATGAAAAAACTGCTGATTACCGGCGCGTCCGGCTTTCTGGGAAGAAGGATCGCTGATTTCTACGCTGAAACATATGAAATTGCTGCTCCGACCCATAAAGAACTGGACATTACAGACCCGGACAGTACCGCTTTTGTATTAAAAAAATACCAGCCGGATGTTATCATTCACTGCGCCGCCATGTCGGATGTGGGCAGGTGTGAAAAAGACCCGGAACAATCCTGGAAGATCAATGTGGCAGGCAGCGTCAATATTGCGAAAGCCGCCGGTGAAATTAATGCAAAATGCATTCTCTGCAGTTCCGATCAGGTGTATTTCTCCCGGTTGGAAACAGACAATGCCAAGGCTCATCGGGAGGAGGAAGAACTCCGGCCCGGCAATTTATACGGCAGGGAAAAATTAAAAGCAGAGCAGGAATGTCTGAGCCTCAATCCAGACTGCATATTGCTGCGGCTGACCTGGATGTATGATGTAAAACCGGGGCGGCCGGGAGAACACGGCGATTTCTTTCGGACTCTTCTTCCGAAGCTGTCAGGGGCAGAGGCCATTCCATTTCCTGTCTATGACAGACGGGGCATCACAGACGTTTGCGAGGTGGTAAGGAATATGGGGAAAACATTTGAATTGCCAGGCGGCGTTTATAATTTCGGTTCTCCCAATGAGAATAACGTCTATGAAACCGTCCGAAGAGCCTTTGCAGACGCGGGATTGGATACCGGAAGACTCCGGAAGAATGAAGAGGCCTTTCGCGCAAATCCCAGAAATCTTGCCATGTGCCAGGAAAAAATAAATCGGCATAACATATTTTTTTCTGACACAGCAGACGGAATGGCCAAAAATCTTATATGGGCATTGAAAAATCTTTGATTCTCCCAAAGGGTTACACGTAAAAGTCGTAAAAGTTCAGCTAGGATAAACGGAATCTGTTCATTGACTTCGACCGAAAAAAGTGTATAATAAAAGTATTACTATTAAAATTTTCGGTTTTCATATTATGGACGGACATTCAGTCCCTAAAAGGGCAGGCGAAACAGTTTCAGAGTTTATTGTGTGAAGGTGGAAAATTTGGAAGGTGGGGTTACATGAAAGCGAAAAAAGCTGAGAAAACGAAAAAGACAAAAGGTTACCGGAGTTTAACGGTGATGTTGGTTTCCATCATTTGCATTATGGTTTCCATCCCGACAATCGGCCTGGCAATTTTGGGCGTCCATTATTTGAAGCAGTCCATGGATGAATCAGCGGAACTGTATGAAGAAACCATGAATGACGGCTATTCCATGGAGATTAAGTCTCAGGTACAGGGAGCAATGTCTGTGGTGCAGAGTTACTATGACAGGAGCCAAAACGGCGAATTCACAGAAGAAGTGGCTAAGAGAAGGGCGGCTGAGGCAGTCCGTAATATGCGTTACCGCGATGATGATTCAGGTTATATCTGGATTGACGGAGAGGATTATGTCTGTGTCATGCATCCGATTCTGACCGATCAGGAGGGAACCAACCGATATGATTTGACAGATCAGAACGGAGTCAAGGTGACGCAGAGTGTAGTTGCCACTGCCAAGGCCGGCGGCGGATATAATGAATTTTATTTTACCAAGTCGGACGGGGTGACGGTTGCGCCTAAGATTGCCTATACGGAAATGTTTGAGCCCTGGGGCTGGGCAATTGCTACCGGGAACTATGTGGATGAGATGAATGAAAAGATTGACGGCAGGAAAGAAGCAATTCAAAAAGAATTTGCGGATATGCTGACCATTTACGGGGTTGCGGCAGTGGTGATGCTGCTGTCAGCTTTGATTATTTCCGCTCTCAGCGGGACGAGGATTACTAAGGGAATCACAATTGTGGAAGGACATCTCCGCCAGGTGGCTGCCGGAGATTTAAGCTTTACCATCAGCCCTGCCCTGCAGAAAAGAGGCGATGAAATCGGTGAGATGGCCCGTTCTCTGGAAAATGTCCGTCAGTCATTGGCGAATATGATCGGAAACGTGCTTCAGACTGGGGAGACTTTGAACCAGAGCAGTGAGAAATTCAGCGAGAAGTTTGGCTACATATCAGAGAGCATTCAGAATACCAACCAGGCCATTGATGATCTGGCTCAGGGGGCTACTAACAGCGCCAATGAAACAGAGACCATGAATGAGAAAATTACAGAACTGGGCGGCGTTATTGAAGTGGAAAAGAGCGGCGTGCAGAAGTTAGAAGAAGCGGTATCCGCCATGGCGGAACATTCTGCAGGGGCTTCTGAGAGCATTCAGGAACTGAACCGCATTACCAGAATGACTATAGAAGCAATCGACGTGGTGTCAGAACAGACCAACCGGAACAATGATTCTGCGGCCGATATCAATAAAACCATTGAGATTATCAAAGGGCTGGCGTCTCAGACCAACCTGCTTTCTTTGAATGCCAGCATTGAGGCGGCCAGGGCCGGAGAAGCCGGCAGAGGGTTTGCGGTTGTGGCAGAAGAAATCCGGAATCTTTCGGAAGAGTCATCCGGCAATGCTCAGGAGATCGAAAGCATTGTAAAAGAACTTGTAGGAAATGTAGAGGTTTCTGTCAGCAAGATGCAGGAAGTGACCAACAATGTGCAGAAGCAGCAGAAGTGCCTGGAAGAGACAAGAGCGGCCTTCGAAAGTCTGAAACGGGAAGTTGCCATGGTGGAAGAAGTAACGAAAGAAATCGGCGGACAGACAGAGATTTTGAATTCCCTGAAAAAGATCGTTACAGATTCCGCGAACAGTCTGGCCAGCGTAGTGGAACAGAATGCGGCGTCCACTCAGGAGACCAGCGCAAGCATGATGCTTCTGTCCCAGACCATCGACGAGTGTACGGAGGATACCCAGGGACTTGTGGAATTGAGCCGCAGACAGAATGATCAGGCGAGCAAATTCCAACTGTAACTGCATTTAGAGTTGTTTGGAAAAATAAAATTTTTCTTGCCAAATGGAATAATATATGCTAAGATAACCCATAACTAAGAAACATCAATAAATGAAAGCGATGAAGGAGACTCTTGTTTTCAGAGGCCGACAGGAATATGGCGTCACCGACTGAGAGCGCCGTTTGGAAGAGAAAGCAAAGGGAACACTCTGGAGCAGACTGGCTGAACAGTCCCAGATGGCAGAGGCTGATGAGAGGCTATCAGAATAGCTGCAAAGTGATAGGCATTTGATAGGGAATCAGAATAGTTTTTGTCTAATTTCAGGCAAGTAGGTCAGTACGTGTTATGCGCGTTAAGCATCAGGAATGGAGAACGGATTCGTTTTTCAGTTCCTTAGAGAGGAAAATGATTCAGAACCTGCATATGCAGGGAAAGGCATTTTCAATGCGGGTGGTACCGCGGATTAGAACAGAGATTCGCCCCGGAATACATTAGTATTCCGGGGTTTTTTTATGCACAGCCCCGTGCAGAGGAAACATGCCGCTATGCGTCGCACGGGGCGCGCGGCGAGTAGGGGAAGCGGGCTCTTCCCTACTCGATTGCACAGCCCCGTGCGAGCAGGGAAGATGGCTCTCCCCTGCGTGATTGCGAAGAAAAGGAGTGGGAATTATGAGTATTTGTTACAGAGAAGTTACGTTGGATCAGGTAAGTGAACAGGATATCGGAAGGACATTGCGGGTAGCCGGATGGGTGGAAAATATCAGAGATCACGGCGGCGTATCTTTTATTGATCTGCGGGATATGTACGCGGTGATGCAGGTTGTAATCCGAAACAGCCGGCTTCTGGAAGGGATCCGCAAGGAACAGGCAGTATCCATCCAGGGATTGATTGAAAAGCGGGACGAAGACACTTATAACCCAAAGATTCCCACGGGAACGATAGAACTGGAGGCAAAAGAAATTAAGGTGCTGGGCGATGTATACGCAGCGCTTCCCTTTGAGGTTATGACCAGCAGAGAAGTCCGGGAGGATGTCCGGCTGAAGTACCGCTATCTGGATTTGCGGAACAGGAAAGTGAAAGACAACATTGTGTTCCGTTCTAAAGTGATTTCTTATCTGCGGGAGAAAATGACAGAGCTGGGATTTCTGGAGATTCAGACGCCGATCCTCTCAGCCTCTTCCCCGGAAGGAGCCAGGGATTATATTGTTCCTTCCAGGAAATACAAAGGACAATTTTACGCGCTGCCCCAGGCGCCTCAGCAGTATAAACAGCTTTTGATGGTGTCAGGCTTTGACAAGTATTTCCAGATTGCCCCCTGTTTCCGGGATGAAGACGCCAGGGCGGACCGGTCGCCGGGAGAATTTTACCAGCTGGATTTTGAAATGAGTTTTGCGGATCAGGAGGATGTATTCCGGGTAGGCGAGGAAGTGCTGTCAGCCGCGTTTGAAAAATTTGCGCCCGAGGGAAGCGCAGTGACGAAAGCCCCGTATCCGGTCTACAGTTACAAACAGGCAATGCTGGAATTTGGCACAGATAAGCCGGATTTGAGAAACCCTCTGCGGATTATGGATTTGACGGAATTTTTTCAGAAATGCACCTTTCAGCCGTTTTTGGGTAAAACAGTGCGGGCCATCCGGGTTCATGCGGAAATGTCCAAGAGCTTTCATGGAAAATTATTGAAGTTTGCTACAGAAATCGGCATGGGCGGACTGGGATACCTGGAAGTGATGGAGGACGGCAGTTACAAAGGCCCCATCGATAAATTTATCCCGGAGGAGTTAAAAGAAGAATTCCGAAGTCTTGCGAAACTGGAAACGGGAGACACCATTTTCTTTATGGCGGATCGGGAGGCCAGAGCGGCTTATTTTGCAGGAATGATTCGCGCGGAATTGGGAGAAAAGCTGGATTTGCTGGAGAAAGACGCTTTCCGGTTCTGCTATGTCAACGATTTTCCCATGTTTGAGCGGGATCCCCAGACGAAGCAGATTGGATTTACACACAACCCATTTTCCATGCCCCAGGGAGGGCTGGAAGCCTTAGAAACTCAGGACCCTCTGGAAATTCTGGCCTACCAGTACGATATTATCTGCAACGGCGTGGAGCTTTCCTCCGGTGCCGTAAGAAACCACGATTTGCAGATTATGGTAAAGGCGTTTGAGATTGCAGGCTACGATGAGGAAGTCCTGAAAAATAAATTCGGCGCCCTTTACCATGCGTTTCAGTTTGGTGCGCCGCCCCATGCAGGAATGGCGCCGGGGATTGACCGGATGATTATGCTGCTGCGGGGGGAAGAGAACATCCGGGAAGTGATTGCATATCCCATGAATGGAAACGCCCAGGATTTGATGTGCGGCGCGCCGGGCCCGGTGACGGAACAGCAGCTTCGGGAAGTGCATATTAAGGTCAGGGACTAAACGGCCTTGAAAAGCGTAATTGAGGTCAGGGACTAAACGGCCTTGAAAAGCGTAATTGAGGTAAGGAACTAAACGGCATTAAAAAACGTAATTGAGGTCAGGGACTAAACGGCCTTGAAAAGCGCGCGTTAAGGCAGGCAATGAAGCCGTTTAGAAAATGTATCTTAGCGACAGATACAAAGCGGCTTTGGATAGTGAAAGAAAGAATCAGGAATAAGGAGGAATGGCAATTGGAGCAGATAAAACAGAGGTCCAATGGAAATGTAATTTCCGATGAAACCATCGAGTACGTGGGAATTCTGGCAAAGCTGGAATTGTCCCCGGAAGAAAAGGAACGGGCCAAGAAAGACATGGAGGAAATGCTGGATTATATTGACAAGCTGAATGAACTGGACACTGCGGGAATCGAGCCCATGTCTCATGTGTTTTCAGTGAATAACGTGTTTCGGGAAGATACGGTTACCAATGGAGATGACAGGGACAACATGTTAAAGAACGCGCCGGAAGCAAAAGACGGAAGTTATCAGGTGCCGAAGACCGTAGAATGACGCAGGAACCTTTGAAGCCTGGGCATTTTAGAAGAGTGAAATGTATTCCTGTCATGAAACTGGAGTGATTCGAAATTTCTGAATCCCGGGCATTTTAGAGAAAGGAAAGCCAATTCAATGAAAGAAATCAGAAATCTCACCGCATTGCAGCTTGCGGAGAAAATAAAGCGAAGAGAAATCAGTGTCGCCGAGGGAGTTTTGGCGTCGCTGGAACAAATTAACAGCGCGGAATCCAGAATCAACAGTTATGTGACGCTGGATGAGGAAGGGGCGCTGGAACAGGCGGCCCGGATCCAGAAACAGATTGACAGCGGAGAATTGACAGGCCCTCTGGCCGGGGTTCCCGCAGCCATCAAAGACAATCTATGCACAGAAGGAATGCGGACCACCTGCAGTTCTAAAATCCTTGCAAACTTTGTGCCGCCCTATACGGCAGAGGCTGTGCGGAATCTGAAAAAAGCAGGCGCGGTTATTTTGGGAAAAACCAATATGGATGAGTTTGCCATGGGCAGCACTACGGAAACCTCAGCATTTGGAATTACCAGAAATCCATGGAATTTAAACCATGTGCCCGGCGGTTCCTCCGGCGGAAGCTGCGCGGCGGTGGCGGCAGGGGAATGCTTTTTTGCCCTGGGTTCCGATACCGGCGGCTCCATCCGCCAGCCTGCGTCTTTCTGCGGCGTAACGGGATTAAAGCCCACTTACGGAACTGTGTCAAGGTACGGTTTGGTGGCCTATGGTTCCTCCCTGGATCAAATCGGCCCGGTGGCAAAAGATGTGTCAGACTGCGCAGCGGTTTTGGAAGCCATTGCTTCTTATGACAGAAAAGATTCCACCTCCCTGAATCGGGAGGATACTGATTTTGCGGCCGCGTTGAAAGATGATGTCAGAGGGATGAAAATCGGAATTCCCAGAGATTATCTGGGCGAAGGTCTGGAATCGGAAGTAAAGTCCGCCGTTTTGACGGCAGCCCAGGCATTGGAGAAAAAAGGCGCCTATGTGGAGGAATTCGATTTGAGCCTGGCAGAATACGCAATTCCGGCTTATTATGTAATTGCCTGCGCCGAAGCCAGTTCCAATCTGGCAAGATTTGACGGCGTGAAATACGGTTACCGCAGCAAAGAATACGAAGGGCTTCACCAGATGTATAAGAAATCCCGTTCCGAAGGCTTCGGCCCTGAGGTAAAACGGAGGATTATGCTGGGTTCCTTCGTGTTAAGCTCTGGTTACTATGACGCCTATTATCTGAAAGCCCTGCGTACCAAAGCCCTGATAAAACAGGCTTTTGACCGGGCCTTTGAAAAATACGACATCATTCTGGGGCCTGCGGCTCCCACTACCGCGCCGGAAATCGGGAAAAGTTTACAGGACCCTCTGAAAATGTACCTGGGAGATATCTACACTGTTTCCGTAAATCTGGCGGGACTGCCGGCCATGACGCTGCCCTGCGGGCTGGACGCAAAGGGACTGCCCATCGGCCTGCAGCTCATTGGAGATTGTTTTCAGGAGAAAAAGATTTTGCAGGCGGCTTATGCCTATGAGCAGACCAGGGAGTGGAAAAGCTGTCCCGCGCTGGAAGAACAAGGGACAGAAGGGTTTGAGAAAGAAAGGGCAATGAAAATTGCGTCAGAACAGGAGGCGGGAGCATGAGCAAAGAGTATGAAATGGTCATTGGATTGGAAGTCCACGTGGAGCTTGCCACAAAAACAAAGATTTTCTGCGGCTGTTCCACAGCCTTTGGAGGGGCCCCCAACACCCATACCTGCCCGGTCTGCACCGGAATGCCAGGTTCACTTCCTGTACTGAACCGGCAGGTGGTGGAATATGCCATGGCAGTTGGGCTTGCCGCGCACTGTTCCATTACACGGCACTGCAAATTTGACCGGAAGAATTACTTTTATCCGGATAATCCCCAGAACTACCAGATTTCCCAGCTGTATCTGCCCATCTGTAGAAACGGCGGCGTGGAAATTGAGACTTCAGCCGGAAAAAAGACGGTGAGAATCCATGAAATCCATATGGAAGAGGACGCTGGAAAATTAATTCACGATGAATGGGGAGACTGTTCCCTGGTGGACTACAACCGTTCCGGCGTGCCTTTAATTGAGATTGTATCCGAGCCGGATATGCGTTCCGCGGAAGAAGTGATTGCCTATCTGGAAAAGCTGCGGATGATGATCCAGTACCTGGGGGCTTCCGACTGCAAACTGAACGAAGGCTCCATGCGGGCGGACGTGAATCTTTCCGTGCGTGAATTGGGCGCAAAAGAATTTGGAACTCGTACGGAAATGAAGAACCTGAATTCTTTCAAAGCCATCGCGAGGGCCATTGAAAATGAGAAAAACCGCCAGATTGATTTGCTGGAAGACGGAGAGAAAGTCGTTCAGGAAACCAGACGCTGGGATGATTTGAAAGAGTATTCCTATGCCATGCGCAGCAAAGAGGACGCTCAGGATTACCGGTATTTTCCAGAACCGGATTTGGTTCCCCTGGTCATCAGCCAGGAATGGGTGGAAGAGGTGAAATCCCGCCAGCCGGAATTTCAGGAGGAAAAAATGGAGCGGTACAAAAAGGAATACGGCCTGCCGGAATATGACGCCCGGATTCTTACAGGCTCCAAATATCTGGCGGATTTTTTTGAAGACGCCGTAAAATTGTGCAAAAAGCCGAAAAAGGTAAGCAACTGGTTGATGGGTGAGACGATGCGTCTGCTGAAAGAACGGGAAATGGAACCGGATGACATTCATTTTTCCCCGGAAAATCTGGCCAGGCTCATCGATCTTACAGAGGAAGGCAGCATCAACGGCACCGTGGCAAAAGAGGTGTTTGAAAAGATCTTTGACGAGGATATTGACCCGGTTTCTTATGTGGAAAAGCAGGGGCTGAAAACGGTCAATGACGCGGAGGAACTGAGAACTACTATTGCCCAGGTGATTCAGGACAATCCTCAGTCTGTTGCGGATTACCGGAACGGGAAGGAAAAGGCCATTGGATTTCTGGTGGGCCAGACGATGAAAGCCATGAAAGGGAAGGCAAATCCGGGGATGGTGAACCAGATTTTGAAAGAGCTGCTGTAAGAGTATGCAAAGCTCTGCCGGCCCCTGGGAGATTGCCTGATATGGGGGCGTCGGAAAATGAAAAATTTCCGCAATATATAGCTATGAATTATTGACTTCCATGTTATATATTGTTTGTAAATTTCATTTCCCGACACCCCCTGCAGGATTATAAATCTATGATTCTATTTCCATCTGAGAATCCGAATGGAGTTCAGCAGGCAGAGGAGGGATACGCCGGTATCCGCAAATACGGCAATCCACATATTCGCAAAGCCGAAAAGTCCCATAACCATTACCACAAATTTGACAGCCAGGGCAAAATATACGTTCTGCCAGGAGATTCGTTTTGTGGCTTTCGCAATCTCAATTCCCAGAGGGATTGCGCTCATTTCTGAATTCATAAATACCAGGTCAGCCGCTTCAATGGCTGCGTCCGCGCCGCTTCCCATGGCGGCTCCCACATCTGCGCCTGCCAGTACCGGCGCGTCGTTGATTCCGTCTCCCACAAACATAACCCGTCCATGGTGATCGCGGATTGCCTGAAGTTCCGTTAATTTATCCTCTGGCAGAAGTCTGGCGTGAACTTCGTCAATGCCGGTTTGCCGGGCTACGTGTTCTGCGCTTTCCTGGGCGTCGCCGGTAAGCATGGCAGTGACGACCCCGCTTTTCCGGGTACGGGCAATGGCGGATACGGCGTCCTCCTTGATGGTGTCAGAGATAAGGATATAGCCGGCGAACACGCCGTCTATGGCGGTCAGCACTTCCGTGCCGAAAGCATCGTTGTGATAATTTTGCATGTCAATATTGTTTGTGTCCATCAGTTTGCGGTTGCCGCAGAGTACAATGCCCTTTGAGGTCACCGCCCGGATTCCGTGGCCGGCAATTTCGCTTACCTCTGAGGGACGTTCCGGCTGAAGGCCTTGTTCCCTGGCGGCGGTGAGAATACTGCTGCCGATTGGGTGGGAGGAAAAGAGCTCGCAGCTTGCGCTGATGGAGAGCAGTTCCTCCGGGGTTAGGCCCTGGATGGCGGGAACAGCTTTTTGAACTACAAAATTTCCCTTGGTAATGGTTCCTGTCTTATCCATAACCACAGCTTTGATGCCAGATAAGGATTCGATGACGTTGCCGCCTTTGAACAGGATGCCTTTTTTGGAAGCTGCGCCGATTCCGGAGAAAAAGGCAAGGGGAACGCTGAGCACCAATGCGCAGGGGCAGCTGATGACCAGGAAAGTCAGCGCCGTGAGAATGGAGGCAGTTCCTGAGGTTCCATGAATTGCGTTTACGGGTCCAGTGTAATCGGCGTCTACAAAAAAGTGCCAGCTGGGAAAGAAAAAGGGCAGCGCCAGTGCCACAACAGCGGCGGCAAGCACCACCAATGGAGTGTAAATTCTGGCAAAACGGGTAATAAATTTGTCAATGGCCGGTTTGGTCGCGGCGGCGTTTTCCACAGAATCCAGAATCCTGGTTACCATAGATTCCTCCAGTCCTTTTTCCACGCGCATAAGAAGTTGGCCGGATGTATTGACGCAGCCGGAGGTTACGCTGTCTCCAGGGGCGGCTTTTACCGGAACCGGTTCTCCAGTGACAGGGGAGGTGTCAATCCGGCTCTCTCCCTGAATGATCACGCCGTCCAGGGGGATGCGGTCACCGGGGCGCACCATGAGAATGTCGCCTACATTTGCCTCTTCCGCGTCAATCACGCGGATGTCTTCTCCAACCATCAGATTTACGACCTCAGGACGCAGATCCACAGCATCCATGATTTGTTTGCGGCTCTGGGCAACGGCCCGGTCTTCAAAATATTCGCCGATGCGGTAAAAGAGCATAACGCCCACAGCTTCAGGATATTCCTGAATGGCAAATGCTCCCAGGGTAGCGATGCTCATAAGGAAGTTTTCATCGAATACCTGGCCTTTGGAAATGTTTTTGGCAGCGGTGAGAAGAACTTTTCCGCCCAGGATCAGGTAGGCGATCACCAGTACCGCCAATTCCGCGAATATGGGGGCCCCTGCGTGTTCCATAATTTCTCCGGCAATAAACAGGACTGCGCCGGCAAAAATGGAGATCAAAGCCCGCTTTTCTTCGCTGATACCGCTTTTTGACGTTGAATCAGTGGAATGTTCTTTGACCGTTTCTTTTGGAATGACGGTGATGCCGTCTTCCATGGCGTTTATGGCAGCCTGGATGGAAGGAATCAGGCTGTCGGGATTTTTGGCAGAGAGCTTCATCTGCTTGGTGGCAAAGGTAATTGACAGATCATCCACTCCTTCCATGGTTTTCAGTTTATTCTCAATTTTTGCAGCGCAGTTGGCGCAGTCAAGGCCTTCCAGAAGATAGATTTTTGTTCCGGAGACGCCTTTTATCTGCTTGTTCCTTGGAACCAGGGTTACGCCGTCTTCGACAGAGTCGATCAAAGCCTGCATTTTTGGCATTAATTCGTCCTGATTGTTGGCGGATACCCTCAGCTGTTTTGTGGCAAATGTGACGGAAACATAAGCAATTTCAGGCATCTGGCGGAGTTTGGCCTCAATTTTAGCGGCGCAGTTGGCGCAGTCGATGCCTTCTAAAATGTATACCCGCTTTTCCAGATCTTCGTCGGGCATTTTGCAGGTGCATTTTGCAAGACTTTCTCCGCAGATATTACAATATTCCGCATGCGGATGGCAGCTTGGGCAGTCACAGTCCTCGGGATGGCCGGGGGTATGACGGTGTTCTGTCACAAAATGAGTGTGGGAACGGGTAGGAATGTCTTCCTGTTGGTGCCCGTGATCGTGGCCGCAGCCGCAATCATCATGAGAATGGCTGTGCCCGTGATCGTGGCCGCAGCCGCAATCATCATGGGAATGGCTGTGTTCATGGTCATGGCCGCAGCCGCAATCATCATGGGAATGGCTGTGTTCATGGTCATGGCCGCAGCCGCAATCGTCATGAGAATGGCTGTGTTCATGCGCATGGTCGTGCGCATGTGCATGATCGTGCTCGTGGCTGTGCACATGTGCATGATCGTGGCTGTGCGCATGTGCATGATCGTGCTCGTGGCTGTGTGCATGTGCATGACTGTGTTCCTGTGCATGATCGTGGCTGTGCGCATGGTCGTGCGTATGTTCATGTCCGTGTTGTTCTTCCGCTGGGGAATTCAGATCTTTCATAGCTCTTCCTCCTTATAAATGAATTGATTCCTGTATAAATAAATAATTGAACAAATGAGCATACATTCATTTGATTGAGTTCAGTATACAAAGAGCCAGGGAAAAAGTCAATAGAAAATTAAAAATATAATTGAAATTTTTCCACCTATGCGGTGGAATGTTATTTTCGGTGCACAGGAATCAGTTCTCTGTTTTTGCCCTATTCCTCTCTGACGCCATACGCTATCAGATTACGTCCCGCAGTTACAGACAGGCCGCAGCAATGATAAAATACAATACCGTCGGCTTTTGCGCGGTACTCATGGAGGATATTTCCGAAGAAGTCTTCGGTATGTCCAAGGAGCTGCCCCTCCTTTACAGAATCGCCGGGCTTTACCTGACAGTGCCAGAGGCCTTCTTCCTCCGCTTCCAGATGTACTGCGTCCACAAAAACATGTTTTTCCGCGGTTGACTGTTTGTCGTAGGCGTAATGTCCAAGATGCCGCAAAAGCAGCCGCAGATCGTGGCAGTAATCCCGGATCCATGTTTCCTCACAGAAACCGCTGTGTCCCCGCTCTAACAGGAGGGAGGGGATCCCCATGGCATAGGCGGCATAGCCGGATTCTCCGCTTTTGTTCGCGGACTGGATCAGGCAGGGAATGTCCAGAGCTTTGGCTGCTGCTAGAGCTTCTGCGCGGACTTTTTCCCATTTTGGGAAAAAGAGGCAGGGGGTCAGCGGTTCCTGCTGAGAGCCGGAATGCAGATCCACTACAAAATCCACATGGGGGAAAATTTCCGTGACAAAATAATCGGCGATTTTCTCAGAAGCAGTTCCTTCAGAAGCGCCTGGGTAATTGGCGTTCAGATTGCCGTTGTCTTCTGGTACAAGGCAGTCAGTTCTTGCCCGAAAACCGCTGGTATTAACGCAGTGGATCATAAGAATATTTCCGGTAAGCTCCATTGGGTCAATGGCTTTTGCTGTACGGATCACTGCCGGAATACCGGGGTATTCGCCGGCGTGAATACCGGCGGTAATCAGGAGAGTTTTTCCGGGCGCCGCGCCGCAAATCAGCGTGGAAGGCATTTCATAACCGGGGAATGGGCGCAGTACAGTCTGCAGTTTCTCACCGGGGTTTAACGTGTGTCCGCAAATAGTAAACATAATGATTGTTCCCTTCTTTTGTAAAATTTTGGCATAAATATGTTTTTTTATTGTAGACAGATTGTACCTGACTGTCAAGTATTTATAACTGCTGGAACATTTGTATTGGTTGAGAAGAATCCGGCCTCTTTGCCGAAGGCAAACTGGAATAGGCCGGATTCCGTAACTATGAAGCCGAAGGCTGAATAGTTATTTGCTTTGGCGTAAAAAGAGAAAATTATCTTGACAAACGCAAAAATCGAGTATACCATCATAATTATAAAAACTTTATAGTTTAGCCATACGTGCTGTGGAAATAAGTTCCAGCAATGGATTAATAGGGAATCTGGTGTAAGTCCAGAACGATTCCGTCACTGTAATTGCGTGCAGGCTGCATAATGTCACTGAGGAGTAATCCTTGGGAAGGCGCAGTTCCTAAGCATTACGCATAAGTCAGGAGACCTGCTTATTTCTGTATTTGAGATTCTTACGGACAATGAGAAAGCTCACTGATTTGTTTTATCAATTACCGGTATTTTCTGGTGATTGATGCTTTGCTGTATGATATTTGACCGTAACGAAGTTACGGTCTTTTTTTATCTATCAGAGAATTTATGGACAAACCAGACATCGAGTGATCGGAGTGACTGTAAGAAAAAAATTTGAGAAAGGTGGATCCTACAAATGAAAAGATTGAAAAAGTACGCTGCACTGTTTTTGTCCGCATTGATGATTTGCGGCGTTATGGCCGGATGCGGCGGAAACGCCCAGGAGGAAACCCCGACAGAGGCAGAGAACACGCCGGCAGGCAACCGCGAGGACGAGGTCAATCAGGAGGCTTATGAGACAGAACGGGATACCTCCGGCGGGCGCGCCATGACCTTTGGCATTCAGAATTACGGCGGCGGGGGAATTGATCCGGCGAAAGAGATTAATTGCGCCTGGAATGTATCCCGTTACGGAGTGGGAGAATGTCTGTTTATGTTTGACAATTCCATGAATGTGGCAGAGAAGCTCTGCGACAGCTATACCGTCAATGAGGAACATACGGAGTGGGTGTTCCATATCCGGGATAATGTAAAATTTTCTGATGGCTGCGCTCTGACCCCTGAGGCGGTAAAAGCCAGCTTTGAACGTCTGTTTGAGGCAGGAAAGTCCGGTTCTTCCGCTCCTGAGAAATTTTTGGAGGAAGAGGCTGAGATTACAGCGGATAATACTTCCGGCAATCTGACTATAAAAACCACAAAACCTTATGTGGATCTGACGAAGAATCTGGCTTATCCTGTTATGGTGATTCTGGATACGGAGCATACCACAGATTACGATCACGCAGCCATCGGCACCGGTCCTTACGTTGCCACCAACTTCCGGGAAGAAGTGGGGTACACGATGGTTGCCAATGAAAATTACTGGGACGGTGAAGTTCCCTTTGAGTCCATTGAGCTGGTGTACATGGGAGACGCTTCCGCCAAGGCTATGGCATTGCAGTCCGGGCAGCTGGATCTGGCTGAAAATGTTACCAATATCAGTGATCTGCGGGATTTGCAGGCAGATCCGAATTTTACAGTTACCATTGCAAACGGCGTCCGCACCGGATTGGCCCACATGAATGTGTCTGAAGGAAAATTTTTGTCCAATAAGACTTTGCGGGAAGCGGTTCTGACGGCATTGGATGACGATACTATGTGCGCCGTTACCGTGGGCGGTCTGTATACGTCAGGATTTTCCGTACTGCCTTCCAATCTGGACTACGGATATGATAATCTGACAGATCCCTATGCCTTTGACCCGGATAAGGCGGCAAAGCTTCTGGACGAGGCCGGCATTGTAGACACCAACGGCGATGGAACCCGGGAGCTGGACGGCAAAGAGATTGTCTTAAAATATGTCACCTATTCAAACCGCTGTCTGGATGATTTCGCGGAGGCCATTCAGCAGCAGCTGGCCGCCATCGGCATCGGCGTGGATCTGGAAATCGGAGATTCCGCCCGTCAGTGGGACAGCTATCAGAGCGGCGATTTTGACCTGAACGGATCCAACTGGACCACTGTGGGAACCGGCGATCCTACGGAATATCTGGCGGCCTGGTGCTCCACTTCAGGAGCTGACTACTGCGGCTATAAAAATGATGAATATGACGCTTTGTTTGAAGAACTGGGCGCCACCTTTGATACAGAAGCCCGCCGTGAAATTATTCAGAAGATGCAGCAGATTCTGATTGACGACGCAGTTGCGGTTGTTCACGGTTATTATAACAGCTCCATGATTTCCAAAAATGAAACCATTGGCGGCGCTGCCATTCACACAGCGGATTATTACTGGATTACCACAGAGATATATCCTGCGTCCTGATTTTTGTATGACGTCGCGAAGGCTTTTGAAAAAGCGTTTGGTTTTTCCAGAGGCGTTCGCGTTCATAGGCAGGCGAAACTTTCGGTCATTTACTTGTTAGAAAATCCCGCAGAAAGGGGAGAATATCTTTGAGTGTGAAACAACTGGGAAAACGGATGATTCAGATTCTTCTTGTGGCTTTGGGCATCAGTTTTCTGACCTTTTTGATTACATATCTGGCGCCGGGAGATCCGGTGCGCACCATGTACGCGGCTACCGGCGTTGTGCCCAGTGAGGAAGTTGTTCAGGAAACCCGGGAAGCCATGGGTCTGAACCGTCCGGTGCTGGTCCAGTATTTCGACTGGCTGGGGAACTGCTTAAAAGGGGATTTCGGCACATCCTACGCCTATAGCAAACCGGTTGCTTCGTTGCTGCTGAACCGGCTCTGGCCTACGCTGAAGCTGTCTGTTTTTTCCATGATTCTAATGCTGCTGGTGGCTGTGCCTGTGGGCATGGCTCAGGCGACTCATAAAAACAGCATCATAGATTACGCCCTTCGGGGTGTCACATTTTTCGGCGTGTCCATGCCCAATTTCTGGGTGGGGCTTTTGCTGATGCTGTTTTTCTGTGTTCAGCTGAAACTATTGCCTGTGGTATCTTCCGCCGGCGATTTTAAAAGTCTGATTCTGCCTTCTGTGACGCTGGCCTTTGCCATGTCCGCCAAATATACCCGTCAGGTGCGAACGGCGATTTTAGAGGAACTGAATCAGGATTACGTTACAGGCGCAAGGGCCAGAGGGGTGAAAGAATGGAAAATTTTGTGGCAGAATGTATTTCCTAATTCTCTGCTTCCTCTGATTACTATGCTGGGCCTGTCCCTGGGTTCTTTACTTGGCGGCACTGCTGTGGTGGAAGTTATCTTTTCCTATCCCGGTATGGGCAGCCTGGCAGTTTCAGCCATTACCGCTTATGATTATCCGTTAATTCAGGGATATGTTCTGTGGATTTCCCTGATTTATATGCTGGTGAATCTGGCTGTGGATATTTCCTACAGCTGCGTTGATCCCAGAATCCGAGGGAGGTAGTGGATATGAAGTTTAAAAGTTTTGTAAAGAAAAACAAATCCTTCTGTGTTTTTGCGGTCCTTGCCCTTCTGATTGTGCTTGCGGCTGTTTTCGCCCCCATTGTGACCGGAGGCGTAAGCCCCACAGAAGCCGTGTTAAAAGATGCCCTTAAGCCTCCCGGCGGAAACCATATATTTGGCACGGACAAGCTGGGGCGCGATATTTTTACCCGGGTAATTTACGGCGCGCGCACCAGCCTTACAGCTTCCTTTTCCGTGGTCATCCTTATTTTCGGTCTGGGCACGGCGCTGGGGGTATTGGCAGGATATTTTGGCGGCTGGACCGATACGGTCATTATGCGGATTGCTGATATGATGGTTTCTTTTCCAGGCATGGTGTTTGCCATGGCCATTGCCGGCGTTCTGGGCGCCAGTGTGAGAAACGCGGTGCTTGCGGTAGCTTTGGTAAGCTGGACAAAGTACGCCCGTCTTGCCCGGAGCCTGGTTCTTAAGATCCGCAATCAGGATTATGTGGCTGCCGCCCTGGTAACCGGTTCCAAGACTCCTTATATATTGAAGCGTTACATGGTTCCCAATGTGATTCCCGCTCTGATTATTACCGCCGCAACAGACATCGGCGGCATGATGCTGGAGTTGGCAGGCCTTTCTTTCCTAGGATTCGGCGCGAAAGCGCCCACGCCGGAATGGGGGCTTATGCTCAATGAAGGCAGGCAGTTTATCCAGAGCGCGCCCTGGATGATGATTTATCCCGGAGCGGCGATTTTTGTGGTGGTAGTTGTGTTTAATCTGCTGGGCGACGCCCTTCGGGACATTTTGGATCCGAGAGATGAATAAGGAGGAGCTTATGCTGGAAATTAAAAACGTTACAATTTCTTACAAAGATCGCCCTACCGTAAAAGATTTTAGCATGACGTTAAAAGAGGGAGAGATTGCTTCTCTGGTTGGTGAATCTGGTTCCGGCAAGACGACCGTGATCCGCGCGGCGCTGGGCCTGCTTGCGGGAGGAGGCAAAGTTACAGAGGGCGACATTTTGTTTCAGGGGAAATCGCTGCTGAAAAATACGCCGGAACAGTGGAGAAAATTAAGGGGCACAGATATTTCCATGATTTTTCAGGATTCCGGCGAAATGTTAAATCCCATCCGGAAAATTGGAAATGTTTTTGCGGAATATATCCGCACCCATGAAAAGATTTCAAAAGCGGACGCATGGAAGAAGGGGATTGAGATGCTGGAACGGATGCGTCTGCCTGACGGAAATAATATTATGAATTCTTATCCCTTTCAGCTTTCCGGCGGAATGCGGCAGCGTGTGGGCATTGCCATGGCTATGACTTTTCAGCCCAGGCTTTTGCTGGCGGATGAGCCAACTTCCGCTCTGGATGTGACCACCCAGGCTCAGATCGTCCGTCAGATGATGGAATTGAGAGATAAATACGGAACCAGCATGATTGTGGTGACTCATAATCTGGGGGTTGCGGCCTACATGTCCGATCAGATTGCCGTGATGCAAAAGGGCAGGATATCCGACATTGGAAGCCGGGATGAGATACTTTACGGGAACCATAGCGCCTATACGCAAAAGCTCTTAGACGCAGTTCCTTCGCTGGGAGGTGCGCGTTATGTTTGATGAAAAGGATATGATTTTGGAGGCGAAGCATGTGACCCGTCGTTTTCCTGCTTCCGGCGGCCGGGAGCTGACGGCCTGCAATGACATTAATTTGAAATTTTACAGGGGAAAGACGCTGGGGCTGATTGGAGAATCCGGCTGCGGAAAGTCTACGTTTATGCGTTTTCTGGTCCGCCTGGATGTGCCTACGGAAGGAGAAATTCTTTTTAAGGGAAAGGATTTGACCAGGCTGAAAGGAGAGGAACTGCGCTAGACCCGGCAGTATATTCAAATGGTTTTCCAGGATCCCGGCGGTTCCTTCAACCCCAAAATGAAAATCAGGGATATTATCTGTGAACCGCTGATGAATTTTGGCCGGATCAAAGCTTCGGAAAAAGACAGTACAGCCCGTAAATATCTGGAGGCGGTGGATTTGCCCGGTGAATTTGCTGACAGGTTTCCCCATAATATGTCCGGCGGCCAGCGGCAGAGAATTGCCATTGCAAGAGCCGTTGCTCTGGAACCGGAGCTGATTGTCATGGATGAGGCTACCTGCGCGTTGGATGTATCTGTGCAAAAAACCATGATTGAGCTGATTTGCAGGCTGCAGAAAGAGAAAAATATTGCCATAGGGTTTATTGCCCATGACCTGGGGCTGATTCAGTCCTTTGCCCATCAGATTGCCGTGATGTATCTGGGCAGTATTGTGGAAATTCTTCCGGGCGAAATGGTGGATCGGGCGCGGCATCCCTATACCCAGGCGCTGCTGGGAGCCATTTTTGATACGAAGATGGATTTTTCCAGGAAAATAGAAAGCATAGACAGCGAGATTCCAAGTCCTCTGGATGTGCCGCCTGGATGCCCGTTCCAGACCAGGTGTGTTCATTGCGGGGATATCTGCCGCAGTAAGCGGCCGGAACTGATAACCATCGGTGAGGGGCACAGTGTTGCCTGCCATTTATTTAAGGAGGGTTCGGCATGAGAAAATATACAGCGTTTATTCTGGCGGCAGTTATGCTGGTCTCCCTGCTTTCCGGCTGCGGAGCTGCAGACGGTAACATTGCGAACCGGGATCAGAAGGCAGCGGAGGCCAGCGGAATGGAGATTCACAAGATTGGCGTGGCCACTTATAATGTCAGGGATGCCCAGGTGATGATGTTTAAAGATTATCTGGATCACTATATTAAAGAATGTTTTACCGATGTGACCTTTCTGTACTCAGACAGTATCAGCAGTTAGGAGGAAATGATGGATTTTCTGGCACAGTGCGCGGAAAGCGGCGTTAAGGGCATTATGGCCTTTAATTCCTACGACCTGAAAAAAGAAGTGGAATTCTGCGCCAGTCATGAGATGTATTTGATCCGCCCCGCCGGCACATTTTCGGAAGAGGAATTTGCGTCTGTGGAGGATAATCCTTATTTCCTGGGACAGATTGGGCCTGGAATCCAAAATGAATACGAGGAAGGGGCCAAAATGGCCGAAGCGCTGGCAAAGGAAGGGAAAAGCTACCTGATCCTCTCAGGCGGCGCCGGCTTGGGCAATGAGATGCACAGGCAGCGGACCATGGGAATGCTGGATGTTTTGCAGGAGAAACATGGAGTCAAATTTGAGCAAAGTTCGGAAGAGCTGGCTGCTGCCCAAAAGCCCGTGACCATAGAGGCGGATGGGCTGAAGCTTACGATCTGTCCGGGATATATCGATTTTGAAGAATTCCAAAAACCAGCCTTAGAGGCGGTCACTTCCGGGGAATATACCACTGTGTTATCGACAATTCCTGTGACGTCCCTGATGGAGGGGCTGAATTCTGTGGAGATTGAATGCGGTACCATTGACTGTTTCTCAGAGGACAATTATTTTGGTTTTAAAAAAGGAAAGATCGCGTATGTGGCGGGGAAATACCAGTCGGAAATTGGACCGGGATTTGCCGGGCTCTACAACGCAATTACTGGAAACGCGGATGCTTTCCGGCCCGACGGGAAAGCATTTCGGCTGGAGCAGGGCTTTTGGGTTGCCAAAAGCGAATCAGAATATGACAGCATGTACGCCCTTGCTTCCAGCGCTACGATAAACGCATATAATTATGAAGATTTGTATTCTGTGATTCAAAGCCTGACGCCGGAAGCGGACTTTGAAGCTTTCAAAAAACTGACGGAAAGTTACAGCTATGAGGATTGCCTGGCAAGGCGTTCTTCCTGAAATTCTGCAGCTTAGAGCGTGACTTAAAATTGCTTTCCGCAAGATGTCGTCCCAATTTTCATCAGATTTTATAGTGAATTTTGAGACATGCGCTAGAGCGAACAATCAGTATTTCGATACACAGGAAAGGCAGGATGCCCCTTTGGCTAAGCAAACGATTCATGGGCGTTTTTAGTGAAGGCGAAATCCACTGTTTACGGAGACTTAGGAAGGAAGGCTTTCCTGACTTCCTTAGTCGTAGTTAGCAGTTAGTTTGCCGGAACGTTGCCCAGTTTTGTGTGCCAAAGGGGCATCCTGCCTTTCCGTCCGTGTTCGCATATTAAAAGTTCACTGTAGTATTAGCAGTTCATCCAGTCGCCCGCCGGTAAATCAGAAGAGCGCATCCCGCTGTTACAAATTCAGAGAAGCAGAAGGCGTACCATACGCCGTCTGCTCCCGCGAAGCGGCTGAAACAAAAAGCTGCCGGTATAATCACCACTACATAGCGGAGCAGGGAGATAAACAGCGCCGGGGTTCCCTTTCCCAGTCCTTCCAGAGCGCCGGAGCTGGTAACGGAAACAGCGGATACAACAAACCCAAGACTGATAATGTGAAGGGCCTTAACGCCAATCTGTATCGTTTCCGGATTGGAAGTAAACAGTCCGATTAACTGGCTGGGGATTGCCCAGGACAGCAGTGTTCCAATCAGCATAACGCCCATAATTAATTTCAGGGAAGTCAGGTAGATTTCCCTGACCCGGCTCTGTTCTCCGGCGCCGTAATTATAGCCCATCAAAGGCCGGATGCCCTGGATAATCCCGTTGGCCGTCAGGTAGATAAAGGTCTGAAGCTTATAATAGACCCCAAGCACCAGCACATAGGCGCCGGAAAAAGCGGAAAGAATTCCGTTTAATACAGAGATCAGCAGGGAGGGCAGCGCCATGCTCAGCGTGGCGGAGATTCCCACGGCATACATTCTCACAATCACTTCTTTGTCAGGCTTTACTGCGTCCCGCCTGATTTTCACGGGAATCGGCCGAAGAAAATAGATCAGCAGATAGACGGCCAGAGAAAAGCACTGTCCGATTCCTGTGGCATAGGCGGCTCCCGCAATGCCCATGGCGGGAAAAGGGCCGATTCCGAATATCATCAGCGGATCTAAAATAATATTGGCAAGAAAGCCGCACATCATGCAGAACATAGATACCCGCATCCTTCCCACAGACTGGAAAATTTTTTCAAAAGAAAGGCCCAGGGTAATAAATACCGCAAACAGAAAAGCCCGGTTGGCGTAAGTAAGGGCAAGCTGAATCACAGCTTCGTCAGAAGAAAACATTCGCAAAAAGGCAGGCATTGCGGCAATGGACAGGACAGTGAGCGCAACGCCGTGAAGAAAGTTCAGAAGCGTTCCCTGGGTGGCCGCTTCGTCTGCCTGCTTTTGCTGTCCGGCCCCTAGATAGAATGCGGCGCAGGCGTTGATGCCAATGGCAAAACCGATGGCAATGGCATTGATTAAATTCTGTACGGGATAGACGAGGGCCAGCGCGGTCATAGCGTCCTCGCTTAATTTTGCCACAAAATAGCTGTCCACAATGTTGTACAGGGAATTCACCGCCATGGAAATCACCATGGGAAGAGACATAGACAGCACCAGCGGCAGGATCTTTTTTTCTTTCATAAAAGTCTGGTCCATAAATTTTTCCTCCATTGTTCACTGGGTAGTGTCAAATCCTACCTGATTTTTTGTTATTAAAACCTTGATTTTGGGGAAG
>CAJUBP010000032.1 GCA_910584585.1 uncultured Lachnospiraceae bacterium | reverse complement strand
TATATTCAGGATTACGGCTATTAAAACATTGACTTTTAATAGCCGTAGTAATATTTACCAATTCATTGCTACAGGTAAACATTCCTGTCACATTATCAACACTTGAAAGAAGGAGACCCTTGACCTCTTCTAAAGCTGGAGCCTCTTCCAGCCCACTGATTTCAATATATCGGAACCCATGGAATGTAAATTCAGGCTGAAAAACATCGTTATCGCCTCCGGACAAAAAATAGATATCTGTATTGGAAGCTTCTCGCAGATTAGCCTGCAAAAGTGTGCCGGCAAGCTGTCCATATTCCGGGAGATCCGGATAAAGCATTTCTCCATACCGCAGCCGGATACGCGTCCCCTGCTTTCCATGAAAATGAATGGATGGAATTCCCGTAATCTCCTGGCCTAGATCATAAATATACAAACCTTTACGGGGTGCGTGCACACTCTTTGCCGTAAAACTTTCTACAACTTTTACAGGTGCGTTATAGGAACCCACGATTTCCGGCTCTGTAATATTCACATGCTCCCACCCAGGAATAAGCGGCGTAGAAGGCTTGTCCGCCCAAATCGGCACCGGAATAATTTCTTCCGGTTTTTTCATACCATCCACTTTAAAACCCGGCATTGAAAATCCTTCATCAATCCAACGCCTTCTTTCATCAAATTGTTCCCCGTTAAAAAATCCCGCATAGAGAAACGGCCCTTCGCCATAATACTGCCACTCATCACAATTTGTAGTAAAAACCTGACGTTTCCCATTTGTATATGTGATAACGATTTTTGCAAGCAACGACGGCCTGTCACCCCAATAATTATAATTATACAATCCATACGTTGACATATCGCTCCACCAGCCAGAAGCAAGCGTAAAACCGATAGCATTTTCCCCTGTCCGAAGCAATTCTGTAATATCATATGTTTGATACATCAAATGCTTATCATATTGGCTTGCACCTGGCATAAAATACTGGTCTGCCGGCTTCTGCCCGTTTATTTTTACCGTATAAATTCCTCTTGCTGTTGCGTATACCCGGGCGCTTTGAATCCCCTCACCAACCATAAAATCATGCCGAAGCATAGGGAGGGAATGGGATGAGGGCCAAAACAGCTTACACACATCCTCCTGCTCCGCAGTTATTGTCCTCCCCGTTTCAGCATCTATCTCGGCAACAACTGCACGCGGTTCCCTGACATTTCTTATCACTACCCCATCAAACCGGGCAGTAGTCCCGCACTCTGTATAATAGCCCGCCTCGCAAAGTCTTGGATAAGTCGTGACATCATTAAACCCCAAAGAATTCAGCTGCCTAGGCGATATCCGTTCACCAGAAAAAGTCATTCTTTTTACGGCATCAACTAATACGCCGTCAACGTATGCATATGCCGAATTCCCCATTACTTCAACCCGCAAAGCATGCGGTTTATATCGATTTTCCTCTGTAATGATCGGTTCAGCCGTTTCTTGTGAAACGATATTGACGGCAGCAAACGGTTTGCAAGCACTATCTTCCTTGCTGTATCCAATTCTATATATTTCCAATATGGCCGGGATCTCAGACACATTCAGAACATAGCGGATCTGGTTTTCACCTTCTAGGCCTAATTCATTTTTATATTGATCCAAGAGCCTCTCATCATTTGCCCCAAAAATGATACCCGCCCTCTTTCCGCCGGGATGAATTGATATATTGCTTTCAATGGAAAAAACACTCATCGTATCACTTGCAAGATAGTATTCAGGAGCCCCTATCCAGGCAGCCCCTTCCCAGGCGCTTACATCTCCGTTAAGAAAACCCGTCTCAAAATGACTGTCTATGTCCGCTTCCTCTCCCTTTTGGTTCCATACCCTGACGTTTACGCTATAGCTTGTTTCGGGTAAAAGTTTTTCACCTTCATATCGGACGCCAACGCTGCAGCTGCTGTTCTGGATTTCGGTATCCCAACATAAGCGGCCATTACACCTGTTACGAACCTGAATTTGATATTTTACCTGTTTAACCCCGTATCCATCCGAATGCAATTTCCACGAAAATACCGGAAATGCAATATCCATTCCAAGAGGCTCCTTCTCCTGATTTACCAATAATTCCCTGACTTCAAAACCCATTTCAGTTTCCTCCTTTTTTTCTCATTGTAAACTCAAATTCAAGCCTACTTCAATTACCCATTCTAAGCACTTGAATCACGAAACTTAAGATTGTATAATAAGGAAAACCAATATTATGAAATTTAGAGGTAACGTTATGAATATAAACCAGTTAAACAACCAGCTTTTCTCCTTAACAACCAGCGAAAAGTTTCATCTAAAATATCCCAACAGCCTAAGCAGGCGTTATAACAGAATACAAAAAACAACATTAAACGGCGAAGAACTGTATTTATTTAAATTCGATTCACTTATGCAGGAACGTAATATATGCCTAAACCGTGAATCCCGCTATACACCCATCCCAAAACATATCCATGCGGTAATAGAATTAAATTATGTATACAGAGGAACATTTACCCAGATTATTAATGGAACTGAACTTACGCTTCAGGAAGGCGATGTCTGTATTTTAGATATGAATACTGCCCACGAAATTTTACCGCTTTCTGACAAAGACATTATCATTACCATCGACATGCGGAAAAAGTATTTTATGGACAGCTTCCTTGCCAGGCTTTCCACCCAGGGACTTGTCTCAAAATTTCTTGTTGAAGCTCTTTCCGAAAGCCATCATACACAAAAATTTCTTATTTTTAAAAAGCAGCCGGATATAGATATCCACTCCGTAATACAGCAGCTTTTATGTGAATACTATGACACAAAAATATGCAGCAATGAAATTATCGATTCCTACATGGTAATTTTATTTTCATTGCTGCTTCGCATGTACCAAAACCAAACAAATTCAGATACTTCTAACACTGCCCACGACGAAATCCTATTATTGATTTTAAAATATATGGAATCAAATTATAAAACAGTGACACTGGAATCTTTGGCTGAACTTTTTGGATTCCATCCTAATTATTTAAGTTCATACATCAAAAAGCACACTGGCAAATCATACAAGGATCTTATCATCACCCAGCGGATGCTCCAGGCCGGATTCTATTTAAAAAACTCCAGCCTTCCCATACAGGAAATAGCCCACGAAGTAGGCTATCAAAACTTAGGCTTCTTTTATAAAAAATTCCAGGAACATTACCATATATCGCCCACGGAATTCAAACGGAATGGATGATAAAATACAGATTTAGTGTAAATGCCACTACAATCACGCAAAAACACATCACGGAATCCTGTACGTTTTCATTTCTTGAAATCCTCCGGGGCTTATGCTAATATAATCCCATAAAAATAACATTCTATCCGCAGATATTGTTTTCCAGCAATACCACTTGTACAATAGCGCATTAATTTTTGAAATAACGGGCGCCTGGATTTTATGGCAAGACGGGCAGAGGAAGGAGCGCTGACAATGTATCTAAAACGCGACGGTATTTGCCGTCTGCGGGCAGGAGAATGGCAGAGGAAGGAGCGCTGACAATGTATTTAAAACGTGAAATTTATAACCGGCTTCTGGACTGGAAAAACGATTCCAGCCATAGCGCCCTGGAGATAAACGGCGCAAGGCAGGTTGGAAAAACGTACATTATCAATAAATTTGCCGACGAGAACTTCCGCCGCAAAATTTACATTAACCTTTTTGAGCGGTCTGGAAAAGATTTTATGAAATGCTTTCAAAAGGCAACGGACTGGACGCCCGGAACGCCGCGTAACCCTCATCCGCTGCATGACGCATTCCGTTTCTTTGAGCCTTCCTTCGAAGATACGGATGATACTGTAATTATCATTGATGAAATACAGGAATCTTCCGAAATTTTCAATTGCATCCGGGAATTCACACGGCAGTTCCAGGCCCGCTTTGTCGTTACGGGCAGCTACTTAGGACGAGTCCTGGAACCGGAATTCCGCTTTTCCAGCGGAGACGTTACCACCATCCGAATTTTCACCCTTTCCTTTCAGGAATTTCTGGAATCCTTTGACCCGGCCCTTTATAAAAAATATCAAGAACTGCCTTTTGTCCCGGCAGATGACAGCGCGAACAAAATATATGCCGATTTGCAGCATGCTTTCCAGATTTATAAACAAATCGGCGGCTATCCCAAGGTTGTGGACACCTACCTTACCGCCCGGGATTTATCCGCGGCCCAAAGGGAGCTGGTGAAAATCATTCACATATTTACCAATGAATCTTTACGCTATTTTACTGATATTGAGGATATCAGTGTATTTACAAATATTTTTCTGAGCATTTGCCGTATCCTTATCCGGGAAAAAAAGGGGCTGCAGGAAGACAGTATCAGCGAGGAACTGCAGAAATTAGTCACAAAAAATTATTCCAGCAACCTGACCAAAACTTCCTGTTACCGGGCTGTGAACTGGCTGTACCAATCAGGAATTATCGGATACTGCGGAAAAATTATTGAGATGGATATCCTGGATTTCAAACCGGCAAGCCGCTGTTTTTTCATGGATCTTGGCATCACCCAATATTTCCTCACCCGTGCCGGCGCTGATGTTTCCACCCAGTCAGGGACACTGAACGAAAACTATACGTACATCAATCTGTTAAAACGCCAGGAATTTCCAGAGGAAATCATTTTTGAAACGCCTGCGTTCGCCACGTACCGGGGCGGAGAAATTGATTTTGTTGCCCAAAGCGCCCGTTCCTCTGCCCGCTATCTGATAGAGGTGAAATCCGGCAAAGGCACGGCAGCAACTGCGCAGAAGGCATTGGCACAGGGCAAAGCACAAAAACTGCTCTACTTAAAAGGCGATACTAAGGGCAGCAGAAACGGCAATATTGAAACGCTGCCGATTTACATGTTGGAGCGGTACCAGTTCCTATAAAGAACCATATTCTGGTCGATTCATCAGAGAACCGTCCCCTGGCGATTCCACAAATGAGTTGCCTCCAAACGGTTTCACCAAAGAACCGCCCCCTGGCGATTCCACGAATGAATTGCCTCTTGGCGGCTTCATCAATGAACTGCCTTCTGGCAATTCCCCAAATATTGTAAAAGGAGCTATCACCTATGTCTAAAACCTTCAACGCCAACGGTTACTGCGACCCGAAACTTCATTACATGGTGAATCTGCGCAGCCGTCTATGCGAAATAAAGACCATGATTGATGATGGAAAATATTTTACCATAACCAGAGCCAGGCAATATGGAAAGACCACGCTGCTGAACGCGCTTGCCGATTTTTTAGCGGAAGATTATGAGGTAATCAGCCTGGATTTCCAGACCATCAGCTATGCCGATTTTGAATCCGAACAGCGTTTTGCAGCTGCTTTTGCCGGGGAACTGTCTGCCCATGCCAAGTGCATACCAAAAGAGAGCAGAGCGCAATTAGAGCACTACGCCACAGACGCGTCCCAAAGAGCAACCCTCTCCATGTTGTTCCGGACACTGACGCAGATGTGCCGAAACACCCAGAGAAAAATTGTCCTGATTATTGATGAAACAGATTCTGCCGCCAACAATCAAGTGTTCCTGGACTTCCTTTCCCAGCTTCGGGCATACTACATGAAACGGCTGAAAATCCCCACATTCCAGTCTGTCATTCTGGCCAGCGTTTATGATGTAAGGAATATTCCCAGAAAAATTCACGGGGCAGAAAGCTGCCGGGAAAACAGTCCCTGGAACATTGCGGCTGATTTTCTGGTGGATATGAGTTTTTCCGCCGAAGAGATTGCCGGGATGCTCCGGGAATATGAATCGGATCATCACACTGGGATGAACCTTTGCCAGATGGCCCAGCTTCTGTATGATTATACCTCCGGGTATCCTTACCTGGTATCAAGGCTGTGCATGTTTATGGATGAAAGGCTTCACGGCAATCCTTGGACAAAGGAGGGCTTTTTATCTGCTGTAAAAATGCTTCTGGAAGATGACAACCCGCTGTTTCAGTCATTGATGAATAAATTCAAGGATTTTCCTGAGCTGAACCATGTGATTTCCCAGTTATTGTTTCAGGGAAAGAGTATTGCGTATAACCCGGATGATACTGCCGTTTCCAGCGCGAAAATGTTTGGATTTATAAAAATTGTAAACTCCACTGTTTTGCTTGCAAACAGGATTTTTGAAATGCGGCTGTACAATAAGTTTCTTTTGGATTTTAAAGAACAGGATACCGGAATTTATACAGAAAGTATGCGAAACAAAAATCAATTTATCATAAATGGCCATTTAGATGTGAGAAAAATACTGGAAAAATTCGTAGAAGTTTTTGATTATTTATTTGGAGATAAAAATGAAGCCTTTCTGGAAGAAACAGGCAGAAAATATTTTATGCTGTTTTTACGTCCTATTATCAACGGCATTGGTAATTGTTACGTGGAAGCCCAGACAAGAAATCAGCAGCGGATGGATTTGGTGATTGACTACCTTGGGGAACAGAGCATTATTGAAATGAAAGTCTGGCATGGAAATGCCTACCATGAGCGGGGCGAAGAACAGCTTATGGGATATCTTGATTATTTCCACCTGAACAGGGGGTATATGCTCAGCTTTAATTTTAATCAGAAAAAAGAGATTGGGGTAAAAGAAATTGTTCTTGGAGAGAAGTTAATCATTGAAGCAGTTGTGTAACGGGACTGCAAGGCTTCCTCCTTCCACACAAGCTGTCAGCTATCTCCCCACAGTTCCGAAGCGGCAAATTTCGCCCAACTTTACGAACCTGGATTTGTTATAATTTTTTCGTTGCTCACCAATACCCGCAACAGGGAGAAAGAAAAGAAGAATCCTCAGACAGTACTGCCATACTGATCTGGGGATTCGTTTCTTTCGCCCACATGGACTTTTTATCTCTTTTTTGCCTATCGGCATTATATTTCAATATGCTTGTCACAAAAAAATTCTCCTTATCTGGCATCAATCAATTACGAAATAGCCCGATCCGGTTCAAAGAAATATTTCTTGGCAACAATCGCAGCTGCCCCGATATAGGAAATCCGATCGCTGAGATCTGATTTTTTGATGCATTCTTCGGTATATCCCGCATCATATTTTTTGCAATAAGACATAAATATATTCCGTATTGCTTTATTTTCCAGCATAGTGCCGTACAAAACGGTATTATCCGGCGCAAGGATTGTCATAACATTTACCACTGCCCTGGCCATCCGCTCAATACTGCTGCATAAAATCTCTTTCAGGGCAGGCTCACGCATCAGGCCATGTTCCTCTGTGCATTCTTGAACCCATTGAATAAACAAATCTTCTGTAATCCTGCTGCCGTCGCCTTCCAGCGCCCGATATAGATAAGGGGTATTTTCCTCTGAAAAAGCAGATTTAATTTTATCCACAATGGCTTTCGTGGAAACCCTTGTCTCAAGACACCCTCTTCGTCCGCACCGGCACTGAATTCCGTCAGGCTCAATGATATAGTGGCCAATTTCGGCGGCCCTGTTTTCTCTCCCCTCATAAATCCTGTTATTGATGACAATCGCGGAGCCAACGCCCGGCCCCCATTTGACAAACAGAAGGTCTTTATCTGTTTTTCCCAGACCGTATGTCAGCTCCCCTTCCGCAAAAGCCTTTACATTGTTCTCCACGATCACAGGGCAATGCATCAGTTCCTCCATAATGCTCTGAACAGGGACTTTTTCTTTCCAGATTCCGTAAGCATGCAGGCTGAGCCCCTGCTTTCTGTCCACGATTCCCGGGACGCATATTCCAAGCCCAAGAATCTCTTCCTGGCTTCTATGGTTTTCCCAGAGCAGAACCTTGCTTTCCTTGGCTATCTCGCTTAAATACTCTTCTGGGTTCATCTGGATATTTGTCCGAATCCTTTTATGGGCCAGTTCTATGCCGCGGATATTTGTGATGGTAATCCAGGTAAAAGAAGTCTCCACACTTACCGCTATCACGCATTTATATTCCTCATTGATATCAACAAGGACTTTCTTGCGCCCGGCTCTTCTTTCTTCCTGCACCTCTCCCTTTTCCACAATCTTTCCTTCTTCCATCATCTCTGTGCACAACAGGGTGACTGCCGCCGGAGTCAGCCCCACCAGTTTCGCGATGTCTTTTCTGGACATCGCTCCCTGGCTGTTTAGCAATGACAGAATCACAGAGCGGTTTCTCATCTTCACATTCTCAAGATTCATTCCTGTTCTTCCCATAGCTCACCATTTCCTATTCTATCGTATCATCTATGAAGCCTTTGTCTCATGCATTACCCGTTTATTATACAATAGATTTGCCTACTTTTGTGAAGAAATCTTAATATTCACAAACTTCCATGCTGAGCATATGTTCCAGAATTCTAATATTCACAAACTTCCATACCGAGCATATGCCCCAGAATCTTAAGTTCTTCTGCCACATCACCGTAAATAACGATAAAATGGGGTTCCCATCCATCCAGAACACTTTTGTTCACAATCTCCTGGGCGGAATTCCTGGTTTTTACCACCACGGATGTTCCGCAGAACTGCTTTGGCTTGTCTAAAGCTTCCCCCGAGGCCAAAAAGAACCGGAAGTTTCCATCTGCCCGTTTCCCGATTCGGAATACGGTAACCTTTTCACAGGCCTTGCAGCCAAAATCCATCACCGGCCCAATCTTCCGGTTGGGATGCACGCCAATCCGCGCTCCGGTATCGGGATGCGCCAGGGAGCAGGCAGCCGTTCCGCAATGCCAGAATGTAATGGTATTCTCCTGTTCATCCATAGAGACCGGATCCCCGAAGAACACAGCCTGTCTGGTCAGCTCCATCCCCAGGTACATAGACAGCGCGCCGTATACGTCCGATTCGCAGCTTGCGGCTACCCCCATATCATTGAGCATTGCCAGCACACTGCAGACCGGTGTGCCGAATTCCGTAAAGAAATCCGGCCAGCAGCGGGAAGACAGCGCCCCTATGTGATGTTCTTCCACATACTCCCGGTAAGCTCTGTACAATCTTGCAAAATCATTCTGATTCTGTTCTGGCATTGCCTCAAGCCCCGAAGATACGGCCTTTAACTCCTCCAGATAGGAAGCGCACTCTTCTGGCTGATAAGATTTTGCCTTCTGAATCAGCTCTCTGGCCTCCACAGATTCCAGGGTCACGCCGAAGCTTTTGAGCATATCAATATCCATTGCCCTGCCGAATCCAAATCCCTGGGGCGTGTGGCCAATAGCCGCCAGCTTCAATTCCCTCAATGATTTTTTCAGCTTCGCGGCTTTTGTGAACGCCTCAATCTTTTTCTTTACAGTTTCCTCTTCTGGCGCGCCGAAAATATATTCAAAATTCCCGCCCCGGACATGCATCAGCGCATTTGCCGCCGAATAGGCCCCTGTCAGGGAATTCAGGCGCAAACGGCCGCCGTCAATGACAGGTTCCCGCAAGGTCCACAAAAGAAGGGGGCAGTCAAACCGCTTTAACGCTTCACTGATATATGCTGAATTCGCAAAAGTAATATTCTGGACAATCACAGCGTCAGGAGAAATTTCCTCCAGAAACTGGTTCAAGTCCTCAATAGACAAAAGCATCTTCTCCGGGTATTTTCCATCTTCCGTTATCCCGGAAATAAGTTTTACTGATTTTTCAAATTCTGTCTGCGCGCTTTCCAGATGAAAGGTAGGAACCCCAATCGGAAGATACGCTATCTGAAATTCTTTCATTTTTCATCCCATCCTTTTTCTTAATCTTTGCTGATTCGCAGGAAAATTCACTAGAGCAAACGTTTCATATTGGAGTACGGACGGAAAGGCAGGATGCCCCTTTGCCACGCAAACTGGGCAACGTTCCGGCAAACTAACCGCTAACTCCGGCTAAGGAAGTCAGGAAAGCCTTCCTTCCTAAGTCTACGTAAGCAGTGGATTTTGCCTCCACTAAGGACGCCCATGAATGGTTTGCTTAGGCAAATGGGCATCCTGCCTTTCCTGTGTATCGAAATATCAAATGTCCGCTGTAGATATACAGGAACCCTTTCACCCGCAAACTGCGCAATCCGGCAATTCCTATACATCAAAGCACTATTTTACAAGCAGGCTGATTCCTGAGATAAACAGCAGAATATAGGTTATTTTCATAAATAGTTCCTGGCTCATGCGTTGATAGAGCCTGGTTCCCAGAGCCATGCCCGCAATCATAAAGGGAACCGCAATGAGCTGTGCCTGCACCAGGCCAGGGGTCCACAGCCCGGCCCGGATATCATCGATTAAAATCACGGAATTTAAGATAATCCACACAGTTGATATGGTGGCGCGGAAGCTCACTTTATCTTTCACGGCCTTGGACAGATAGCCAATCAGCAACGGCCCGCCGCAGACAAACATTCCGTGGACTATGCCGGAGCTAACCAGAAGGGCATATCCCTTGACGACGCCGCTTCCTGCCGCCTGCGCCTCCTTCTGCTTTGATTTTTCTCTGGTTCGGAAGGAAGAGCGCAGGCCTGAAACTGCAAGCCCCATGACAAAAATTCCCAGGCATTTGTACAGAATTTCTTCTTTTCCGGTAAACAGCGCTTTCAGCCCAAATCCGGCTGCCATGCCAGCCGCCATCACAAGAACCACCTTCTTCAATTCCTTTTTGTCCACCTGTTTTCCGTTTGTCATCAATACATATACGCCGGACAATAATCCAAGCACATTTAAAATGGGCTTGGCCGTGTTATAACCCACCAGCATCAGGCTGGGCGGCATTGCGAGAATGGTTCCCGCAAAGCCTGTAATCCCCTGAATAATATTGGTCAGGAAAATAATGAGGAAAAAAAGCGGATACTTCATTTACTTCACCCCATATTTTCTTCTGATTGCTTCAAAAATCTCTGTATAGGCAGAACCTTTCCGGTAAAATGCAGGAGGAAAGCCAAGCTCTGCCGGCACGGTAACATCTCCGCCCCCGTACTCTTCGCCGGTCCAGAGATGAATCCATGGGTCCTTCGGAAGATATAAGTTCCATTCTGTCTGCTCTGCCAGGTATACCGGGGCAATCAGCATCTCACTGCCAAACAGGTACTCGTATTGGATATCATAAGATTTTTCATCTTCCTCATACTGGATAAACAAGGGACGCTGCACCGGAATCCCCCTCTGGGCGTTGACCCTTACCATATCCCTGGTATAAGGGGCCAGCATGGTGTAAATGTCCGTAAGCCTTGCCAGCCGCTCCATGGCGTCCTCATCCTCATAATACTGGAAATTGGTGTCCGGCCGGTTACCCTCATGGGTTCTCATAAAGGGCGTAAACATTGCCATTTCCGCCCAGCGCAGGAACACTTCTTTTGTCCTTGTGTTGCCAAACAAAGAGGTATATCCGCCGATATCGCTGTGGGTCAGCCCGCATCCCGTCATTCCCGCGCTTAACGCAGCACAGATTACAGACGCAAGCCCATCATGAATGGTAAAATCCACCGACTGGTCCCCTGCCCACAGCAATGTGCAGTATTTCTGGCTTCCAGCGGCGCCTGCCCGCATGAAATACACGGCCTCCCCAAGCTTCCCGCTTTCTTTTACCGCGTCATAATTGCATTTTGCCCAGAGCGCCGGCCAGCGGTTATGCTCAATCATAGGGGAAATCCCGCTGGACAGAACAATGTCATCTGTGGGCAGATATTCTCCGAAATCAGCCATCCAGCCGTCCGCCCCAATGCCCAGCATATAGGTTTTGATTATATTCTTAAACCACTCATAAGCCTCGGGGTTGCTCAAATCCACCACGCCGCAGTAGAATTCGCCGAAGTCCACCAGATAATCGCTTCCGTCGCTCTTTTTCGCAAAATATCCTTTCTCTTTTCCCTCCTGGTACAAAGCGCCATCCTCCACCAGATAAGGATTGATATAATTCAGGAAACGGATATTTTTTGCCTTTATCTCCTTGATTTTTTCCGGCAAATCAGGATACATGCCAGCGTTGTATTTCCAGTCCCACTGCAGCCGTTTCCCGAAAGAAGTCTCCCGCTTGCCGACCCAGTCCTGGCACCAGATGCCCGACACTTTAATTCCCTTTTCCAAAGTCTTATCCAGCAATCCAAAAGACCGTTCACTGCCGCCCTGGACGCCGATTACCAGCCCGTTATAAACCCAGTCTGGAAGCTCCGGCTGCCTTCCGAAAAACGCCGTCAGCTTTTCCAGCAGTAATTCAAAGGTCTGGGCTGCCTCAATCCGAATTGATTTTGGCGCTTCCCATATCTGGAGTTCGTGGAACTTCTCATTTCTGAAATCAAAATCAGCGTATGCCGTAGAGTCCACATGCAGGTAATAATGCTTCGCAGACACATAGGTGGGCTGGGGAAAGTTGGTATTATAGTAATCCCCGCCGGCTTTGTTCTCCACATCGGACCGCCAGGTCACATAGGTGGTTTTATCCCTGCCCACGCCCGGCTCAGAGGTCCAGATGGGAAAATGCCTCCCCCTCAGATTAAAATATGACATCTGCTCTCCGCAGCCATAACACTTTTCCCCGGCGTCCGCGGCAGCCCGCAGCCAAAAGCGGTTGATTCTTTGATCCTTTTGTTCAAAAGAGAGCGTGCACAAATCATTTTCACACATCACTTCCGCTGTGATTTTATCCTCAAATTCCAGCTTACAGCCGCCCTGCGTCTCCCGCACAGCCGTTAGCTTCAGAGGATACCTTTCCTCCACATAATCTTCAATCTTAAAGTTGCCCCGGTACATATCCACCGTTTCTTTTCCAAACCCCACATATATCATAGGGCATTCCTGGCTGTGATCCAAGATTACCTGCCCCTGATATTCCAGCCGAAACCTTCCGTCTCCAACATGAACCTTCATTCTCATACCTCCTGTTCCTTTTCACGCAGCCGGCAGCCCGCCAGCCATCCTTTCTATTATCCGCCTTATCCGTTCCCTGAAACGCCCGCTTATTTTGCCGCTTCAGCTTACGCAATGATTCCGCATATCTCCTGCCAAACTTGTTCTCTGAAACGCCCGTTTATTTTGCCGCCTCAGCCCCACGCTTCTTTTTCTCCCGAAAGGCCAATACTGCTGTCTCAACTGCCAAGGCCGCCGTCACGCAGAGAATCAGCGCCGGGTTCTTGTCTTTGGTGGCCAGCCCCAGAGGCGAGAACATAAAATATTCATAGACTAAAAAGGACACCAGCCAGATTGCGATTGCATTCTTATGTTTCCAAGGAGTCATATCGTAGTCGTCCGTCCTGGTAAAATCGCTGTTAAATTCTTTCTGGTTGGGCGAAATCTTACTGCACACAAAGATAATCACCAGCATGACCACAAACGAAATGGCGTAAATATGCATATAGTTGATTCCGCATATGGCTTTTGTAATCGGAAGATTGATATACTGGAACCAGAATTTATACCCGAAATAAAAGAAAATATGCCAGATGGTAGCGCATACCGCCCCTAAAGTAGAGCCTCTCTTGGAAAACATGCCAATCAAAACAATAGTGATAATCGGAATATTGTAAAATCCGGTAAAGCTCCGCCCAAAGTCGTACAATCCGCTGCTCAGCACATCTAAAAACGGCGTAAATACAATGGCAAAGGCCGCAAATCCCCAACCGATTTTTTTCGCCAGCTTTACCGTAGCTTCCTCGGAAAGATCCGGCCGGAAAATCGGCTTATAGATATCCATCATAAATACTGTGCTCGCTGCGTTCAGGAAAGAATTATAGGTAGAAATAATTGATCCGAACAATGCCGCGCAAAACAATCCCACCACCGGCCAGGGGAGAGATTTTGCAACCAGCGTCGGATAGGCAAAATCCTTGCTTTCCAACCCTGGAACCAGCCTTGCGGCAATGACTCCCGGAAGCACCAGAAGAAACGGGACCAGCATCTTTAAGAAACCGGATAACAGCACTCCTTTTTGCCCTTCTTTCAGGTTCTTTGCGCCCAGAGCACGCTGAATCAGCACCTGGTTCGTGCCCCAGTAAAACAGGTTGGCCAGAAGCATTCCGGTAAAAATACATGCAAAGGGCACCGGGTCCGTCTTGCCGCCAACGGCATTTAATTTTTCCGGCGCATTGTTCAAAACATCCGCAACGCCCGCTGTAAAACCGCCCCCGTTGGCTTTTCCAAGGGCAATAAACCCAAATACCACCACCATAACAGATCCCACAATCAGAAGTATGCCGTTGATGGTATCCGACACCGCCACAGCTTTCATGCCGCCGCATACCGCGTACACCGCTCCGATAATTCCTACCAGAACAATCAGGATTGTCAGCGCCGTCCTGGAACTGATTCCGAAAATCGAACCCAGGTCAAAAATCTGATTAAAGGCAATGGCTCCTGCATACAGGCAGACCGGAATGCCAATCACCAGATAACCAATCAGAAACAGGATGGACACCATTCTCCGCACCCCAACGCCGTAACGCTCTTCCATAAATTCTGGCAGCGTTGTATACCCTTTTTTCAGATACAGCGGAAGAAAGATAAACGCCATTACAATCGTGGCAATCACAGCCGTGGCCTCCCACGCCATCCCGGACATGTTTGCCTCATAGGACTGCCCCGAAAGCCCTACCAGATTCTCCGCGGACAGATTGGTCAGCAGCATTGACCCTGCGATAAACATGCCCCCAAGGCCGCTTCCCGCCAGAAAGTATCCTTTAGCCGTAGATTGGTCGTCCCCGCTTACAATTTTTGCGGAGATAACGGCAACTAATGCCGTGAAAAATACAAATGTTACCAGCGTAAATACCAAATGCTCCATATTTCATCCTCCCAAACTATAAATCTTTGTGTCATTTGCCCATTTCTCGAATCCTTCGTTTGTGATAGAATGAATCCGAAATATCTTATTTCAACAGGCAATACGCAAAGAATGCATGAAATATGTCCAGTATTTACCATCTTTGCATATTGCCTTTTTTATGCCTGTATGACAATCAGGCTGGCTGCCGTTCTTTTCTCAGTAGAACAGTTCCCGGTTTTCCCCCAGCATTCCCGGATAGGCGCCCTGCCGTATCAGCGGCTCCCGCTCCGGATGGGCCAGCACCCACTTATTTTTCATAAGCAGCAGCTGATTTTCCTTTTCCGTCCCTTCGCCCGCATCCTGCAGCGGTGTATTGGTTCCCCGGGGAAGCACAACGATATCCTTAAATCCCTGGTCACATACTCTGCAGGGCGATAAATGGAGGGTTGTCTGGTACATTTCAATTGCCGTTCCCTTCTCCACGAAGAACACTTCCGCGTCTTCCCCCTGATAGGTATTATCGTGAATATCCCAGGTATGCCCCAGCACAAGCATGAAATCTGTCACTGCGATATTGACTTCGCTTCCCTTATGATACTCAAATCCATTATAGGTTGTATTTCTTCCATTGCAGTATCCGGCCTGTACAGGCATCCCGCCATACAATCTGTTTTGGATTGCTTGGAAGATTTTCATGTCCTCCAGTTCCTTCACGGACGCCAGATACACATTTCCCTCGGGCGGGATCTGCGTCTCTTTTTCCATATATTCCATCCATTCATGGAAATCATACCCTTCCACAATCCGCCCATAAGTCCGAAACCTTTCCTCTGTAACCGGATAAACCGCCGCCTGGTTCCTGGCCCGCAATCGTTCTATCATATTTTTTCATCCTCTCACTGCTTTTATTGTGGCGCAGAAATCCTCTTTGCCATAGCCGGCCTCCATAGCTTTGTCATATACCCCTTTAGCCGCCGCTTCTCCAGGCATCTCAATCCCCTGCTCTTTCGCCATGCCCATGCAGATGTTGACATCCTTATACATATTTTCCACGGAAAAAGCCGTTGTATAGTCCTCATCCCGGATGGGCGCCGCCTTGCTGTCCAAATAGAAATTCTGGCCTCCGCCATAAGAAATAGCTGTTGTGAATAAATCCACGCCGATTCCGTATGTACCTGCCAGCGTCAATGTCTCATTCACGCCGTTTTGAATCTGGGATACCAGCGCATTGTGGCAGATTTTCATTACCAGTCCTTTTCCATTTTCGCCCATCCGAATTATATTTTCACCCATGTAAGAAAGAATCGGCTGAATTTTTTCAAACAACGCTTCCTCGCAGCCCACATAGATTCCCAGTTTTCCCGCAATTGCCGCCGGCTTGGATTTCACCACCGGCGCGTCCGCAAACTGCGCGCCGGCTGCTTTGATCATCTTAGAAATTTCCACAGAGACGGACGGCTCTATCGTGCTCATATCAATGCAAATCTTACTGCTGTCCATGGCTTCCTTTACTTCCTGATAAACTGCCATGGAATGCTCTGACTTTGGAACCATGGAAATAATCACATCCGCCTTTTTCGCAACCTCCAGAGAACTCTCGCAGGCTACCGCCCCTTTGGAAGCCAAAAGCTCCCTTTTTTCTTTTACAAAATCAAACACATATACCGTATCGTCATGTTTCTTTACAATATTCTCACTCATGGATTCCCCCATGATGCCAAGCCCGATAAATCCGATTTTCATAACTTTCCTCCTATTCTGCAGCCGTCTGATCCCACGCGTCGGTAAATATTCCAAGCCCCTGGTTGGTAAACGCATGCTTGATGCTGTCTTTGTATACTGCCAGCCCCGTAGTCACGATATCCGCTCCTGCCACTGCGCAGTCCACAATCTGCTTCGGCGTCCGCAGAGCGGCACAGATAATCTGTGTTTTTCCATAGTAGCCATAATTTTTATAAATGTCCACGATATTCTGAATATAAGCTTTGCAGTCCTCCCCGTTGGCTTCTTTCCAGCCGATGAAAGGAGATACGAACAGGGAATGGTTCTTGCCGGCCCAGATTGCCTGCGCCGGTGAAAATACCAGCGTCAGATTTGTGCGCACCCCTTCTGCTTCCAGCCGTCTGGCTGCTTCCACGCCTGCTTCCGTACAGGGAATTTTGATGACAAAGTTGCTGCAGACTGCTGCAATCTTCTTTCCTTCCGCCACCATTGCATCTGCGTCTGCCAGGTGGGGATTGATTTCCACCGAAATAGGGAACTTCTCATAGCCTTCGATTCCCTCTTCCTTTACCCAGTCTCCCATCTCCTGGATGACCGTCAAAAACGGCTTTCCGCTTACCATAATGTGTCTTGGATTTGTGGTAACCCCATCAATGCCGAAGCTGTGATAAGCTTCCTTAATCTCCTCGATTTTAGCGCTGTCCAAAAAATACTTCATGGTTTGTTCCTCCTTTTGATTAAAATTATTAATTAATTGTGGTAAAAAAATTGCACAGGCAGGTCTCTTTTATGAAATTTCTATTCTGCTGTGCAATTCCTTGCTTTTGATGATTAAATTATACTTCTCAACCTGAGTTCCGTCAACTGTTTTGGTGAAAACAATTCTCTTTCTACGTTTTTATTAATTTTATTAATTAATATTTGTGCAATGTGCACATATCTAATACTGCAACGTTCTTTTTATATTTGAATACAAAAGCCTAAAGCGTGCTTGAAACACGCTCTAGGCAGGATGGCGCTCGGGCACACGAACGGGGCAACTTCTGATACACTAAAAAACTGCCAACCGCTGCCTGGAAAACCTTCCTAAGCCGCAGTTGGCAGCTAGTATAACCCATACTAATTGATTTCGTCTTCACGAAAAATGCCTGTGTATTTTGGAATGTTGAAATGATTATAAGGCTTTCATCTTCACCATTTAAAGCGCTTCCTGTAATCTTGATTCCTCTATTTCACGTTGAAATGCCCATCCTGCCTGATTATAATAATCCATTCTTTCCTTGTCTGTCATATGCTTTGTCATTTCATAATTGTATTCCCGCAATTTATGAATATCTTCGATTGTAAAATCTGGGCTCAAAACAGGTTTTTCCATAATCATCCCTCACTTTCTAATAATACAGACGGACTCCAAATCTCTATCGGCTTATAACCCTCCAGATTTGTGATAGCCTTTATGCCACGGATAGTTTTGATATTTACAATATGCTTAAAATTCCACGATATAATACAATCACAATCACCGGATACTGCCGCTCCGATATGCTGACAGTCATCAAGGCTTTTTTCTGTCAATATTCCCATACTGATAATCTTCTTTGCAAGTTCAGACACTTCCTGTGTAATATCAATTGTAGAATATTTAATCCGCTTCAAGTAATCTCTCAATGCACTCCTTTTCGGTTCTGGACAATCTGAAATTTCCTTTAGCGTCACCGTAGAAAGACATACCTCATACACACCATTTTGAAACATTTCCCACAGTTTCCTTGTATCAGCCATCTTTTCCGGTACATCTTCTTGCATCAGATGGCTGATAACAGACGTATCCAAATATACTTTTAGTTTCCTGCCCATTTTTTTCACTTCCTTTTTCTTTATTTTAGTATGATTTCTTTTATCTGCTTACTTGCTGGTATTATCGCTGTAAAAACAAGTTTTGCACTCTCAATGTCACAAGGTTACAAACCAGACAGTATTTTTTATTCTTATAAAGCTGAAATATTTTTCACTGGTTTCCATCTGGAACACAGGCGCGTTGTCGTTCCTGAAATGGTAATAGGTCCTCTGCCATAAATCTGTATGGGGCTTTGTAGTAATTTCTATAGTATCCTCATTGACTGTGTACTGTTTTGGCTCCCTGGTCCATGTAAATTTACTCATATCCATAATCTTTCGCCTCCTGCCTCTTTTCTTAATCATACCTTATCCAAAGATTTTTCACAATATATATATGCATTTAACAGCAAAATCCCGAGGAAAGATCTTGCTGATCCGGATTGAAAATCGGTGCAGCAAACATCTTCCCTCGGGAACACAGGGTTTTCTTGCCATGTATTTGCAGGCTGCCAGGAGGCTGCAAAACAGCATGCCCGGCAGGCTGAAATCTTTTGATCTTTTATAAATATTTTTTTCTGGCCTCGCAAATCATCTGGGCCGCTTCTTTTACAATCTCCATGTCATTGTCAGCCAGGGCCGGAAGCGGAGCTCTTACACTGCCGATGTCAAGCCCTTCATTCAGCTTTAAAATGGCTTTCATTACAGCATACAGATTTCCATGGGCAGAGCACATTTTATAAATGATCTCATTGCAGGCGTACTGAATCTCTTTTGCCAATTCCATGTTTCCTCCCTTGATGCATTCATCCATTTTCAGGAATAATTCCGGCATCACGCCGTAAGTGCCGCCGATGGCGCCTTCCGCACCAATGACGCGCCCGCTGATAAACTGCTCGTCCGGGCCGTTGAAAACGATATAATCCGCCCCTGCTTCCTGCTTAAACACCTGGATATCCTGCACCGGCATAGAAGAATTCTTAACCCCGATTACCTTGGGATTCTTCCTCATCTGTGCAAATAACCCAGGCGTCAGCGCAACCCCGGCAAGCTGGGGAATATTGTAAATTACAAAATCCGTATTAGGCGCTGCCGCGCTGATATCATTCCAATACTGAGCCATGGCATGCTCCGGCAGATGAAAATAAATGGGCGGAATTGCCGCAATGGCGTCTACTCCCAAAGATTCCGCATGACTGGCAAGAGTCTGGCTGTCCTGTGTATTATTGCACGCCACATGAGCGATTACGGTAAGCTTTCCTTCTGCCGCTTTCATGACGCTCTCTAATACCTGTTTCCGTTCCTCCACGCTCTGATAAATACATTCGCCGGAAGAACCGTTTACATAAACTCCTTTTACGCCTTTCTCCACAAAATATTTTGTCAGGGCTTCCACTCCATCCGGGCTGATATTCCCGTCTTTATCATAACATGCATAAAATGCCGGGATGATTCCTTTATATTTTTCAAGATCTCTCATAATTTTTTCTCCTTTCAAACAATACCTTTTTAAAAAAGCGGTTACCCCTAAAGGTAACCGCTCATTTCACGAAACTGCCAGAGCTTTGTGCGTCGCCTTAAAATGGAACTTTCAATTCATCAATCGTAAATGTCTCATATTTCAGGATATTTTTTAAGTGTAATTCATTTCTTGACCAGGAATCATATTTCTCATACAATACCCCAATCTCACCATTCGGAAGTTCAGTTAAGCAGGAATAGGAATATCCCATCTGCGGCGTATCAACGGAATAGCAGTATTTCCATTCCACAGAATACTTATCTGTGCCGGAGTTTCCAGTCTCGTTGATCAATCCAATCCAAATCTTTCCGTTCTTTCTTCCGTTCGTTGCATTCGGGGCCGAAAGTATAATCGCCGGTTTTCCATCGATAGGCTGTGAATAGTTAATGACAGACAGCTGCGTGCCGTATGAAGTTGTGGCAATTCCCGAAAGAGGAACGCGATCACTCCAGGTCTCTCCGCCGTCAACGCTGCTGACTTCCGCAATGTATCCGGAACCGGTCCGCATATAGGTTTTTAATGATCCGTCCGGCATTTCCACAATCTGCGCTTCCGCTGTAGCGCCGCCTGTGAAATGATCTGCCTCCACATAAATCCAGGTATCTCCGTGGTCGTCACTGTACATAAAACCTAATTCTGCAGATGATTTGGAATACAGAGGAACAAGCAGCCTTCCCGCATGCTCACCCTTTGAAATCTGAATTCCTACGCCAGGGCCTACCACCAGGAACTTGGACACTTCCGGCTTGAAGGTGCTTACAATCTCTAAATCAGACCAGGTATCACCCTCATCGTCAGAGTATCTCATTGCCAGATAATTGGTCGGAAATACCTTGAAAACCGCGTCTTTGTAGAATACTTTCATCGTTACATCGGTATCCGTCTTTGTCTCCAGCAAAGTGGTTCCTTCAAAGTTATAGTCATACTGTTTACAGGTCAATGCCGTGCCGTTCTGATATAAATTATACTCTGCATCCACACTGTATTCTGTCGGCGTATTTGCCGCGTCATTATAAATCACGCCGTTCTCTCTGATGGTATAGCCGTAATCTCCTGACGCGTCGTCTTTCCAGCGCAGTTTTAAATACTTCTTCCCATCAATTTCTTTGAATCCGGAGCCTACTGCAGCATTGGAGCTTCCAATTCCGGCAGGCATCAAATCCGCAAAAAGGAAAATACGGCTTGTCTCTTTATCCTCCAGAAGAACCGGATCGATATAAGAAGCGCTTCCCTGAATCTGAACGTTCTTTCCGACATCATCTCTGGGCCAGTCAATGTTCTTATCTACATAATCCTCAAATCTAAGAGGTAAGGTAGGCTGTCCCCAGGTTTCTCCGCCATCTGTGCTTTTTGCAAACGCCATGTTGATCTTACTCTTGGAATCATGGGTTCCGCCGTATCTGGCATCCGCTGCCGCAATCACAGTGCCGGACTTAAGGGTCAGAAGAGACGGGATACGGAAATAATTGGATTTCGTAGCGTCTCCTGCGTAAAAGATGTTTTTTGCATAGGCAGTCTCCCCAGTCAATGCCGTCAGATCCTCGTCAGAAAGCATATCCTGATATACCTTGATACTGTTGATTGTGCCTCCAAAGGGATACGCAACTGCGCCCTGGCGCATGGTCCCTCCCAACATGGCATTATCTACTCCGGTAATATCATTGATGAACTTAAATGCCGCCTGATCCAGCGTGGCAATCAACTCTCCGTTTGCAAACAGCTTATACTGGCCATTTGCCTTATCTGCCTTCAATGCAACGGTATTCGACACTCTTTCCCCTTTATAACTGCCGCGTACAGCCGCCGGCCGATTCAGCGTATACTTGAACACATTATCGTTATTCCGCAGTTCCATTCCAACGCCGCCGGCATTTGTCACATAAATATGGAAATGCCTGTTCTGATTTCCGGCTGTGCTATTCCCAACACTGAACAGAGATTGAATCCCATTCTCACTTGTGCTCTTGTACGAAATAAGGATGGTTCCCTGTTCTAATGATTTTAATGCTTCCGCACCCGGTTCTTCATTCAGACGAAAGCCTGCGCCTTCCGGAATTTCAATCCCGTCTATCTCAAAAACGGGGGACACCGCAGATTCACTGACCTGTTCCAGCACAACTGCCTCATCCCTTTGCGGTTCCTGTGCAGATACGCTCAATGGCGTCATACATAATGCAGCGGCTGCTGCTACAGAAATGACTCTTTTATAGTTATACATAATACTCCTCCTATCTGATTACTCTACCTCATTTTACCTCATTTTACCTCATTTTACCTTATTTCATTTTCCGATGATTTCACTTAATTTCACTTTTCGATCCTCAAATCTCGACTTTGTGCAGGCATCCGCTGTCGCGATTGCCGCTCTTGCTGCTTCACCGGTCAGCAGCGGCCGGAATTCATCATCCACCTCTTTTCCATGTAAAATTCCATTCAGGTATTTCATTTCATTTTTCATAATGCTGTGCAGCCACATGGGCGGTTTCTTCCCCGGTTTTCCATACATGATTGCGCCGTCCATCTCTGTACCATGATAAATCCTGGTACGGTCATCATCCTCTTCCTGGGATTCATGCACTAAAAAATGTTCCTCCTTTCCGTTTACTTTCAGAGTTCCTCCGCAGTTGCACATATCGATCCGGATGGCTCCTTCCGTTCCCTGAATCAACACATAATGCTCCGGCCAATGGAACGCAGAGCCCCATTCCAGCACAGCATAGCGGTTATCCGAGAATTCCATGTTTACAAACAGCATGTCGTCCTCGTCCCCGAATGCGTCGCCCTGATGGGCAACATTTCCGCCTGTCATAGTAACCTGTTCGGGCATTCCTCCCATCAAAAACTGTACACAATCCAACTCATGAATGTGGTGGTACAGATGACCGCCTGATTTCTCCCGGATTTTTTTCCAGGAAATGGTGGGCTGTTCTTCCTCCCAGCCGTTTCTTGCAGAATGGCAGTACAGAATTTTGCCAATCACTCCATCGTTGATCAGCTTCTTCGCATGACGTACCCCATGGAAGAAATTCATCACATGGCCGGCCATAAACACAACATCATGGTCCTGGCAGGCTCTTACCATCTCGTCGCAATCCTGGAAGGAGAGGGCAATGGGTTTTTCACAGAAAACATTTACCCCGTGTTCAGCCGCTTTGATTACTGGTTCTTTATGTAAATAATTGGGCGTTGCTATAATAACTGCATCCACATCCTCCCTGCTGTACAGGGCGTCCAGATCTGTTTCCACGTCGCAGCCCAGTTCCTCCGCTACAGACTGAGCATTTTCCGGGTCAAGAACCGCAACAATTTTTGCTCCTTCCTCTTCCTTCATAATCCTGCCCAGCTCTGCGCCGAAATATCCTGTTCCTACTACTGCATATCCTATTGTTTTCATTCTTAATTACCTCCAATTTACTATTTCACTGCGCCTTCTGTCATCCCGCCTGCAATCTTATTCTGAATAAACATAAAGAATACTACCGAGGGGACAACCACGAGAGATGATGCTGCCATCATATCTCCCCAATTTAAAATTTCTGCTCCCTGCAATGATTTCAATGCCACCGAAACCGTCATCTTCTCTGTACTGTTAATTAAGATTAAGGAATATAAAAATTCATTCCAGGCATTGATAAATGTATAAATGGCTGTTGCCACAATTCCCGGCATTACCAGGGGAAGCACAATCTGTACAAAAGTCTGAAGCTTATTGGCTCCGTCCACTCTTGCCGCCTCTTCAATCCCAATAGGCACTGTCTTAAAGAATCCCACCAGCATCCATACCGCATAAGGCACGCTGAAAGACAGATAGACAATCACCAGACCGATTCTTGTATTCACCAGTCCCGCCTTCGCCATCACCATAGAATATGGGATTGCAAGCAAAATCGGCGGAAACATATAAGTCGTCACAAGAACTTTAGACATAATGGAACCAAGCTTCGGGAAAAATCTTACAATTCCGTATGCCGCCATGGATGAAATCACAATGGCGATACATGTAGTCGAAATAGCTATGAGCAAACTGTTTGCAATATTTTCCGCAAACCCAAGCTCGTTGATTACATGCAGAAAATTCTCCAGGGTAAAATGCTTCGGCAGAATCCTTGTGGGGTTCGAAGTCAGATCCCCTGATGTTTTTACAGAGCATAACAGCACCCAAACCAATGGGAAAAAGGCCACCACTGCTAAAATAACCAGATAGACATGACAGAAAACATTTCCGATTTTATCTCTTCTCGTCGTCATTACTTATCCTCCTTTTCCCATTTTCCGATAATTGTAAAGTAAACCACGCAAATCATCAGTAAGAATGCCAACAGCAGCATTGTGACTGCAGAAGATCTGCCTAACAGCTTTGTATTCCATCCCATGTTATAAGCATAAATAGGCATGGTTGTGGTTGCGTTTGCAGGTCCGCCTCCGGTCAGCAGGTAAATAATATCAAAGTTATTGAATACCCAAATCGTGCGGAGCACTACCAGCAGGCCCACCACAATCTTAATATGGGGAACTGTGATAAACCAGAACTGCTGCACCTTGGAAGCCCCGTCAATCTGCGCCGCCTCATACTGTTCCTGAGGGATTGTCTGCAGGGCAGACAGCACATTTACCATAATCATTGGAGCCCCAAACCATACATTGATAAAAATCAGAGTTAGAAATACCAGGCCGCTGTCACTGAGAAACTGCGGCAGTTCACTGCAGATGCCCAACTTCACCAACATATTTGGGACAAACCCGGAAACGCCGTTTAAAATCCATTTCCAGGAAAGCGCAATAACAATAGAGGGAAACGCCCAGGGGATAATCATCAGTGTCCTGTATACTCCTTTGCCTATGTTGACACGATTGATTGCGAGAGCTGCGGTAAAACCGATAAATAACTGTCCAAACAGAGAACCTACCGTCCATAGAATAGAAGTAAAAAATGCTTTGTAAAAATTTGAGTCTGAAAGTACCGCCTTATAATTATCTAACCCTATAAAATCATACGATGCCTTGATCAGATGTTTTGTTGTCATGCTGTAATACAAACTGGAAAAAATCGGGTATATCAGCAATGCGCCTACAATGATCAGCGCGGGAAGGACAAAAATCCATCGGGCATAATCAAATTTCACTTTTCTTTTCATTTCATTACCAAATGCCTTTCTTAATCTGCGGCAGCCGCAGGAAACATGCGGCAGTCATTCATACTTGATCCGCCTCCTGTTTCCCATTTCACGCAGCCGCCGCTCTGCCACAAGCTACTGTACGGTAAGGAACAATTCATTCAGTTTGTCTTCCGCAGCTTTTGCCGCCTGTTCCACATCCGTTCCGTTGGTAATGATGTCCTGGAACATGCTCTCAATAATTCCCTGTGAAGTCAGGAAGCCTGCCTGAACGCTGGGTCCGTGTTCGTATCCGATTGCAGTTCCTTTCTCCATTGCGTCTGTGATAACTTCCACTGCATTTGAGAATTTCTGAACAGTTTCATTCTTCTGATATTCCGGCGTATCTGATATTCCGGTGATAGAAGGAAGCATGCCTACCGGAGTTGCCTCCAGGAATTTGATATAGGTGTCTTTCTCATAAAGTTTCTTAATAAATGCCTTACAAATATCCTGATGCTCGGAATTATTCCAAACTACCAGAGGAATATTGGATGTCTCTGCTCCGTAATCCGGGTCATCCGCATTGATCTTCGGCAGCGGCGCACAATCAATCTGATCCACCAAATCCGGTGAGTTTGTCTCCACTCCGCCAATCTGGAATCCTGAGTTAAAGTCAAATGCCGTCTTTCCCTGATAGAACAGGTTTGCCTGATCCAGTACGGCATAATTCACAGAATCCTTCGGGGAACAGTTCTCATAAATGTCTAACCAGTAGTTGATTCCTTCGATTGCCAGGTCACTGGTCAAATCCGCCTTCAGGTCATCGGTCAGAAGGCTTCCGCCGCCCCGTCTTACATAGAAATTCAGAAATCTTGTTCCCATCAGGTCATTGGAACCGCAGGGGAAAGAACATCCATATACGCCGTCTTTGGTAAGGGTTTTTGCAGCTTCTGCAAACTCAGCCCATGTGGTAGGCACGGAAAGCCCGGCTGCCTCTAACAAGTCCTTCCGGTACCACATTACCTGCGCATGGGAATACAGCGGCAGAGAATAGCATACGCCGTCTTTCTGGCCTTCGGACAAAGCGGCTTCGGAGAATTTGTCTCTTCCGATATCGTCAATCAAATCATCCACTGACGCTAATGCTTCGGAATCCATCATTTCCACCACATGTCCCGGAAGAGCCGTACTCATATCCGGTACATTACCAGAAGCAAGCCCCGTGGTCCATTTCGTATAAAAATCCCCCCAGGAAAATGTTTCAATGGTAATGTTTACATCCGGATTATCCTTCATAAACTGGTCTGCCGTTTCCTGAATCACTTCCAGTCTGGGCCCCTGTGTGAAGGAATGCCAAAATGTGATGTCACCTTCTAATTTTCCTGATTCCTCCTGTGATTCCCCCTGTGACGTTTCCTGTGATGTTTCCTTTGATCCCGAACTATTATTCTTGGACCCGCATCCGGAAAGTATCGTAGTGGCAATCATGGTCCCGGCTAGTAAAATAGCTAATTTTTTCTTCATAAATTCGTCCTCACTTATACATATTGCTGTTAACTTGTTGCTTCTGATTTGCATGGCCATATCAAATCGTTTATTATATTTACATATTATCCTTTATTTTTGTGCACGTCTACTAAATGCACACTCAAAAGTAGCACTAGACACTCATTTTTTTTAGCGCGGCCTGCAAAATGAAAGAAAGCAGCTCTTGTCACCAATCTTCCATCTAGCTTGATTGTGCTTTGAGCTGCTTTTTATGCTGTGAGAAACCCGCCATTTTACGAAAATCTCTGCACCCTTTCGAAGGGCGAACTACACATGGCTGGGATTTGCTTTGATTTTCACGACTATTTTTTTAACTGTTTCAGGCTCCTTCTCCATCATGGCCACTTTATGGGCGTCACTGGGGTAACACACCATGAAATCGCCTGGCTTTAAAAGATATCTTCCCGATTCAGGCCCTGTGTAGAATCCAATATCTTTTTCTTCACTGAAAGGCGTTTTGACCTGAAGATCGCATACGTCCGCCGTAGCGATTCTTTCCGCTCCTTCCATAATGTAATGAAGATCGATGTACTGTTTATGCGCTTCGTAAGCGCACTCTTTCTCTTCCTTGCTTACAAAAAAAACCGGATTGGCAAAACTGACTCCTTCGTGAATTACCGTATCCGGCAACGCTTCTTCCCATTCCCTTATCTGTTCCAGATGGCATAAGGCCTGATAAATCTCCGGATCTTCCCTATAGTTATCTTTGTTCCTGATTGAATCAAATATCATCGCGCGGCTCTCCTCCCTGTAATTTCCGTTAACTCATTAATGGTATCTGTTGTTCTATTATAAAGGACAAAAACCGTTTCCGATACGCATGAAACATTCATTAATAGCACTAGATGCTCATTTTATTGCTTTTTTCTGAACAGACGCCGCTTCCTTCCGTCACCTCCCTGGAGGTGGCAAACTGGGCATATTTTTGGGGAGATAAATTCGTGGCCCTGGTAAAAGCCCGGTAAAAATTACTGTAATCCCCAAAGCCGCACAGCTCTGCCGCGTCAACAGCGCTGCAGCCATCAATCAGCAGCCTTTTCGCCTGGACCAGCCGTTTTGATTTGATGTATTGGTTGATGGTGGTTCCGGTGGCGGCCTTAAAAATCCGGCACATATAAGAAGAACTGAGATGAAACTGCCCGGCAATCTGCTCCAGGCTGATGGATTCGCCTAAATGCTGGTTGATATAGGAAATGATGCCGTTTACCTGCAGGCTGCGGCCATCTGCCTGTCCGGATATCTCATCCGCGCCCTGATCCTTGGCATATTGATAGTTCAAATATCTCTTTGTCATGTAAACCATCAGCAGGCCAAAGGCGCTGCGTTCCATGATATCTGCGCCAAAATTGGAGGATTCCTTCAAAGTGTCGATATAAAAGAGGAAGCGTTTCTGCTCTTCCGGCAGCAAATGTATCCGGTGGCTGCTTTCCTTTGCATGCTCCCGGAAGCATTGATCCAAATCGGTGGCTTCGGTGCTGATAGATTTGAGATAATTCGGGGAGATTAAAACCAAAACACGCTCGTGGGTAGCACGGTCCACGCTGGTAAGGCAATGGCTCTCAAATTGATTGATAAAAAAGGCGTCCCCCGCTTCAATTGAGTAGAGCTGGTTGTCAATCAAAAACTGCTTTCCTCCTGATACGGAGTAATAAAGCTCGTAGCAGTCATGCATATGGATTCCTTCTGGTTTTTCACTGCTGAACAGCCGGGCGACAGAAAAATAATTGTTTGAAATGCAGAATTCAACTGCCTTTTCACAGTTGTCAAAAACTTTCATCGGTATTCTGCTCCTTTCATCTATGGGCAGGGGCTTGCTTGTTTTTGCGGCCCTTTTCATCTATGAACAGGGCTTGCTTATTTTTTTGCAGCCCCTTTTCATTAATCTACTTTTAGTTCCTATTATACTGTAAAAAATATCCAAATACAATGATATCTCACGACAATTATATAGGAAATATATAGAAAATATTGGGGATACACGATAAATAGCTTGTTCACAATTTACAATATTGTGGTCAATCACAGCACTGTTATCTTCACGGGTTTATGGTAGAATAGCGGTAAAAGAACGATTTTGAATCGTTCTTTGCAAAGTTTGATATTAGATTCGTGGCCGCTATTTAATATAAAGCAATTAAGGAACTGCCGCAATTTTCCTATACGATATGGGCAAGCAAAGCGGATAAGCAAGATTATCTGCCCTATCTGCCTATACAATATGGGCAAGTAAAGCGGATGAGCAAGATTATCTGCCCTATCTGCCTATACAATATGGGCATGCACGGCAGATGATCAACATTGTCCGCCCTATCTGCCTATACGATATGGGCATGCAGGGCAGATATTAAGAACCAAAGAAGGAGAACATTATGGAAAATAAAACTGTACGCCCCTTTGGCATGAGAGACAAGATCGGCTATGCCATGGGCGATTTCGGCAATAACTTTACCTTTGTTTTTGCCAGTATGTACCTGCTGACCTTTGGCACAGATGTGCTGGGCATTCCCTCCGCCGTGATTGGCATCGTCCTTGCGGCTTCCAAAATCGTTGATGCTTTTACAGACTTTGGCATGGGCCGGATCTGCGATACTGCCAAACCCACAAAAGACGGAAGGTTCCGCCCGTGGATTAAGCGGATGGCCATCCCCATGGGAGTGAGCAGCATGTTCATTTACCAATACTGGGTCAGCGGTTTTTCTTATACCGCCCGTATCGTATGGCTGGTTGTCTTTTACATACTCTGGGGCAGCTTTTTTTACACGGCATGCGCGATTCCTTACGGCAGTATGGCTTCTGTCATAACCAACGACCCGAAAGAGCGTACGCAGCTGTCTACCTGGCGCACGATTGGCGCTACCATGTCTGGAATGGTGATCGGCGTGATTGCGCCGATGCTGGTTTTCTCCAGAAATGAAGCGGGACAGCAGGTAGTGTCGCCGGAAAGGTTCACCCTGACCGCCATTATTTTCGGCATCTGTTCCGCAGTATTTTATCTGCTCTGCTATGGGATGACCACTGAGCGTATCCAGATTAACCCGGACAAAGCCGGCAGCGGACAGCCGAAGCTGGCAGTCGGCGAAACCTTGAAAAACCTGGTCACCTGCAAACCGCTGCTGTCCATTATTGTCGTAGCCCTTCTGAGCCTGGTTGCCAGCCTCGGCACCAGCGCACTGAGCTCTTATCTCTATAAGGACTACTTCAATGACACAGGGCTTATGGGCTTTGCCAACATGGGCGGCACACTGTTCATGATTCTGATGGCGCCGGTAGCTTCTAAACTGTCGCCTAAGCTGGGCAAAAAAGAAATTGGAGCGACAGGCTTGCTGATTGCTTCCCTTGCGCTTTTTGCTGCCTGGTTCATGAAAATTACCGACCCTAAAACATATTTAATCTTTTATATCATCCAGAATATGGGCCTTGGCCTGAACAGCATGGTAACATGGGCTTACATCGGCGACGTCATTGACTATCAGGAAGTCAAGACCGGCGTCCGCACCGACGGCACTGTCTATTCCACCTATTCCTTCACACGGAAAATCGGGCAGGCTGCCGCTTCCGGTTTGGGCGGATTCCTTCTTACCGCAATCGGATATGTGGGAAGCACTGCCGGACAGGCCGTAGTACAGACAGACGCTGTGCGGAACGGCATTTACAACTGCATGACACTGCTTCCGGCTGTGATATATCTGCTGGCCTTCTTAAGCCTGGCCTTCCTTTACCCGTTGGGCAAGAAGCAGGTGGAAGAGAACAACCGCGTCCTGGCTGAGCGCCGCGCCGCACAGTAATGCATCCAGGCTGCAATTTCTGCTGGGCGGCGATGCAGCCTGGCCATGAACCCTGCTGGGCGGCGATGCAGCCTGGCCATGAACCTTGCTGGGCGGCGATGCAGCCTGGCCATGAACCTTGCTGAACGGCGATGCAGCCTGCCGCGCAGCAATAAATCAAAGATTTATAACGATAAGTGAAAGCCGCCGGCCGCTGCAGTTCCCTCCGCCGGCGCATTTCACAGAAAGGTGGATAAAACTATGAACATTCAAGAATACCTCACTGCAGAAGATGCTGCATGGGCGGAACAGGTCATCCGCAAAATCCATGATAAGCTTCTGGTTGTCCGGGAACGCTCCGCGGACAAAATCCCCTCCGGGGCCATCGACGGCGTTTACGACGACAAAATGAAGGAAGAAGGCCCTCTGGGACGTACCAAAACCTTCTGGACCAATGGGTTTTGGGCTGGCATCCTTTTGCAGCTTTATTCTGTGACAAAGGACGAGCGGTATGCCGAAATTGCGCGGTTCACCGAGGATATCCTGCATGACTGCCTGTCGGAAGCAGAAGGCTTGGCTACCCACGACATTGGTTACTTGTTTCTGCCCTCCGCAGCGCTGGACTATAAAATTACCGGAAGCCCAAAGGCTCTCAATGACGCTTCGGTAGCCGCAAACCTTCTGGCAGGCCGTTTCAATCCGGCAGGCAATTATATCCGGGCCTGGAACGGCGATACCCTCCCAGGCTTTGCACCCGGGGATCCGGAAATGCATACGGTGGGCCTGGCCATCATCGACTGCATGCTCAACCTGCCCCTGCTCTATTGGGCGTCGGAAACTACCAAGGACCCCCGGTACCGTCTCATCGCCATGCGGCATGCAGATACCACAATGAAACACTTTATCCGGGAAGATGGCAGCGTCATCCATATTGTGGAATTTGATCCGGAAACAGGCATGTACATCAACGATTTCGGCGGCCAGGGCTACCAAAAAGGCTCTGCCTGGGCACGAGGCCAGTCCTGGGGGCTTTATGGCTTCACCGCCAGCTATAAGCACACCGAAAAGCAGGAATATTTGGATACAGCCAGAAAAATTGCGGCATTTTTTATCGCGAACATCCCATCTGACGGGCTGGTTCCCGAAGATTTCCGCCAGCCCGCGGAACCCTGGGCGCAGGATGACATCGCCGCCTGCGCAGCTTCCTGCGGCCTGATTGAACTGACAGGCCTTGTGCCGGAGGAAGAAGGCAGGCCTTACCTGGAAGCCGCCCTTCGTATGCTCAAAGCCATCGACGCAAAAAGCGCAGACTGGAACCCCGAAACCGATGGCATCACCATGCGGGGAACCACCGCCTACCATGTCCGGGATAAAGTCCACGGCTGGAACAAAAACTATGTGTATGCCGACTATTTCTTTATTGAGGCGCTGCTCAAATTGAAGGGACAGGGAATTTACATCTGGTAATCCTTCTTACAGTAAACCTGGGGGTTATCGGGAAATGATAAGTTATCCACAATATATGCCGTGACGCTTTCCGCAGCACAACTATAGATTGCAGATAAATTCCATTTCCCGACACCCCCGTATAGCCATCTTACTGTGGAAGCTATCGCTTTCATAGATAAAAATAAAAAAAGGAGAAAAAATATGTTTTCTGAACAAAGCTTTCGGCTGGATGGCAAAGTGGCGCTGGTTACCGGCGCATCTTACGGGATTGGTTTTGCCATTGCCTCCGCCATGGGACAGGCCGGCGCCAAAATTGCATTCAACGGCCGCAGGCCTGAATTGATTGAAAAGGGCGTGGCCGACTATAAGGAACTGGGCATAGAGGCTCATGGATATATCTGCGATGTAACGGATGAACAGGCCGTCCAAAATATGGTGTCGCAGATTGAAAAGGAAGTTGGCGTTATTGATATCCTGGTAAATAATGCAGGCATTATCAAGCGTATCCCCATGCTGGAAATGTCCGCAGAAGATTTCCGCCAGGTGGTGGATATTGACCTGAACGGCCCGTTTATTGTATCTAAAGCCGTCATCCCCGGCATGATTCAAAAAGGCGGCGGTAAGATTATCAATATCTGTTCCATGATGAGTGAACTGGGGCGGGAAACCGTCTCCGCTTACGCAGCTGCCAAGGGCGGTCTGAAAATGCTGACAAAAAACATCGCCAGCGAGTACGGCCAGTACAATATTCAGTGCAATGGCATCGGGCCAGGCTACATTGCCACGCCCCAGACCGCGCCGCTGCGGGAGATTCAGCCAGACGGCTCCCGCCATCCTTTTGACCAGTTTATTCTGGCAAAAACGCCCGCAAACCGCTGGGGCGAAGCCGCAGATCTTGGCGGCCCGGCAGTATTTCTGGCTTCACCGGCCAGCGATTTTGTAAACGGGCACATTTTGTATGTGGACGGCGGCATATTGGCGTATATTGGAAAGCAACCCTAAGTTACAACAAACGGTTCATATTGGGATGCCTTTCGGCGATTTGCTGCCGGACTGGGGGAAAGAGAGCATTTTATTGGAAAAAGGAGGAAATCAGATGAAAATTGCATTGATTAATGAGAACAGCCAGGCTGCCAAAAACGGCGTGATTTTGGCGGCGCTGAAAAAGACAGTGGAACCTATGGGGCATACGGTAGACAATTATGGGATGTACGCTGCTGAGGATACGGCTCAGCTTACCTATGTCCAATGCGGTATTTTGGGCGCCATCCTGCTGAACAGCGGAGCTGCGGATTTTGTCATTACGGGCTGCGGTACGGGGGAAGGGGCCATGCTGGCTATGAACAGCTTCCCGGGCGTTATCTGCGGGCATGTGGAAGATCCGGTAGATGCTTATACTTTTGCACACGTCAACGATGGGAACGCTGTAGCCATGCCTTTTGCCAAAGGCTTTGGCTGGGGAGGGGAACTGAATTTGGAATATGTATTTGAAAAACTGTTCGGCTTCGGCCACGGCCAGGGTTATCCGCCTGAGCGGGTGGAACCGGAAATGCGCAACAAACGCATTTTGGACGAAGTACGCGCTAAAACCTTCCGTCCTCTGGTTGACGGCCTGAAAGATTTGGATCAGGAGCTGGTAAAAGGCGCGGTGGCAGGAGAACGTTTCCAGGAATTATTTTTTGCCGGATGCAAGGATCCTGTGATTGAAGAATATGTCAAAGGGCTGCTGTAAACGGTTTTCCAAGCCCACGATAACTTCATGGAATAAATAAGGGAAAGTTCCAAAGAATGCGGTAGAATGGGCATTCTTTGGAACTTTCCCATCTGATGAAGACTGCAAAGTGGAGTTGTTTTTCATAAAAAACAACTATAAAACGTTGTGAAGAAGCGCCTAATTAGCGAAAATTAGACAGAATAAAACTTTTGATTCTTGCTTCGCGGCTTATCAGGTATTGTCATTGCAATTTTACCTTCATCCAATAATGGATTCAGGTAATCGCTTCTGAATGTGGTTCTGTGTTTTATACCAAGAAAACCCATCATTTCTTCTCTGTTTCTCGGTTCTTTGCAATATTCAAGCAGCGCATTGATCTTTTCTTCTTTTTGAGCGGTTTTTTGAGCGGTTTTTTGAGCGGTACCGTTCAATTTTTGAGTGCCATGCCGATAAAATACAACAATAAAACCATCATCCGGTGTTTCAAATTCCACCCTGCATCCAGCTTTGTCACAAGCATCCTTGATACGCTTTAATCCTGTTGCGAAGCTTTCCATATCTTTAGAATAGTATAATGTACGGGCAATTAGAGGATTTCTACGGATTGGCCTTTGATTTCCCACCACATAACTTTCTGGTGTTTTATTTGCAGGAAAAGCACCTGGATTATATATCTCAATCCTATTTTTGAAGATAGTAATTTCATTGCTCTGCCCACTGCCGAACATTCTATGCCCAAAAGAATTTGTAATTGCCTCCCTGATTGCATCCAATGGGATTTCCGGTATTTCCTTTCTCGTCAAATTTCCAAACTCGACACGCCAGTCCATAGCATCAATAATATACTGTTCTGCTTTTTTCTTTAATTCCATAACAGAACCGCTGTATCTGCGTATGTCAGTAAACGTCAGGCGCTCATCAGATGCAAATTTCGCAATCTGTAACTCATTAACAATGCCACAATCACAAAAAAGGGCAGCGCCTGCATTTAAAAGATAGCTTCCCTCTATCAGTTCCAATTTATCCAAGACAATTTTTACATCTGTGTCCTCAAAATCAATACGTCCAGCATCTTTTGCTTTCCTCAGATACTCCAAAAAAGCATGTCCATTCACATCATCAATTGTGTACTTAGATACTCTCTTCTCCCATGAATAATCAACATTATCACGCTTACGCATCATAGAATCATAAGTGTCCTGATCCATAACCAGATCTTCGTCCGCCACTCTTATTCTTGGAATATTATAAGCAAGATATGGGCATCTGCTACCTTCAAAGCTCACTAAGATGGTCTTTCTTTCACCAAATTGCTGTATCTTTATTTCTGGATAAATAGCAGGTTTAATATGATTTCCAATTGCCTGGCTTACTTTCCGCAAAGATTCATCATTGATTTCCTGTCCGATTACTGTTCCATCATTTTTTACGCCAAAATACAGCTCACCCTTCTGATGCTTGTTTAAAATGGCGGCAATAGAAAACATTGCTTCCTTTAATTCGCCAATACTCTTTTTATATTCAATTTGCTCTGTTTCTGATCCAATATTTACTAATGCCAATATCATCACCTTTTATTCATTGATATTTGGTATTGTACCTAATTTATCAACAAATATCAATGGAATTCCTGTATTCAAATCGTTTTCTCATACAAATACATTATTTCATCTGCAAGATTTGTACATTATTTTTGATGCCAATTTTTCTTTAAACTACCCCATTCTGCGATAAGTTATGGTACTTCTCCTAAAAATCCAAAAGCGGCTCAAAACCTTTCAAAATCGCTATTTTTCAAGGTTTTAAGCCACTTTCTATTCCCTGTTTCACATTTGTTCCAGAAATATGAAAGATGCAGAAAAATTTTTAAATCTGGATAAATCTCACATCATTCCTATTTTTCATACAGAAACTTCTCAGATAATCTCCCTTGGAAATCTACTTTTCATACAGGAATTTCTCAGGCAGTTCCACCTGGAAATCCACCGCCAAATCCCGGAAATTCTGGGGCGTAATGGTCTGCAGCTTATCCGGGCGCATAGACAGCATTTTCACCAGTATCTCTGCAGATTTCTCCACGGTGTGCATAAGGCCGAAGGCCAGGTCAAAATCCTCGCCAGAGCAGAACATCCCATGGTGCGCCCAGATTGCCACATCATACCGCTTCATCAGCTCACTGGTTGCCACTGCAATATCCCTGCCCCCTGGAACCATCCAGCCCACTACGCCGATTCCCGACGGAAATACAACCGGGCACTCGGTTGCCATCTCCCACAGTTCCCTGGTAAACACTTCATCCTTCAAAGGCAGCACAAAAGTAAGGGCAATCACATTGGTTGTATGGGCATGATAGATGACCCTGTGGGCGCCGTTTGACGCTGCCTTTTTTACCTCATGGTTCATCAGGTGGCTGGGAAGCTCGCTGGTGGGCCTTCCGCCATTTGCCAGACCCCAGCGGATGCGGTAATTCTCTCCCTTACCGTCCAGTTCAATGATACATATGCTGTCCTCTGGATCCAGAATAACATTGCGGAAATATTTGCCGCTGCCTGTCACCATAAAGTATTCTCCTGCCAGGCCCGGCACGCTGGTTCCAATCTCCCTCCATTCACCATCTGCGATTAAATATTCCTTTACTTCCTCTGCCTCTTCTTCCTTCATGCGGTAGGACAGGTTGCCGCCGTTTCTCTCATGCCATCCCTGCTCCCATCCATCGTTACACATGCGGATAAATCCCTGTACAAATTTTATATCTGTAATGCTCATTCTATTTCTCCCTTTCCAAATAACATTTATTTTGCTTACACGGCCAGACATCTTCTTCCAGCCTGCAGCGTTTCTATCATTCTGCCTATGCGGCCAAACATCTTCTTCCAGCCTGCAGCGCTTCTGCTATTTTGCTGGGAAGTTTTCCTCCTATACGGTTGGAATATTGTCCGACAAACGGAAGTTTTAAGATACCCTTCCTAACCTGGATAAACCAGAAAAGCGCAGTACAAAAATTTTGCCATTTTGCGCAGGAAATTGTTTGTAAGCGCCTAACGCAGGGCATTTTAAAACTTCCTGCGCACCGGAAATAACATTCCAACTGCACAGGTGGAAAATTTCTATTCCCTCACAAGTTTCGGCTGTGCGGTTTACCTTGTAACAACGTCTACCGGCACATTGAAGATTTTTGCAACTTTTAAGATTGTGTCAATGTGCCTGCCGCATGCTGCCGCCATATGGTGCGTCGGCCCCGCCTCGCTCCAGCTGTTGCAGAACTCCCTTGCCCCGCAGGTAAAACGGGTGCGCATATTAGTATCGCCAAAGTTGAAAATCGGACCGTCTTCATTTACGCCTTCTGCCGCAACAAATTTAAAATTTCCGTCCCTGTCCTGGGTAATTCCCAGATAAGTAACCGGGCCAAGGTGGGGATAAAACTGGGTCAGGTAACCGCCGCCGGTCTTCCCGTGGAAAACAGGCACAATCTTTATTGTGGGTTTCTTTGCCGAAATATCAGCGTCGCCGGAGCCGCTATGGCCGATAATACAGATATCCTCTTCAAAATCAATGGAGTACATCTCGGAAAGCTGTCCCATCCCGGAAATCGTCTTTAAAATGCTCATTGCCATGGCAACCTTGATATCGCCTTCCACCGCACAGGCAACGCCCTGCTTAATCAGCATGGAAAACGCCGGAATCAGCATACTATCTAAAACTCCCGCCTTTCCCTGGGCAAGTCCGTCATAATGGGAGGCAACAAAAGCAATCTTTTCCTCCTTCACCCACTGTTCAAAAGCAACCACATATTTTGCCATTTCCCATACTTTTTCTATCGTACTGCCGCCCTCAATGTCAAAAGTGTCAAGAATCTCCTGGGCTTTTGCCCGGATGGCAGCTTCATCGGAAATCGGATCCGCAATCGCCCACATTTTTTCCCAGTCAAACTGCTTGGTGTAAAGGAACATCCTGTGATAGAGATTCGTTTCATCAATATACAAATCCATCATCCCTGGATAGGGGCGGCCAATCTGCGCCAGGTTCGTATCCCGGAAACGGCGGCGCACCTGGGCGGCACGGCACCAGTCTTCAATCTCTGCCTGTACAGCCGGATCCCCGCCTTCCACCACGCCTGTAATCACCGCATGGCGTTTTCCGGCCCGTTCCAGGTCAGCCACCATCTCTCCCACCGCGCCGCAGGCATACAACTGCCCAAGCCATGTGGCAGTATCGGTATTTTCATAATCAGGCGCCTTTTTCTTCTGGAGATTCACCAGCACCACCGGCACATCCAAATCCCGGACTGCCGGAAGCATGTTATAAGATGTGGCGTAAGTTAAAAGCTGCAAGATTACAAGGTCAACGTCCGCCCCGCGGAATTTGTCGCCAGCCGCCTGCGCCAGCTCCTTTGTGGTGACAATGCCTCCGTCCACAAGTTCCACCGTCTGCGGAATCATCTTTTTGAATGCGTCATACTGGGCCTTAAATTCCGGCTCCAGGGACGGAAACTGCGGCAAATATGCCCCCAGCGCAATAGAAAAAACCCCAATTCTAGCCTTTGTGTCTACTAACATATCTCATCCTCCTTTTCTCAATGAAATGCCCCTTCATTCTCAAATTTCTTAATCTCAAAGGATTTCTGTACGCAGGCCCGCGCTTCTTTTAATCCTTTGAACTGCCTGTCATAAATCATCTGTGCCAGCAGGTTCCCGATTGCTGTGGCCTCGCCGGGGCCTGCCAGGACAGTGCGCCCGGTATAATTGGCAGTAACCTGGTTTAAGTATTCTGCATTGGCTCCGCCGCCCACCACATAGATGCAGTTATATTTTTTTCCAGTCATTGCTTCCACCTGATGGATGGTATCTCCATAGCATTTCCCAAGGCTGTTGTAGATGACCGCCGCAATCTCCCACACATTCCGGGGAACCTGCTGGCCGGTGTTTTGGCAGTATTCTTTTACCGCCTCCGCCATGCTCTCAGGCGCCAGGAACATATCGTCGTTACAGTCTACAAGGGAGGAAATTTCCTGCTTTTCAGCCTGGCCGCAGATATATCCGTAGGAATACTCCTCTGCAAGCTCCTTGCGGATGGACTGAATCATCCAGAGCCCCATAATATTTTTCAGATAACGGAAACGGTAATCATAGCCGCCTTCATTGGTGAAATTATGCATCCTGCTCTGGGCAGAACAGTCTGCCTCCAAAAGTTCCGTCCCCATCAGCGACCATGTCCCGGAGCTGATATACAGCGCGTCTTCCTCCGTGGTGGGTATTGCAGCTACAGCAGAGCCTGTATCATGGGTGGCAGGCAGGATTACCTGACAGTCAAAGCCGATTTCTTCCTGAATCTCTTTTCTAAAATTCCCTGCAAGGGTTCCGGGCTTTGTGATTTTTCCAAAAATTTTCCTGGGATAGCCCAGCATGTCTATCAACTCATAATCCCAGTCCTTCGTGACAGGGCTCACCAGCTGGGTAGTGGTGGCATTGGTGTACTCCGTCCGCTTCTCCCCGGTCAGAAGGAAGTTGAAATAATCTGGAATCAGCAGCATGCTTTCCGCTTTCTCCAAAAGCCCTGGTTCCTTCTGCTTTACCGCCATAAGCTGGTAAATGGTATTAAAAATCTGTTTCTGGATTCCGGTGCGGGCATAAAGGTTTTCTGGTGAAATCTTCTCATAAACCTTTTCATCCATCCCCTTTGTCCGACCGTCCCGGTATCCATAAGTTTTTCCAAGAACCCTGTCATTGCGGTCCAGCAGCACATAATCCACCGCCCAGGTATCAATTCCCATAAAAGACGGTACTTTCCCAAGCTCCCTGCACCGCTTAAGGCCCTCCTTAATCTCAGAAAACAGGGCTTTAACATCCCAGCAAAGGCTCCCGTCCACGCGGACCATGCCATTTGGAAAACGGTATATTTCCTCCAGTTCCATCTTTCCATCCTGAATGCTCCCAAGCATATGGCGGCCGCTGGACGCGCCGATATCTACAGCCAGATAATATGTACTCATCTTCTCTCTCCTTCCAAATCCAGTTGAAATACTAACCCCTAACCTGGATAAACCAGAAAAGCACAATACAAAAATTTTCCATTTTGCGCAAAAAATTGTTTGTAACTGCCTAACTACTTACTTGCACCGCTTAAGTGTCTTTATTATAGGCCGCTTGGCACGAGAATATAATGTCCTGTCTTGACTAAAATACTGTCTTTTATTTCTATCTGGATGGAATTCTGTATAGAAAAATGGGGCTGTGGAGAAAGGATAAGGAACTGTCGGGAAATAAAATATGCAAAAGCAACAAATAGCCTAGTGGGTTTTTTGCCACTATAAAAGAAAAGAAGAATCCTCAAACTGTACGGCAATACGGTTTGGGGATTCATTCTTTTGTCCAAATGGACTTGTAATCTCTTTTTGCCTATTGGCATGATAGCATATGCAAAAATATTTTTCAATATGCTTTTATTCAAACATTTCTGCCTGCCTTATGCGTGATACGGTACTGGTTCGGCGTCATTCCATAGCGCGCCTTAAACTGGCGGTAAAAATAGCTGTGGTTTTCATATCCAACATTTACCGCAATCTCTTCTACCGGAAGCTCCGTTTCCGCAAGAAACATGGCCGCTTTCTGAAATCTCTTGCGCATCAAAAGCTCCTGGAAGGTACTGCCTGTATGTTTCTTAATCATCCGGCTCAACGCCGGCAAGGACAGTTTGAAATCATCTGCAATCTGGCTGAAAGCCGCCGTCCTGTAATGGGAATCAATATACCGCATGGCTGCCTGGACCACGATATCCTCATATTTCTGGGAGGAATGCTCCGACAAAGTATCCATATGGTCAATCAAATACAAAAAAACCAGCCCCATAGAATACTGATTGATTACGTCTATATTGCCACGCCTGAATTCGCCCGCCTGCGGTTTTCCATCCGGTAACTTGCCTTCACCCGCCTGCGGCTTCCCGTCCGGCAACTTGCCTTCACCTGCCTGTGGCTTCCCATCCGGCAGCATGGCCTCACCCGCCTGTGGCTTCCCATCCGGCAGCATGGCCTCACCTGCCTGTGGCTTCCCATCCGCTAACTTGCCTTCACCCACCATAGAAGCAATCATATTCTCCATCAAATTAGAAATCGCCTTTTGTCCGCGAAGCCGAAAATTCAGATACTGTGGAACGGAATCATTCTGCCGCAGTATTCCTAACAGGAAATCTGCAATTACATTCTGTTTACACATCATCTGAAAAGGAATATCAAAAAATTCCGGAAGAACGATAAAATTAACCCCTATATCATCCATGCCGGCACGTTTTATCCCATGCCTGACATGCTGGTTCAGCAAAAGAAGGTTGCCTTCCTTCATGACCAGCTCTTTCTCTTCAATATAATGTGTGATTTCCCCGGAACACACGTACATCATTTCAATATAGTTATGCTTGTGGCATGGGAAATCTATAAAACGGCTGTGATGCCTTACGGTAATCAGCTTCTTCTCCTTTAAAAACAACTGGCCGTCTACCTCAAATTTCTGCGGCGCCATTTCCGATAACGTATAGATATCCTTCTTCACCTGGACGTTCCCGTCCATATAAGCCTGTTCTTCCGCGGTAATTTTTCGCAGCTCATGCATCAGCCATTCATCCATTCGCTTCACCCTTTCATGCGTGGGATTTGAACTGGCGGCGCATATATCATATCAATGCAGTTTTTTATAATTTTGCAATATACTTTCCTTTATCAGCCTCTGGAATCTTCATCGCTGTCATTGCCTGCTCCGCTGTCCATTTCATGGTATCCATTAGATTTTTGATTGTTTTAAGCAATGTTTCCTGCTCCCTTTTTTCCAAGTCTTCCTTCATAAGTTCTCTCAACGCTTCACACATGACTTTATCGCACCTCCTTATCGCTTCATAAATCTCTTTATTGGCAGAAACACTGACCTGCAGAACCGCATCTACATTGTTTCTGTCTCCTGGCTCGGATATCTGTGCTGCTTCTTCGACAAATGCCCGGACATCTTCTTCCTTCACATGTTTTGAAAGAACACGCAACGTCCGGTGCGTTTCTCCGTCAAGCTGTTTTGTTACCACAATTTGAGTATCAAACAGAGCCTGCTTTCCACTAATATAATATATTCCCGGATAACGCTCCTTAATCTCTAATCCAAGATTTTTCATCGCTTCAAACATTTCTCTCGGATAACTCTCCCGAAAAATGGAGATAGTCAGTTCGTTTGCCGGAATCTGGTTTACAGTTTCTCCTAACCCTTTATACAGGCACGCATAGCCAACTGTTTTATAGTAGTCGTCTATGGATAAAGCATCATCTGGACTTTTATACTCTACGACATTAAATTTTTTGAAAATATGCCCAAGTTCATTCTCGATTCTGACATCAGCAAGTTTTTTGATGATCAGCAAATCCATCCGGATCGGTTCCTTACTTAAGTTAAATTCCCTTTGGAATTCAAGATCACCTTTATTTAATAAGAATTCCAGCTCTGCCGCTCCATAAAAACCAGGATGCCATTGAATATTTACCTCTTCAAGAATATCCGCCACCTGCCTCCCCTATCTTTATGAAATATTTTCTTATAATTTTGCAATATACTTTCCTTTATCAGCCTCTGGAATCTTCATCGCTGTCATTGCCTGCTCCGCTGTCCATTTCATGGTATCCATTAGATTTTTGATTGTTTCAAGCAATGTTTCCTGCTTTGTTTCCTGTCTAGTTTCCCGCTCATGCTTTTCAAAGTCTTCCTTCATAAGTTCTCTCAACGCTTCACACATGACTTTATCGCACCTCCTTATCGCTTCATAAATCTCTTTATTGGCAGAAACACTGACCTGCAGAACCGCATCTACATTGTTTCTGTCTCCTGGCTCGGATATCTGTGCTGCTTCTTCGACAAATGCCCGGACATCTTCTTCCTTCACATGTTTTGAAAGAACACGCAACGTCCGGTGCGTTTCTCCGTCAAGCTGTTTTGTTACCACAATTTGAGTATCAAACAGAGCCTGCTTTCCGCTGATATAATATATTCCCGGATAACGCTCCTTAGGAACTGTGCAAAAATAAATTTACCATCTTGCTTGTCTATTTCTCCGAGAGCACGGAACAAAAATCAGTTACATAGCCCGCTATGCGCCTGATTTTTGTTCCGCACTCTCGAAGAAATATCCGGCGCAATCTGGTAAATTTATTTCTGCACAGTTCCTTAATCTCCAGTCCAAGATTTTTCATCGCTTCAAACATTTCTCTCGGATAGCTTTCCCGAAAAATGGAGATAGTCAGTTCGTTTGCCGGAATCTGGTTTACAGTTTCTCCTAACCCTTTATACAGGCACGCATAGCCAACTGTTTTATAGTAGTCGTCTATGGATAAAGCATCATCTGGACTTTTATACTCTACGACATTAAATTTTTTGAAAATATGCCCAAGTTCATTCTCGATTCTGACATCAGCAAGTTTTTTGATGATCAGCAAATCCATCCGGATCGGTTCCTTACTTAAGTTAAATTCCCTTTGGAATTCAAGATCACCTTTATTGGATAAGAATTCCAGCTCTGCCGCGCCATAAAAACCTGGATGCCATTGAATATTTACCGCTTCAAGAATATCCGCCACCTGCCCTCACCTCCGTCCCATCTTTCAGGAAATGTTTCTTATAATTTTATACTAACATTCCAAATAAAAATTAGCAAGCCATTCCTTCAGAACACACACGAGTTTAAGCTTGAAAATCAGAGTCATTAGGATAGCCGCACCCTACAGTCGCTTAATAGCTCTTTTCAGGCATTGCTGACGCTGAAGCTGGACGGGCTTTACTACCCGGGGGATGGGCGCAAGTTCCCAGTCCCCCCTTTCCGCTGGCTGTTCTTTGTTTTCACTCAACGATTTCCACACTCCTTTTTGGCTTATGATTCCAGCATTTCTGCGGTATCTTCCAGATATTTGATGATCGGAAGATGCTGCGGGCATTTGCTTTCACACTGTCCGCACTTAACACAGGCAGATGCCTTTCCCATGCCAAGTGTGCCCGTGTAATGATTGTAATAGTTCTTGGACATTTGAACCTGCCTGTCACCGAATTTGCTGATGTCATTCATCAGCTTGAAAAAGTCCGGGATGCCGATTTTCTGCGGACAGCCGTCCACGCAGTAACGGCAGCCGGTACAGGCAATGTTTTCCCTCGAAACTATGATTTCAGCTACTTTTTCCACCATTTGCTTCTCGCTGTCCGTCAGCGGCTTAAAGCCGGCATATAGGAGAGGTTATCTTCCATCTGTTCCATGCTGCTCATGCCGGACAGTACCATTGCCACATTGGGCAGGGAAGCCACATACCGGATTGCCCATGAGGCAACGGACATATCCGGCTCCGCATCCTTCAGCAGTTTTTCCGCTTCGGGCGGAACATTCGACAGAAGCCCGCCCTTCACCGGCTCCATCACCAGTATCTGCTTGCCGTGTCTGACGGCAGTTTCGTAATTCTTCCGGGACTGTACCTCTACATTCTCCCAGTCGGCGTAGTTGAGCTGGAGCTGGACATACTCCATTTCCGGATGTCTAGTCAGGAAATCTTCCAGAACGTCAGCAGTGTCGTGGAAAGAAAAGCCGATATGCTTGATTTTCCCCTCCGCTTTTTTCTTCTGCACAAAGTCAAAAGCGCCGATTTTCTCTGCCAGTTCCAGATAATCCTTGTTCATGGAGTGGAGCAGATAATAGTCAAAATAATCCACGCCGCACCGCCCCAACTGCCCGGCGAAGAAAGGTTCCAGTTCCTCCGCTTTCTGGACGATAAAGAATGATAATTTGTTCGTGATTGTGTAGCTGTCACGGGGATACCGCTTTGCAATACACTCCCGGAAGGCAATTTCGCTGTTGCCGCCGCCATGGTAGGGATTGGCTGTGTCAAAATAATTGAAGCCCGCCTCCATATAACGGTCAGCCATTTTGCAAAGCGTGCCATAGTCCACCTTCGTGACATCCGCCGGGTCATTAAGCGGCAGGCGCATCAGGCCAAATCCTAATTTTTTCGTGTTCATCATGTGAAATCCTCCTTGTTTTTATTTGTTATTTCCATCAACCAACTGTTTCCTGCTTCTGCTTTCCATACAGCCCCTTGATCATCTGAATGCCAATCAGCACACTTAGCAGCGTGGTGGACAGGTCGGAGGCCATCTGGACATGCAGAAGCCCCGTAAGCCCCCAAAGGCGGTTAAACAAATACAGATATGGAAGGTAGAAAAGACACTGCCGCCCAAGGCTTACCAGCATGGCCCGGAATGCCTGGCCGGTGGCCTGATAAGTATTCATCAGCGTAACCTGTACCGCCATAACGGGAACGGCCCATGCCTGTGCGTGTAAAAACTGTGTCCCAATCTCTATGATCTCCCTGCTGCTGGTAAAAATACCCATATATGCGGGCGCAAGAACCGTAAATGGAATCATAAAGATCAGGCAGAGCACAGTTCCTGTCAGCATAGTAAATTTCAGGGCGCCGGTCAGCCTCTTATAGTTTCCCGCCCCATAGTTATAACCGGCAAATGGCACATACCCGGAGATATAGCCAAACAGGATCATAAACTCCATCTGGATCATTTTGAGCGCAACACCATAAGCGGAAACCACAGCGTCCCCATATCCAGCCGCCAGATTATTGAACAGTACCATGATAACGCTGCCCAATATCTGCGAAACAGACGAAGGCAGCCCGATCTTTAAGACTTCCCTGAAAATCTGCACACTCGGTTTGAAGTCGCAAGGCCGGATGGATACAATTGTTTTTCCCCGCAGATAGATAAAAAGGTAAAAAACCACCGCCGCCAGATTTCCAATGATTGTCGCCCATGCCGCGCCGGAAACACCCATCCCCAAAACCAGGATAAATACCGGATCAAGGACAATGTTTAAGACTGTCCCGATCACCATTCCGATCACAGCTTCTTTTACTTTCCCTTCCGCCCGGAGCATGGCAGGAAGAATGACCTGCAAAATCAGTACAACGCTGCAGGCCATTACGATCCGCAGGTAATCCCGGGTCGGCCCTATGGTATCGCTGCTGGTTCCGATTACCCCAAGAATAGGCTCCATAAAGAGCAGCCCCGCCACAGTGAGTACAAGCATCATACCGGCAGACACATAAACGGAAACAGCGCTTGTCCGGCGCACTTCGTCATATCTTCCAGCCCCAAGGCACCGGGATATGTAGGATGGAGCGCCCGCGCCAAACATATTTCCCAACGCCTGAAACACAAGGAATACCGGAAAAGCCAGTGAAATGGCCCCAAGCTGCACGGGATCATCCAGAAGGCCGATAAAATAAGTGTCTGTCAGGTTGTACACGAGCGAAATGATCGTGCTGAATACTGTGGGAATGGCAAGTGTCAGAATTGCTTTCGGGATAGGCGCGCTTGCCATGAGCTTTAGATTTTCACTTCCATTTTCTTTTTCCAATGTCCGAAACCTCCATCCCTTTCATTTTTAGTAAAATGCAATTTTCCTCTTGCTTTTCTGTTCTGTTCCATGTATAATTGCTTTACAGTAAATGTTCTTTTTATGTAAATTATTATTTACTGTAAACGCAATTATACAGTTATAGCTACCTCTTGTCAAGGACTTTACAAAAATTTGAAACACCACAAGGGTGTACCATTATGTCCTGAAAACATGGACATAAAAATGAAAGGGGGAATCAAATTGGAATTTACACAGATACAGGAAATGCTTCTGACACTGCTCCCATTGTGGAACTACCGCATAGCGAAACCATTCAAACAGCTTCTGGATGAAGGGATCAGCCTTGAGATGTACTACTGTATCAGAACGCTGCAATGGGGCGGCGGAATCATGACCATGTCTGAGCTTGCAGGTTACACCAAAATGCAGAAACAGCAGATGACGCAGATGGTCAACCGCCTTGTGGAGCAGGAGTTTGTGACGCGCATCTATGACCCCTCCAACCGCAGGATCATTAAAATCCAGCTCACAGACAAGGCTGCCGAATACATTGACCATTTTCTGGAAAATGATGCAGGATGTTTCCGCCCGTTCCTGGAAGAGCTGGATGAAAAGAGCATCGCTGATTTCAAAAAGGGCTTGGAACTGCTGATAGAAGTCTTTTCCCGCCTGTCGTGCGCCAGCCACGACAAGCCGGATTCTGATGTTGTAACTTTGATGAAAGAAAATTCAACATTGAAAGACTGATCCTAACCGGTCTTTCAAAATAAATCGGGCAGAGACGAAGATAAGTTTGCCGGACTGTAATTATACTTTTAACGGCCAGCGCAGCGCTTGATGCAGCGCTGGCTTATTTTTTCATTCATTTTGGAGTGATTTAGAAAAAGAAAAAAGCCTCAGAAATTTTGAATTTCCAGGCTTTTTGAGAGGCGCAGACCGGATTTGAACCGGTGAATCAGGGTGTTGCAGACCTGTAGAAAATCCCCGGAACCTGCGAAAACTCTAGGGATTTGGGAAGGCTTCCACCTTATATCCACCCTATTTTTAAGCTATTTTTAGACTGCCATGTCAACTTCAGGTATCACTTTTCTTTGTTGTAATGACAGAATTGTGCCAAATCCGGCTCTTAACTGCGCCTTTCTGTTACTAATACCATTATAAAATACAGATCACCTTTCGTCTACCACTTTTATTTATAAATTTGTTTTAACAAAATCTTCTTATTTCATCAAAGTCCTTATCTGTTTTTCTGCCGCATCCGGATAGTGTTCCTGCACATGTCTGTAAATACGTTCTCTAGATGCCTCCGGTGTCTCTTTGTATGCAGATGTTACCAGATCATATCCCCACAATTCTTCTGGTGTCATGTAGACGGATACTGCCATTCCATATTCCACGCCCTTCTTATTTCGTTTCTGCCGAAAATCGCGGATGATGAGATATGTTTGCATCTGAAGCTCGGTAATCATACCGCTGAAATTCTTTTCGCCGCCCTTAAAAAATCCTGCCTGTTTCTTAAGCTCATGGCTCATCCATTCTTCCTGGTTTTCGAATTCATCCATGATCTTCTTGCAACGCATATTTACCAGTCCATCTTCCCACCTTGCATCAAAATCATAGCCGTCCCTCCGGTAATTTGCAAAATAAGGGAACCATTCTTTTGAAATGAAGCCCGCCTTTTTATGAAAGAACTTTCCATATGCCACTTCACCGCTCCTCGCTATGATTTCACGCCATTCCCAGGGATCCTGCTCTTTATCGCCTGTCCACCAGTAACGGTTGGAGGTATGCTCCTCTGCCGAGAACCCTTCAATCTCATTTTTAAAGAAAGGCAGAAAGCCAATCTCATTGATCCAGTTTATCAACTCCCCGCAGGAACGGATCCGATATGGATCATCCCAGTCCATGCCATACATCGTCCATATACCATTTTCCACTGCCATAACCTGTTTCTCCTAATCTTTTTGCTTTTCTGGAAATCAATTCACTTTTTATCAGAAAAAACAGCCGCTTCTTTGATCCATCCCATCAGTTCATCATCAATCTCATTTCTATCTGATACAAGAATATGGTGCGTCCACCGATTCGGATAAGGCTCTGATACCGCATCAATTCTTGGTAATTCCAATTTATGATTCAGCCCAAACGTGATGACAATATAGTTATCCGGACAGTCTTTCTTTTTCCGGATTCTTGCGAAAGAAACGCATGCGAACAAATGTCTGTTATAAAAGGATATCTGTGTCTTCTGGACTTTTATCCGTATATCTGTAATCTCTTTTCTTACGCTGCTTTCAAATGCTTCATAGAGCGGCAGCGAATCCATGTGCTGATCAAAAAAATGTAAAATATCCTGATCCATCATCGGCCATACTCCTTTTCACACCATTTTGCAATCGCTTCAATTAATTCAAACGGCAGAGGCTTATCATAAGGAAGCTGTATGGCTCCTTTGCTAGTCTTATATTCCTTAAGCCTGTCGGCAAATGTAGCCACTGCTTCCGGGCCGGGATACAGGCCTATGTGATTTTTAAAAGCTGCAAACTGTATCAGATTATGTTTTTTCCAATAAGTCGGCATACTCCATGATATCTTTTCCACTGCATCTGGTATTGCGGAAGCTATTGTGTTGTTTATTTTCCGCAGAAAGGGCTGTGCCTGCTTTGGTTGGCGTTCTATATATTCTTCAATTGTTTTCGGAGCTTCACCGCAGTAATGATCCTGATTTGTATTCTTAAATGTACGGCCGCATTTCGGACATTTCCACATTCTGTTCACCTCACTTCCTGCTCATCTGCGAAGGATTTTATCCATAGATTTGCCTTTGGCCAGCTCATCAATCAATTTATCCAGATATCTGATTTCCTGCATCAGCGGCTCCTCGATTGACTCTACACGAATCCCGCAGACCACACCTTTGATTGCTTTCCTGTTTGGATTTGGACATGGTGCATTTTGAAAAAAATCACCATACGTGACGGAACTATTTCTGGCATCGTCTATTTCTTCCGTACTATATCCGGTTAGCCAACAGATAATTTCATTTACTTCATCTATTGTCCGTCCCTTCTTTTCTGCTTTAGCGGTCAGCAGCAGATATACTTTTGCAAAACTCATCGCATACACTTTTTTATTATCCATATTTATATTCTCCTTCATTTCCTGCGAAATCAGAGGCATTACTTTTTCCAAGCCAACATTTCTGCAAAGAAAATATGGTGGAAATATAGAGTATCTCAGAGCTGGATCTTCCAAACACATTCCATCCGCTCCAAAATCAACGGCATAATATTCAGCCATATTATATTCGTGGGAACACTCCCGGATTAATCCCGACAGTCTGCCGGAATTAGATACAGGCGCATCTAAATAAAAAACGGCTTCTAGTATTTTGAAAAACAAAAAAGCCTCAGAAACCTTGAATTTCCGGGCTTTTCTAAGAGGCGCAGACCGGATTTGAACCGGTGAATCAGGGTGTTGCAGACCCACGCCTTACCACTTGGCTACTGCGCCGTATAAAATTATAAAATTAACGAATAAATATCCGGCAAAGCTATGATTCAATGCCTTAACTTATTATATTATAACAAACATTAAAATATTCGTCAAGATTTATATTTTATAAAATATCAAAAATAATATCTTACAAAAATGACTCCTACGGGAATCGAACCCGTGTTACCGCCGTGAAAGGGCGATGTCTTAACCGCTTGACCAAGGAGCCATAACATTGCCAGCAACAAGGACAATGTTATCATAACTCTATTCTTTTTGCAAGTACTTTTTAAAAAATTTTATTTCCGGCAATACCCTTGTTACAATTCAAGCCCAGATATAGCAAAATCATTATAAAATCTGCTGTGGGCATGAATTGTAACTATCCGAACGATATCATACAGCTATCCCTTCACCACGCCCACCGTCTTTAATTTTCGGATTGGCGTGACAAGATCCGACTGCTGTGCCATAACCTCATCAATATCTTTGTAGGCAAAGCGGCACTCCTCCGGCACATCATTTTTCTTGCGTTTGCCCAGAACAATCCCCTGCTCCTTCAAATCCACCATCACCTTTTCCACGGAAAATGCCTGCATTGCCCCGGAACGGGAATAATTTCTGCCCGCCCCGTGGGAGGATGAGCAGAAGGATTCTTTATTTCCTTTTCCCTCCACCACATAGCTGTAAGAGCCCATGGCCCCCGGTATCACAGCCAGCTCTCCTTCCCTCACCCTGGTAGCCCCTTTCCGGTGCACCCACACATTGGCGCCATAATGGTTTTCCAGTGCGGCATAGTTATGGTGGCAGTTGATTTCCTCCCCGAATTCCACCTTAAGATCCGTGTGTCTTTCAATTACCTCTGTGACAATCCCGCATGTCTTCTCCAGCATACGGGCGCGGTTTTCAAAGGCATAATCCAGGGCCAGGTTCATCCAGTTGATGTACTGCTGCCCTTCCTCACAATGCACCGGCAGAAAAGCCAGGCGGTACTCATCCTTAACTTCACTGTACCATCTTCTGTTCAGTTCCCTGGCCGTCTCGTGGAAATAATCGCAGATTGCCTTTCCCAGATGGCGGCTGCCGGAATGAATCATAATGCCAAGATATCCTTCCATATCCTCCTGAAGCTCTATAAAATGGTTTCCGCCGCCCAGGCTTCCCACCTGAAAATACCCGTCCTCAATCAGCGGCAGCAAATCGGCATTTTTTTCATACTTTTCCATCTCCGCCTTCGCCCGGTCAAGAGTTTCTGATTTTTGGGGCGTTTTGTACCGCTCCGTGTTCAAAGGGATGGTACGCATAATATTTCCAATAATCGCCTGAATCACGGTGCCGTTGCCTGTCTGGATTTCCCGTATTGCCTCCATGGGGATATTGGTTGGGATAAAATCCATGCCGCAGCCGATATCCACGCCTACTGCGTTTGGAATCACTGCGTCCTTTAGGGCAATCACACCGCCGATTGGCATTCCTTTTCCCGCGTGGGTGTCCGGCATCAGGCAGACCCATTTGTGGATGAAAGGAAGCTGTGACAAGTGGTATGCCTGTTCCAGGCAATTTTCTTCTAACTGCTCCATACTTTCCAGCCATATTTTTACTGGAAATTTTGTGCCTTCATTATATAGTACAAACATAGTATCCTCATCCTTTCTGGTTGGCTGTTGATGGGATTATTATATACAGGATTTGGTAATTTATCATTTCAAAAAGGTTGCGAACTTTTGGTATTTGGGTACGGACGGAAATGCCGGGCAGCCCTTCCGCACGCAGACTAAGGGCGCCCTTGAATCGTTTGCTTAGCGAAAGGGCTGCCCGGCATTTCCTGTGTATCGAAATATCAAAAGAACGCTGTAGTGTAGTGCGGTAGGAATGAATGGGAAAGATTTATCAAACTTGCTAATTTGCCTTGGCTATGCTATGATATTGGCTATATTATTGTTCTATTGCACACTGCACGAGAGACGCAGATGAAGCCCATCTATTACTTTGTTTCAGGCATCAATCGCAGACATTGCATGACTACACGGGAGGCGCAGATGAGGCCTATTTATCACTTTATTTAGGCATCAATCGCAGACATTGCATACTACACAGGAGGCGCAGATGAAGCCGCTTAAGAAAATTATCAGCCGGTACATGAATCTGGTTACATTGGTTCTGGTTTGTTTTTTTACAATTTTTATTATTTATTTTCAGGTGGCTGACACACACCGGCAGGCGTATAAGGACGCCACTGTGACGATTCAGCAGATTGAACAGGTTTTAGAGCAGAACAACGCTGAACTTGCGGAAACCAGGGAGGAATACCGCCAGACCTGCCTGTTCAGCGCCGAGGCAATTGCTTATCTGATTCAGGACAATCCTTCCGTGCTTGACAGCGTTGACGAGCTTAGGCGGATTGCTGTTTTTATGGAAGTGGATGAAATCCATATTTTTGATGAGACTGGCCGCATTTTTGCCGGAACCCACCCGGAGTATTATGATTTTACCTTTGATTCCGGGGAACAAATGATGTTTTTTAAACCCATGCTCACCGATAAATCTTTGAAACTCGTGCAGGACATTTTGCCCAACGTGGCAGAAGCAAAGCTGATGCAGTATTCCGCTTTGTGGAGCGCTGACGGGAAATTTATTGTCCAGGTAGGCATGTCTCCTGACAATGTCATGAAAGCCACGAAAAAAAATGAACTTTCTTATATATTTTCCCTGTTCCGGGTAAACCCTGAAGCCAGCTATTACGCCATTGATAAGACAAGCGGAGAAATTGTCGGCTCCACAGACTTAGATTGCGTGCACAAAAATGTTGCGGCCATTGGCCTGAATTTGGAGGAAATTTCCAGCCATACCAAGGGATTTCACGCTCTTGTCAATGGCCAGGATTCTTTTTGCATCTTCCAAGCCATTGATTCCAATTATATTGGACGCATCGTCAGCAACCGCGTGCTCTACGAATGGGTTGTCCTTAATACCCTTGTCCTCCTTCTTTGCCTTGTCATAATTGCCCTGGTCCTTACACGGGCTGTCACCGGATATATGAACCGTTACGTGCTGGGTGACATTTACCGTATCAATAAAAAGCTTCATGCCATTGCCGCCGGTAATCTGGATGAGGTCATTGACATTCAAAGCAGCGTAGAATTTTCAGAACTGAGCAGCGACATCACCCGGATGAAACAGCGTCTTTTGGATGAGAGCCGAAAGATGTCCTACGTACTCAGCAAAACGAATATGTATATCGGGGTGTACGAGTACAATGGGCAAATGCCGCAGGTGCGCTTTACGGAGTATGTGCCGAAGATTCTGGGCCTTACCCCCGAAAAGGCGAAGCAGCTATCCGGGGATTGCCGGATGTTCCAGGAGTTTCTCTCCCAGCTTCGCAGCCATCCCATTTCCAGTGAAGCCAATGTGTATAAACTGGAGGAACGCTATATCAAGATTGAGGAAATTTCCGAGGACACGAATGTTTTCGGCGTACTTATTGATGTGACTGAGGATACGTTAAAACGCCTTCAAATTGAACAGGAGAGGGATTATGACCTCCTGACCGGATTATACAACCGCCGGGGGCTGGAACGTTTTCTCGCTTCCTGTTTCCTTAAGCCGGAAGAATTCCGTGAAAGCGCCATTGTAATGATTGACGCAGATAATTTAAAGGTCATGAATGATACATACGGGCATGAGGGAGGCGACGCTTATCTTAGGCAGCTTGCCGGCCTGCTGGAAGAATTTGAACCGGGCCACAGCATTGCCGCCCGGCTGGGAGGCGACGAATTTGTCTTGTTCCTATACCAGTATCAGACAAAAGAAGCATTGTACCATGCTATCCTGGCGCTGGAAGAGCTGCAGAACAACAGCAAGGCCCGCCTGAATAACGGCCTTTTGGTTCCTCTGGGCTTTTCATTCGGCTGCTGCCTGACCGAAGACCATACCGATTACCAGGCTCTTTTAAAAGAAGCTGACGAAAAAATGTACGAAAACAAAAAATTCCGTAAATCCGGCAGAGCCTGATGTAATTTGCCTACCCGTAAGCCTAATGATTTGCTTAGCTATAAGCCTAATGATTTGCCTACCCGTAAGCTAAATGATTTGCCTACCCGTAAGCTAAATGATTTGCCTAGCTGTAAGCCTAATGATTTGCCAACAGATTCCCGTATTTTTAAGATAAACAGAAATCATTTGGCAAATAGGATGTTGGCGCGTAAAAATTTCATCTCATAACAGGAGCAGAACAAATGTCAACCTTTCAGGAGCTGATAAAAAGCTTTCCCAAAACAAGAGAATATGTCCGGGATTTCTTCGTCTATGGCTTTAAGACCAGAAATGAATTTAAGGACAAAAGCCCCCGCACTTATGATAACGAGCGGAGACGGCTGGAAAGCTGGCTCTCGCCTTTTGTCCAAAAAGATTATGTGTCCGGCGGCTCTAATATCTCTCTTGCCATTGACAGCAATCTTTTGGACATCAATCCCCTGTTTGGGGTGTGGAAAACAAAAAGCTTTACCGACAATGACATTGTCCTGCATTTTTTGATTCTGGATTTATTGCAAGACGGGCGGACGCTTACCGCGGAGGAAATCACAGACTGCCTTTTAACGGAATATGAGGCATTTTTTGATATCCAAACCGTCCGCCGGAAATGCAATGCTTATGAGAAGGAGGGGCTGCTGCGCAAACAAAAAAACGGAAAAGCTGTCCTGTTTTTTCTGGACAATGCACTGGCCCATTGGCTTCTGTCCAATGAAGCTGCCATGGACGCCCTTGCTTTTTATCAGATGGCAGGGTGTTTTGGCATTATCGGAAATGAGATTTTAGAACAGCTGGAGAAATCGAACCGGACCTTCCGGGTAAAACACAGTTTTTTTGTACATACGCTGGAAGATGAAATCCTTCTGTCCCTTTTGGACGCTATGAACCAGAAATCAACGGTGGAACTGAAAATCAAAAGTTCGAAGAAAGGCCAATCCAATACCGCGGCCTGCATTCCGCTACAAATTTTTATCAGCGCAAGAAGCGGCAGGCGTTTTCTCTGCGGATATGTCCCACGGAGCAAGCGTTTTACATGCTTCCGCCTGGACGCCATCAAGGGTGTGGCCTGCCTGAATCCTGCGTTGGAGTATGAAGAACTGCAGCACAAATTGGAGCGGAACCGCTGTTATCTCTGGGGCGTATCCTTCCAGGGCACGGAGCGGCGCCACTTGGATACTTTGACTATGACGCTGCATGTGGAGGAGCCTGGGGAGAGCTATATTATTGACCGCCTGAAACGGGAGGGAAGAGGAGGGCTGGTGACCCGGATTGCTGAAAATACATGGCAGTACCAGAGGGAAGCTTTTGACTGCAATGAGATGCTGCCTTGGGTTCGTACTTTTACTGGGAGGATTCTGTCGTTGGAATGCACAGCCAAATCTGTGGAGGAGCGGTTTTATCAGGATTTGCAGGTGATGTATCAAATGTATCAAATTGGGGGCAGCGCTTAAGAAAAGAGGGAATTTTTATCTTTGGAGACGGACGGAACTACCGGATTGTCCTTTGGCACACAAACTGGGCAACGTTCCGGCAAACTAACTGCTAACTCCGGCTAAGGAAGTCAGGAGAGCCTTCCTTCCTAAGTCTACGTAAGCAGTGGATTTTGCCTACACTAAAGGCGCCCATGAATCGTTTGCTTTGCCAAAGGACAATCCGGTAGTTCCTGTGTATCGAAATATAATTTACTCGTTCTTGAGTGCGTTGAAAGAATATTTTTGAAAGAAGGCATACGGACCGAAACTGGGTGAATTGTTCGTTCTTGAATGTGTTAAAAGAATGCTTGGGAAGGAGAGGGCAAATGGAACTGTTTTCTGAAATTTATAGTTGCTATTATCAAGTTTTGCGTCATTTATTGGCTTGCCAGAGTCCTCTTACTATGGAAGAAATCCGCAGCTGGATTTGTGAGGAGGGATTTGAGGAAAGCCTTCTTTCTATTATTCCTAAATTGGAGAGTGGGAGTTGGAATTTGTTTGAAAAAGAGGGGGAGGTTTATCTTTCGAAAATTAATGCTGGGTTTCTTACGCCTCTTTCCCGGCTTCAGAAAGCTTACTTGAAGGCGTTGCTTTCTGATCCGCGGATGGGGTTGTTTCTTAGCGGGGAGCAATTGGAATCGCTGGGTAATCTGTTGGATTCTGTGGAGCCTTTGTGGAAGCAGGGGCAGATTTGTTATTATGACCGGTTTGCGGATGGGGATCCTTATGGGGATGAAGGCTACCGCAGTAATTTCCGCACTTTGCTTATGGCCCAGAAGCGGAATCAGTATGTGGATCTGGACTATACTGCGCCCAGCGGGGCTCGGGTGCACCATTACTATGTGCCTGCGCGGCTGGAATATTCGGTGAAAAATGACAAGTTCCGGCTGCTTGCCTTAAAGCAGGTGAAAAACAGTAGAATACGCCTGGAAAACCCAAAGCAGGTGAAAAACGGCAAAATGCGCCTGGAAAACTCAAAACAGGCGAACGACGGCAGAATGCGTCTGGAAACTTTAAATATTGCCCGCATCCAAAGCGTTCGCCCTGTGGATAAATTTCTCACTTCACAGATTGACTTAAATGCCCTGATAGAGGATTCTTATTATAAAGAACCGCTCCGGCTTCATATTATCAACAGGCGCAACGCCTTAGAGCGGGCTATGCTGCATTTTGCCAATTATAAGAAAAATACCAGGAAGATTGATGAGAATACTTATGAATGCCTGATTTACTACAACCAGTCCATGGAAACGGAATTGTTAATTGAGGTCTTGTCCTTCGGCCCTATGATTCGGGTCATTGGAAATGACAGGTTCCTTGCCAGCCTGAAACGGCGGTTACAAAAACAGATGGAATGCCGCTTTATAGAATGATGATCTTATTGAAAAATATTTTGATTTCATAGTTATCTTGGTACATATCCTTCTCCAAATATTAGATGCATATTCGTGTGCCGTTTCAAAGAGTTCCTCCCCTTCTCAATATAATCCCAAGTCTTTTGATATGTACCTGGAACCGCAGCCACTGAATCCGATATAAAAGTTATAAACTCATCCGTTTTCCCTTCGTACCACTCTGCAAAATCATCTGATAATATTTGCTTTTCCTCATCAGAATACTCTTTCAATTCACCATATATTACTACGGCTATTAAAAGTCAATGTTTTAATAGCCGTAATCCTGAATAT
>CAJUBP010000031.1 GCA_910584585.1 uncultured Lachnospiraceae bacterium | reverse complement strand
TATTTTTTAGCCGGTGCAATACCCGTTAGGTCAGCCGAAAGGCTGAACTGTTACCGTTCAAGATTAAGGAAACAAAAAACTTCTTGCTTCCTGCCCGCAGATGTGCTATATTGGATATAAGAAAAGGGAAAGCCATAGAAGCGGCTCTACTCCCGAATAAATGATTTTTTACCTCATAAGAGGTATGCCGTCACTATTGTGAGTAGTGGCGGCTATTTCTTTTTTCCCTTGAAGATTGTATAGCATAAACCAACAAGGGCAACAATGAATATTCCAGTCTGAATCAGCTCGGAGTATGTAACCATTGAATCACCCTCCTTTCTTTCGTCTGGAGGGCTACTTTGAACCCTCCGAAAAATAAGAGGGGTAAAGCCGCCTGGCTCTATCGTTTTCCCATATCGACAATATAACACAATTTCCGCTATCGGACAAGCTATTTTACCATACCCGGATAAGTACTATTATAAGCAATATAAGCGCTATATAAATCAGTCCATATGCCACCGCTGCCGCAATTATACATATTCCAAACTTTTATAGGCAAACATGGCATCTTTCTCCTGCATATGGTAAAATAAAAGAGGTTTTTATATGACTGATTATGAAAATGCCGTCTCATTATGGCAGGACAGGAACATCACAAATGGCGCTGAGCTTGCAGAGGCTTTGAATGGGCACAGCATAGCGTTTGCTTACCATTCCGGCAAACTAGAGAATGAGAACATTACTTACCATGACACACGGGAAATTTTTGAGCATGACAGGGTGACTTCCTATACGGGCGACCTGCGCACCCTGTTTGAAATACGCAACGCAAAAGAAGCTTATGAATTATTCCTTACAGCGTTTCAGGACAGACACCCGATGAATGAGGGGCTGATAAAAGAATTTCAGCAGAAGCTAACATTGAATACTTATGACACGAGGCATTACCAGTTGGGAGAGCGGCCAGGAGAATATAAGCGCCATGACTACGTTACGGGACGGGAAGAAGTGGGCGCGCCGCCGGAAGACGTTGCAGAAGAAATGGACGAGCTGCTTTCGGAGCTTACGGAAATCCCTGACAGCAAAGCGCTGGCAGCGGCGGCGTATTTTCATGCTAAGTTTGAAAATATTCATCCGTTTGCAGACGGCAACGGCCGCGCAGGGAGACTTGCAATGAATTATTTCCTTGTTCTCCACAACCACCCTCCTATTACGATACATGAGGAAGACCGGAAAAGTTATTACGAAGCGTTGGAGGCATGGGACATGCGTCAGGATCTGGAACCGCTCTGCGCTTTCCTGCATTGGCAGACGGCAAAGACATGGATGAAACAAGTCACGCGCAAAAAGGTTCACGCCACCAATACAAACATCCAACTAAGCCTGGAAAAGTTACAAGCTCAGAACATGGAGGAGACTTGAATCCGGCAGCTTCTTTTTGAACTTCCCATCGTACCATTCCCAGTTCTATCATTGATACACAAACGAAAACTTTAATGGAATAGTATGTGAATCAATTAATGGAGCACAGCTGGGGGCAGAAAGTGGTCCGCTTCTACGATCCAGACGGAAATCTAATTGAGGTTGGAACGCCAGTACAGCAGAAAAACAATTACTGACAGCAAAAGGCTGCCGCAGAAAGGAAAGTCCCTTTCTGCGGCAGCCTTTTGTTTGCTTCTGTTGTTCAAACACGCTCTAGAGTGTGTCTTAAAATTCATTCCCGCAATCTGCCGCCCCACTTCACACCAGATTTCATGCTGAATTTAGTCAATGTAGCCCACTACACCTCCTAAATCCAGCATAAAATCTGATGTAAATTGGGACGACATCTTGCGGAAAGCAATTTTAAAACACGCTCTAGTATTTCCCGAAATCTCCTTCCAGAGAAATTATCTTCTCATTCTCCTCCGGCTCATGATAGTTGTTTGTACTCGGCACACTGCCAAATCCAGTCTCCGTATTCTTCAGCTTGTAATTGCCAACCAGCCGGCGCAAGGTTGCAGCCTGATTGGACAACTCTTCGCTGGCTGCCGCGCATTCCTCACTGGTGGCCGAATTGGTCTGGGTTACCTGAGATACCTGGTTGATGGCCTGATCAATCTGGGTTACCGCTGTAGCCTGATCATTGGAAGCCACCGCAATGCTGTGGGTTAATTCCACCACCTGTTCAATCTTGTTCATAATCTCAGAAAGAGAACCGCTGGTCTCCTCTGCCAGTTTGGAACCAAGCACCACTTTGTGAATGGAATCCTCGATCATCTCTGCTGTTTCGCTGGCTGCAGACGCGCTCTTGCCTGCAAGATTTCTCACTTCTTCCGCTACCACTGCAAAGCCTTTGCCGTGGACTCCTGCCCTGGCTGCCTCAACTGCCGCGTTCAATGCAAGAATATTTGTCTGGAACGCAATATCATCAATTACCTTGATAATCTTGGAAATATTTTCGGAAGCCTCGTTAATGTCCGTCATAGCTCCCATCATTTCCGTCATGCTGTCATTGATAACAATAGCCTCTTTCCCCATGTCCTCCACCAAATCATTGGCTTCATTGATCTGATCCGTATTTACCTTTGTTCTCTCCGCAATCTCATTCATAGAAGCGGTAATTTCCTGGGTTGCGCTTGCCTGCTGGGTTGCCCCCTGCGCCAATGCCTGGCTTGCGTCTGACACCTGCTCAGATCCTACCGTTACCTGCATAGTGGATTCCCTAATGTCAGAAAGCATCTTGTTGTTTTCCCGGATAATATCATCCAACGCATTGCCCAGTATGTCTTTCTCCCCGTTCACTTTCACGTCAGCCGTCAAATCTCCCTGCGCAATCATCCTGGAAATTTCACCCTGGTATTTAATGTTATTAATAATATTCTGGAATTCATCCACCACTTCCCCAAATTCATCTTCTTTGTATTTGGTCAATGTAATGTTGGCGTTTCCCGCTGCAATCTCCTTTGCCGCATTGAGCAAAGTATCCAATGATTTACGGATATCCCTCATAATCGTAACGGACATTGTCACGCTGATCAACAATGCAACCAATGTCACGCCCAGCACAAGCGCCTGCTCAATCCTTGTCTCCGTGTCTGTACCGGATAAAAGACGGAAACTCATAATCCCCAATACCAGGATCAACAAAGAAATTCCCCCAAATCCTGCAAACAGCCGTGTTCTTATCTTCATATTTTTCATTGCTTCACATCCTCCTTCATGTATCCACCTGATGTCAGACTTATTCCAATGCAGACGGATCTTCATCACTGATAAGTTTTTCCGGGCTTAATAATAATTTCACCTCATCTGCCACCCTTACCAGGCCAATTACATATTTGTCTTTCCCATAACTGGTTTGATTCAACGATGGAGGCGGGATGATATCTTTCTCATCAATGGTAATCACATCTGCAATCTGCTCTACAATCAACCCTACCATTGTTCCTTTTACATCAATTACGATAATGCAGGTGCGCTCCATATACTGAAAGGGTTCTTGCTTAAAACGTATTTTTACGTCAATCACCGGTATAATTTTTCCCCTAATATTAATCAATCCCTTAATATAGTCATCCACTTCCGGAACTGGGGTGATCACCTGGTTGCTGATGATTTCATTGACATACTCAATGGCAATTCCGTAACACTCATCCCCAATCCGGAACGTCATAAACATTCCTTTCTGTGAATCGTCTTCTTCCAAATCATCTATTTCATCCAATACATCCATCAATTCTTCTGCCATGGCTTAACTACTCCTTTCCTGTCCGGCAATTAACCCTGCAATATCCAGAATCAATGCAATGCTTCCATCCCCAAGCTGGGTGCATCCGGAAAGCCCCTGCACTTTCTTAATGTAGGAAGGAATCGGTTTAACTACAATCTCCTGTTCTGCAATTAACTGGTCAATAAATACACCGATATATTTATTTTCGTGCTCTAACACTACAACGATACCGTCTTCAATATCCGTATTGGAACCCGGCAAATGATACATCTCATTCAGCCTGATAAACGGATAGCACTCGCCTCGGAGCATCACATACTCTTCGCCGTCCGGCTCCCTTACAATGGTATCCTTATTGATTCTCACAAATTCCTTTACCGCGTTTGTCTCAATGACAAAGGTAGAATTCCCCGCCTGCATCACAATTCCATTGATAATTGCCAATGTCAGCGGAATCTTCATAATCATCTCAGAACCGGCGCCCTCCATGCTGTCGATTTCCAGCTTGCCGCCGATGGCCTGTATGTTCTTCACTACCACGTCCATACCCACGCCCCGGCCGGAATACTCTGTCACCTGCTCTTTGGTGGAAAATCCCGCGAATGTGATAAACTGGTAGATTTCCTTGTCCGTAAAATCAGACATGGGACGGTTGCCGATGAGTCCGTTGTTTCTCGCTTTATTATAGAGAACCTCCTTATTCAGGCCTTTTCCGTCGTCCCTGACAATGATATATACCTTACCGCCTTCGTTTTTCGCCTCCAGCGTAATCTTGCCCCGGGGATTCTTGCCTGCCGCAATACGGTCCTCTTTCTCCTCAATTCCATGATCCACGGAATTTCGGATTAAATGCATCAGAGGATCGGAAATATGTTCAATAATATTCTTATCAACTTCCGTATTCTCGCCGATGACTTCCAGCTCAATGTCTTTTCCAAGCTTTCTGGAAACGTCAAATACGATACGGTTCATCTTCTGGAACGTATTGGTCAGCGGCATCATACGCATGGACATAATCACATCCTGCAGCTCTGTGGTAATCTTGGCCAGCTGGCCGGACGCTTTCTGGAAATTGGTTAAATCCAGCCCCGGAACTTTCAAATCGGGATTCTGCAGCACAACCGCTTCTGAGATAACCAGTTCTCCGATCATATCCATCAGCGCATCCATTTTCTCCACATTTACGCTGATATAGGTCTGTTTCGGAGACGGCTTCGGCTGGTTTTTCACCAGTTTCTTTCCTTTTCCGGTTTCTTTCCCTTTAATGACATAATCGCCGGGCGCAGGCTCTTTTTTCTCTTCTTTCTTGGCGCCGTCCTTTTTCTCTTTATCATCCATTTCAATGATAATAGGATCCGGCCCGTGATCATGGAAGCCCATCTCAAATTCCTGCTGGGTACAGTCGTTAATCTCCACCCGGTCCATGCCGGAAGTGTCGCCGATCGCGCTGAGAATTTCCTCCCTGCTGCACTGGCACTTAATCAGCATATGGAACCCGTCCTCTAAGATAACCGCCCCGCTGTCTTCATTGGAAATAATGTCATCCGGCATATATTCCATATCGTCAGTGATTTCTTTCAGAGAATACACTGCCGTGTACGCCCGGATATTGCACATCTGGGTATCGCTTCTGTAATAAATGGACGCCTTATAGTATTTATAGCTTTCCGTGCCGGTAGGCGCAATATAGAACTGGCTGGGTTCCACATAAGTATTCTCCGGCGGGAGTTCATTCCCCTTCTCTTCAATGCCTGACTTGATTCTCTTTAGAAATTTGTCAATTTCCTCCACAATCTTCGTCTCGTCCCCGTCCGGCGCCTCGCCTTCCTTAATCTTATCCAGCTCACCGGTAATAAAATCAGCTACATCAAGGACATGATCCACCAGCTCCAGATGCGGAACATTCTCCGGATGCGATTCTCTTAAATAGTAGAATACATCTTCTAATTTGTGGGATACCTTGGTGATGTTTTCATACATCATAATCCCCGAAGACCCCTTTATGGTATGCATGACACGGAAAATTTCATTGATAGAGGTTTCATCAAAGCAATCTTCATCTTTCTTTTCCAACACAGTATTCTGTAATGTCTCAAGCAGCTGTTCGCTCTCATAAAGAAACATATCCAGCATACTGTCTGTATTAAAATCTTCTGCCATTTTCCTGCCTCCCTTCTTCCTGATGGTACTTCTTGCAAATATATTCAGCCATTGTCATCATATCAATTCCAATTTCTTTAAAATCAATTCAAATTTCTGCAGGTCTATCGGTTTGCCGGAGTATACCGTACATCCCATTTCAAATGCTTTCTTCACATTTCTCTCTTCATTTAACGCAGTGGTCATAATAATCTTAACGCTGTCTTTCCCCTGGATTCCCCGCTCCTTCTCAATGTCCCGGATTGCTTTTAACGCCTGATAGCCGTCTAACACCGGCATCATAACATCCAGACAAATCAAATCATAAGGTTCTCCGTCTTCCAATGCCATTAAAAAGGCGTCCACCGCTTCTTCTCCATCTACGGTAATGTCACAGTCTCCGTATTTCTCCAGATAATTTGTCATAAATTTGCGGCTGGCGAAATCGTCCTCTGCCAGTAATATTTTCATATCCTGTTCTCCTTTCTAGTTTGCCTATAATACACTGTATACTTTATTTGCTATATTTGAAAGTTCCGCCTGATACTGCACTGCTCCGATATCATACGCAACTTTAGGCATACCATACACCACGCAGCTTGCCTCGTCCTGGCCGATGGTAACCGCTCCTGCTTTCCTCATCTCCAGAAGCCCTTTGGCGCCGTCTCCGCCCATGCCGGTGAGAATCACGCCTACCGCTTCCTTTCCCGCTGCTTTTGCCACAGACTGAAACAGCACATCCACAGAAGGACAATGGCCGCTGACTTTCGGTCCATGCTTGCATTCTACCTGATACATCCCATTTACTTTGATCAGACGCATCTGTTTATCCCCCGGCGCAATCAGCACCTGCCCCGGCAGCACCCGATCTCCGGTGGAAGCTTCCTTCACCACTACCTGGCACTGATTGTTGAGCCGGTTGGCGTACATTTGGGTAAATCCAGGAGGCATGTGCTGTACAATCACCACTCCCGGGATATCTTTCCGAAACTGGCGCACCACATCATAAATCGCTTCTGTTCCGCCGGTGGAAGCGCCGATGGCAATCACCATATTGCTCTTCACGTTAGAAGCTCCCTTTACCGGAAACGCCTCTGCCCGTTTCAGCCTTCCGACCTTCACTGTTGACGCAATCTTAATCTTGGTTCCCAGCTCTTTCCGCAGAAAAGAACTGACCTTATCCCGCTCCACCGTACTGGGCTTGCATACAAAATCCACGGCTCCCGCTTCCATGGCGTCAAACACTTTCTCATCCATTGCGCTGATGACAACCACTGGCAGCGGATACTGAGGCAGCAGCTTTCTTAAGAACTCAATTCCGCCCATTCTGGGCATCTCCACATCCAATGTCATAACATCGGGACGGTACTTCAAAATTGCGTCCCTGGCCGCGTAGGCGTCCCCTGCCTGCGCCACAACCTCTATACACGGATCTTCACTCAGGCTCTGTACCAACAGATTACGAAACAGCATTGAATCATCTACCACTAGCACTCTGATTTTACGCATCCTGTTTACCTGCTTTCTTCAACTTATTTTCGATAGATAGACGGCTCTACATATTGAAACTTTAACCCTTTTCTGTCAACCGCTTCCGTCGTCCCCACAAACAGATATCCTCCCGGTTCCAGGAAATCATAGACTCTGGAAAGGAGCTGACGCTTTGTTGCCTCGTCAAAATAAATCATGACGTTTCTCATAAACACCACATGAAATTTCTTATGGAAAGGAAACTTATTCATCAGATTAAACTGACGGAAAATCACTTCGCCCCTTAACTCCTTTGTCGCCTGATACTCCAGATCGTTCACCTTTTTAAAATACCGTTTCTTCCAGCTCTCCGGCAGAGGTTCTATCTGTTCTTTTAAATACTTGCCCCGCTGGGCCTTCTCCAGAACCTTGGTGGAAATATCTGTGGCAAGCACCCTGGTGTCCCACTTCTGGGGTTCCGGACCGAAATAATCCCGCAGCACCATGGCAATGCTGTAAGGCTCCTCTCCCGTGGAGGACGCAGCCGACCAGATTCTCACATCCCTGGTGGAAGCTTCTTTCACCTTAATCTGCGGAAGAATCACCCGCTTCATGTAATCCAGATGTTCCGACTCCCGCATAAAATATGTATGGTTGGTGGTTAATACATTGATCAGGTTCCTGGCCTCTTCCCCTTTGGGATTGTTCTCTACCTTGGTCATGTACTCATCATATCCGCTGTAGCCATTCCGCAAAAGGTAATTCTCCATCCTCCCGTTCACCAGGATCTGCTTTCCGCTGAGATCAATTCCGTATTTCTGCTTTACATAAACTGCAATCCGACGAAATTCCTGTTCCGTAATCATAACAAGCTCCTATCACACAAACTTCTATCAGATATTTATTCCATATTACCTATGGTACTATATTCGCCTTTATTTGTCAATTCCGTTAGGGCTATCCTTCTTCATGATGAAGCTGTTTTTGCACCTTCAAAAACACGCTTACAATCTCAGGATCAAAAAACGTGCCGCTGCCTTCTTCAATAATTCTAAGGCTTTCCGCCTTTTTATCATTGTCCGCGCCGTGCTTTCCTTCCAGCAAATCATCATAAATATCTACAATTGCGGTAATTCTTGCCGATAATGGAATATTTTTCCCCTTAAGCTCCCTGGGATATCCGCTGCCGTCCCATTTCGCGTAACGGTAGCGGGCGATCTCAATCGCCATGGGCAGAAAACTGTTCTCAGAGGTGCTGGCATGCACCTTCTCTAAAATCGCCGTCCCCTGTTCCACGTGACGTTCCAGAACCTCCGGATTCTCCGTCTCAAAGGAATTGTTTTCCACATGAATTCTGCAGGGCGTCTGAATCTTTCCAATGTCATGCAGCCGGGAAGCCACTTCGATGGTATCAATAAAAGCCTCTGATATTTCTTCGGAAAATCCCGGGCTGAACTGAAGGCTTTGCGCCAATAACCGGCAATTATACGCCACATTGTCCAGATGATGAACCGCTCCGGCTCCCTGCTCCTCGCTTAAAGCCGCCAGAGCATACAATATATTCTTCTGTTCCTCTTCAATTCTCCTGGCCTGGCTGCCGATAACGCTGTGCAGACGGCGGTTGCTCAATTCCAGTTCCTGCTGCATCTCATAGAGCTTTAAGTGATTCTTTACCCGCATGGTAACTTCCGTCACCTCAAAAGGCTTGCCGATATAATCCACGGCGCCTAACTTGAAGCCCCTCACTTTATCTTCACTGGAATCGGCAGCCGATATAAAAATAATAGGAATATCCCTGGTAATGGGATTCTCTTTCAGCCGTTCACAGAATTCATAACCGTCCATTTCCGGCATAAACACATCCAACAGAATCAACTGCGGCAGATGTTCCGCAATCAGCTTCGCGGCTTCGCTGGCGCTGGAGGCGCATCTCGGCTCATAACCCATCTCCAGAATAATATTTTCCAGAATCATCAGATTGGCGTCCACGTCGTCCACAATTAAGATCTGGGGCGTTGTACCGGCTCTTTCCATCATTTCCATACTCACATTCCTCCGATGTTTTCCTCAAACAACTGTTTCAGATTGTTATACTGTTCCACTGCCTTGTCATATTTTTCCTTGCGGACATTCATTTCCAGCCGGAACGCGGCCTTCTTTAACTCCTGGGGCCCTTCCTCCACCAAGGCTTTGATATTATGTGAAAAAGTCTCCGCCTTGTCCCAGGCCCCCACTTCCAGACAGATAATCAGCTTCTCCATTTTACTGCGCAGCTCTTCTGTGTTTTCCGCCGTTCCGAAATGGAAAATCTCTCCGATATTGTCAAATTTGGACATATCCTGATTCTGATTGATAAATTCAAACTGCTCCCGGACGCTGTGCTCTTCTTTCTTGTTCTGAGCCACATGCAGCCGTACGGAATAGGAAAAACTGCTGCCCTTCCCCTTTTCGCTGTCCAAATGTATGCTGCCGTCCATCAGCTCCACCAGCTGTTTGGTAATGTTAAGCCCCAGCCCTGTGCCCCCGTATTTCCTGGTAATGGAAGCGTCTACCTGAGAAAAACTCTTAAACAGCTTATCCTTCTCTTCCTGGGAAATTCCGATTCCCGTATCGGAAACTACAAAGAATAACTCAATCTCATCGTCAAACTGCACCGTTTTCGTTACTTCTATATTAATGTATCCTACACTGGTAAATTTTACCGCATTGGACAGAAGATTGTTGAGGATCTGCGTCAGACGCAGCTCATCTCCAATTAGAAACTCCGGAATTGACTTATCTATATTTACCATAATATGTAAACCTTTGGCATTAATTGCAGTAATATTCGTCTCCACTGCATGATTTATCATCTGGTAAAAATTAAATTCTTTCTGTTCCAGGGTAAATTTTCCCGCCTCCAGCTTGGAAAAGTCCAGAATGTTATTGATAATGGCAGACATATTCTCACAGCAGCGGATAATAATGTCAAGAGTCCGCTTCTGTTCCCCGGTAACCCCCGCTTCTAACAGATTCGTCACATGTCCCCGGATTCCGTTCACCGGCGTGCGCAGTTCATGGGTAACGTTTGCCACAAATTCATTCCGCACTTTGATGGTCTCTTCCATCTCTTCCTTCATCCGGACCAGTTTCCGCTCTGTCTCAATCCTTTTTGCCACATTAATTGCAAACAGCAGGTTCTGTTCCCCTTCCACAATTGTGGTCATCCGAACGGGAAAACAAGTGCCGTTCTTACGGTACATCATGCTCTCTCTCATGGCCGCCATTGCGTCCAGCAGCATACCGTCTTCATATTTTTCCTGCGAAAGCTCTGTGGGAAACAGAGCCAAAAGACTGATCTTTGTCAGTTCCTCCCCATATCCCAGCTCTTTTTTCGCCTGACAGTTGCCATACAGGATCTTTCCATCCCGGTCAAATCTTAATATGATCTCTAAGGCCACATCTGCAAATCGGAAAAAATCCTCTCTCCGAAGCGTCTCCTGTTCCATAGCTTTTGCTCCTTCCCCACGGCTTTTCTGCCATTTTTCTTTCTTTTTAGTATACTTTTTTCAATTTTTCGTGTCAAGTAAAAACCGGGGCTTTTGAAAGATTGAATTCTTCCAAAAACCCCGGTTCCGTGCGGATGACAGGACTCGAACCTGCACGGTCTCCCACCAGATCCTAAGTCTGGCGCGTCTGCCAGTTCCGCCACATCCGCAAGACTGCCTGAAACAGCAATAAAAAGAGAAAATCAGGAATTCCCTAAAACAGGAATTCCCGCTTATCTGCCAATGAGACATCGGGGATTCGAACCCCGGACAACTTGATTAAAAGTCAAGTGCTCTACCAACTGAGCTAATATCCCATATATAACTGGGCTAGCTGGATTCGAACCAGCGAATGCAGGAGTCAAAGTCCTGTGCCTTACCGCTTGGCGATAGCCCATCAGTTTGGGCGCGTACTCTGCAGACAGCCCCGAATTGTAATTATCTGTCAATCCAACCGTGTTCCGCCTGACGGCGGTTCCGTATGATTCTGACATAAAAAAGGTGGATACAGGGATTCGAACCCTGGGCCTCCAGAGCCACAATCTGGCGCGCTAACCAACTGCGCTATACCCACCATAGGAATCACAGTTCTGCCAAGGAACTGTGTAATGTGCTCGAAGGGATTCGAACCCCCGACCCACGGCTTAGAAGGCCGTTGCTCTATCCAACTGAGCTACGAACACACGAAGCGGGTGATGGGAATCGAACCCACGTGTCCAGCTTGGAAGGCTGGTGTTCTACCATTGAACTACACCCGCATGTCATCGGGGTGACAGGATTCGAACCTGCGACCTCCTGGTCCCAAACCAGGCGCTCTAGCCAAGCTGAGCCACACCCCGATGGTTATCCTCTGCGTTAACCGTAACGCAAGTTATATTATATGCGAAACATTTCCAAATGTCAACAACTTTTTTCCTTTTTTTCTACTGCTAAAGATATTCCAGATAGAAATGCGCCTCCCCCTTCTCGTCAAGCTCCATGATTGCGTAAGAGGGGCGGTGTCCCTCCTGTCTGGGATAAGAAACGCTTCCGGGATTTAAGGTGACAATCCCCCTGCTGTAATCCAGAAGAGGACGATGGGTATGCCCGAACATCACAACATCCATGCCTCTCCCCACAGCCTCTTTCTTCAGATCTTCCACTCCCATTGAGACGTAATAGTAATGTCCATGGGTGATCAGAACCTTATATTTTCCAATCTGCAGCTCTTTTTCCCGATCCAGATCTGAAAAAAAGTCGTTATTTCCCAGAACAATTTCCATCGGGCACCCCGCCAGTTCCGCCAGATAATCCTCGTACCCTTCGGAATCCCCCAAATGTATCATCAGATCGATGTCTCTTTCCCGTTCCAGAATTCTTTTTAAGTTCTCATGTTTCTTATGTGTATCGCTAACAATCAATATTCTCATAACCCATCCCTTATCTGCCTGCTAGTTTTTCTCTCATGGCCCGAAGCGCTTTTCCCCGGTGGCTCAGCTGATTTTTCTTTTCCCGGGACAGCTGGGCGGTGGAGCACTGGTATTCATCTACATAAAAGATAGGATCGTAGCCGAAGCCATTTTCTCCTGCCGGCTCCCAGCCGATATACCCCTCGATGGTTCCTCTTGTCACGCAGGAAGTTCCATCTGGAAAAACCGCTGCAATGGCGCAGACAAACCTTGCCGTCCGCTGTTCCTTGGGCACTCCCTCCAGGCGGTGAATCAGATTCTGATTCTTAATCTCATAGGAAGTATCCTCTCCCATATACCTTGCCGAATAAATGCCCGGTTCCTTATTCAGATAATCGATCTCCAGCCCGGAATCATCCGCCAGCACCACCGTATGCTCTTCCTGAATGCTTTTTGCGAGAGCGGCGGCTTTAATCCTGGCGTTTTCTTCAAACGAAGCCCCGTCCTCCACAATATCCAGCTCTATTCCGGCTTCTTTCATGGAAAGGATTTCTGTGCCGGGGTCTGACAAAATTTCCCGGATTTCCCTCATTTTATCCTGATTTCCAGTAGCAAAAATAATTCTAACCATCTTACAGCTTCCTCCCTAATATTCTATTCCTCGCTAAATTCCAGAATGACGGCAATTTTCCGATATCCTGGGATCAGTATCCTTCATCCAACGCCCGCAGAATGGCTCCCGCCAGAATCTATATTTGATGGTTCCGGGATCAGTATCCTTCATCCAATGCCCGCAGAATAGCATTATAGATCCCCTGAGCCGCCAGCTTCTGGTATTCCGGGGAATTCAGCTTATTCAATTCCGCCTGGTTTGTCATAAATCCCACTTCGATCAAGGCCGCCGGAACCTCGTTATTTCTGATAATGTAAATCCCGTTGCCGTAGGTCAGGCCGTTATTCTTGCTGGCCATGGAACCTGTGATCTCCTCCAGGCAAATCTCAGCCAGATGCTTGCTGCTGAGCCCTTCGCTGTCCTTTTCTTCGTCATACATCACTTCTGTGCCGTTATAATCAGACATCTGTCCGTCTGTGGTGGAATTGCTGTGGACGCTGATGAAAAAACTCGCCCCCACTTTCCTGCCAAGCTGGGCCCGCTGTTCAAAGGTGGGATTACTGTCCTCTGTCCTGGTGTAATAGACGCCGATATTCCGGTCATTTTCGTCCAGAAGTTTTTTCAGTTCCAGCACAATGGAGAGATTGATGTCTTTCTCCATAATTCCCTGTTTAATGGCCCCCGGCGCGCCTCCGCCATGGCCGGCGTCAATCACAATCACCTTGTCATATACCTGCCTGGGCGTCAGAAAATTCACATACAGATAACCGTTTTTCACTGCGGTTTTCGCCTCATAAACGGCATCCATAGAGATTTCAATCACTCCGTTTTCCATATACAGATCGTTGATGTAGTCGCTTCTGCCCAACAGAGGATGCTCACTGAAATAGTCTTTTTCCACATCTGGAATCCGAATGGTAATCAATTGTTTCACATAATCATTTTCAATGACAATCTTATCTTCCGTCATTCCTGCCGGAAGCTCTAAGCGGAGCTGCTGACGGAAAGCAATGTCCTCTTCCGCCTCCGCCTGCTCCGTATAATACGCCAGCATCTGGAGTTCCGACATCTGTTCCCGTTTCGCCTCTCTTTTATTCACAACGGAAAACTGTCCTAATATCACCACTGCGCCTGCTATCATCAGGGTGAGAACCGCTGACGACAGCTTCAGTATTTTCTCTTCCATTCTTCTGTACCGCCTTTTTGCGCCATTTTTGCCGATGGGATAATTTTTCCGGCCAATGTATCTTATGGGATGTTCTGCGAGTACACTTTCAGGCATAAATTACAATCCTGCTTGTCCTCTGCGCTTTCCCACTTTTTGCCCCCGGAACTGATATATCCCTGTCCGTCGGATAAATCCACATTTGCCGTCATTTCATCCGCCGCATATTCAATTGCCAGGGGATGAACGGAACCTGGAGTCGTAACCCGCAGCACCACCGCAAATTTTTCCCCTTGCTCCACCTGGCACTCTTTCTCAAATTCTATCGTATAATAACCGGGATTCGCCAGCGTCCCGCTTGCCACTTTCACCCGTTCTGACAGGGAATCTGTATCTTCAAATTGATTGACCATATACAGTTCATAAGAGGTCTCTTTGCCGGTGGCGTAAAACCCTGCCGCCCGCAGCGTTTCCGCCGACTGGGCCGTATACACATTTGCCCCATAGACGCTTTCTTTATTATAGCCAAGCTGTCCTACCCAGCCGCATAAATCCGACTGGTAAATATGATCATAATTATCCGCCTCTTCTATCCCGGTATAAATGACGCCGTGGCTGCCGATATTCACATCATAATAGGAAACGTAGAATACGCCTTTCTCCCCAAATTCCTCTCCCCAGCTGTTCTGACACAGGAAAGCCCCGTCGTCCTCCACCTCCAGATTGAAATTTTCTTTGGGAAAGGTATCGTCCCAGCCGATGATCATAATTTCATGGTTGGGTTTTTCCGCCCCTGCATAACAATAGGCGTACGTTTCATGATTATAATAAGGAGAATAGGAATTGGCGTCTTCCAGCGCACTGTAAATAGCCGTCTGCACTCCGCCGTATAAAAACACAGACTCTTTGATCTTCTCAAAATCCTTGCCGTCCAATAACTGGATTTCCTGTACATGTTTGACCGGTTTCAGCCCGTCCTCAGAAACGCCGTCTCCATAGGGATCGTCTTTCTCATTGACCGGCCCCTGCCAGGCGGCAAGATAAGCCATTCCCATGGTATATTCTCCGCCTTCCGCCTGCCTGCGCACAAACCCGTTCTGAAGGGTCATATGATCCGGGGAAAGCTCCCATTCTTCTTCCGGCAGCATGGCTGACTCCATGGCGGAAAGGGCGGCAAAAGCCCAGCATGTTCCGAATGGCCCCTGATTCTTAATCTCAGGCGCCCGCTGCCTGTCCCGCAAATCATATTGAAGGGGCAGAATTCCGCTGTCCTTTGCGGCGTCAACGGCTGTGGCCTGATTCTTTTCAATATCCCAGTTATAATTAAAATTCAGTTTCTCCGCCACTGTTTTCGCCGATACATAGTATTCTCCGTCAATATAGGTCATAGGCGATGCAATTTTTTCCTTTTTATCATTTACTTGTACCTGATCTTCCTCTAATTGAAAAGCAATGGTATCGGAACGTTTTTCCAGCACCAGCTTCTGTTTCTCATACAGATGAGCGCTGCAGTGAAAGCTGTCTCCCAGGGCAGACAGAGGAATCATAAGATTCAGATTCTGATCCATAAAAATCCCATGCTCCTTATTGGTCAGTTCCCGGTTATCCACAAACAGCGTCAATGTCCGCCGATTGATGCTTTCCGCAATCATGGGATTCCAGATTTCCGCTTCCAGCCTGGCCCCGCGGAAGCTCTCCACCTTTTCGTTCTTTGCACCTGCGCCGGCAAATTTAAATACCGCCGCAAGCATCAGGATTACGGCCATAATTATGTACTTTCCCCACTGCCTCACCTGTCTGCCTCTTCCTCTCTGCGCTCTGGCTGCCCCTTCCGGCCGCCTCCTTCTTCCTGCGTTTTGGCTGTTTCGCCCGGCTGCCTGCCCCGCTTCGGCGGTTTCGGCCCCTGGAACTGATAAAAATAGGTCTTTAGCATTCCATTGTAAATCTTCCGGTTCTTATCTGCTTTCCTTCCGATATATTTCTCAGCGTCTGCATAACCGGTCAGCAAGTAGGCGGACCAACTGTCCAGCCGCCGGATTGCTTCCCCCAGCTCCCCGTAAATCCCCGGAAGGGCCTTCTTTTCTTCCATCCGCTCTCCATAGGGCGGGTTGCAGATAAGAAATCCGTATTTTTTCGGATGGCTTAACTTGCTGACAGGCCGCTGCTGAAAGTGAATCAAATGCTCCACCCCTGCCCGCCTGGCGTTGTCCCTGGCAGCTTTCACCACTTCCCCGTCAATGTCATATCCCTGAATATCCGCCCCAATATCCCGCTGGATCAGATCCTCCGCTTCTTCCACTGCTTCCTGCCACAATTCACGCCGGATCAGATTCTCCCACTTCTCGGCGGTAAACGATCGGTTCATTCCCGGGGCAATGTTTGCCGCCATCATAGCCGCCTCTATGGGAAAGGTTCCGCTGCCGCAAAAGGGATCCACCAGGATCCGATCTTTTTTCCAGGGGGTCAGCAAAATCAATGCCGCAGCCAGTGTTTCCGCCACAGGCGCCTTGCTTGTCATCAGCCGGTATCCCCTTTTGTGCAGGGAATCTCCGGAAGTGTCAATCCCTGCCGTCACCTCATCCTTCATCAAAAATAAGCGCAAAGGATACTCTGCACCGGATTCTGGAAACCACTCCATATGATATTTTCCCTTCAGCCGCTCCACCATTGCCTTTTTCACAATGGACTGTATGTCAGAGGGACTGAATAATTTACTCTTGATCGAAGACGCCTTGGCGGCCCAGAACCTGCCGTCCCTGGGGATATAATCCTCCCAGGGAATATTTTTGATTCCCTGAAACAATTCTTCAAATGTCTCCGCATGGAACTGCCCCGCTTTCAGCAGCACCCGCTCTGCAGTGCGCAGAAAAATGTTGGCGCGGCAAATGGCCTCTTCGTCCCCTTCAAAGGTTACTCTTCCGTCTTCTACCTGGATAATCTCATATCCCAGATCGTATATTTCCCGTTTTAAAACCGCTTCCAGCCCAAAATGGCAGGGCGCAATCAATTCAAATGTTCTCATGTTCTGTCTCCCTATCACTTCCATTTGCACAAAAATAGCCGGAAGGTTCTATGAATATATTATCTTCTCACCTCCCGGCTGTCAATCATTTTATTGTTTTTGCAGGACAGTATTTATACCGCCCACCAGCGTGGCTGTCCGATAGCCCTCCCGGCTCAGTTCCTTTGCCGCCATCAGGCTGCTGGAACCTCTGTCGCAGTATAAGAGGTAGAGTTTATCCTTGGGCAGATATTTCCGGAACATTTCCAGTTCTTCATAAGGTATGTTTCTGGCTCCCTCCACATGAACGTCCTCAAATTCCTCTTTGCTGCGCAAATCTATCACCCAGGCATCGGGACGTTTCCGGTATTCATTAAATTCCCGGATGCCGATTGTCTGAAACTCCATAACATCACTCCTTAAACAGAGTATAAAACAGATTACCGGAAATCACTTTCCGGTAATCTGTTTCTACATTATTATATTATGCAGTTTTCTTTCTTTTTGTCAATTATCTCTCGTAAGAATCATGGCAGTTGGAGCCGCTCTCATTGCTTGCCTTATTGCTGGACTTGTTCTGAGAAGAAGAATTCTTGGTGCTGTTCTGGGAATATGCATTCTTGGTGCTGTTCTGAGAAGTTGTATTCTTCATGCTTCCAGCTTCGTTGGTTCCGTTTGTGCTCTTGTTCTGCATATTGCTGTTTTTTGCCATTTTAATTTTCCTCCTAATTCTTTACTGCCCTCATAGTATCTGATAAAGAATCCTTTTTTATTCAAAAAATCAGTCCAAAAAATTTTTTTAAATTTTTTTCATTTTCCTCTTGCATTTTCTGACAAGCTGTACTATAATAGCATTTGTAAGGAGGATTTCACCTTCTGAAATTTTTCTTACTAAGTTATACCCCTTATTAATTATTTATACTCCCCTCATGAAGAGGCCAGTGGCTCCCCCGCTGGCCTCTTCTATTTTTGAAATATGTCTTAAAATTCATTTCTGCAAACGCCCTCTGGAGCGGCAGATTGCGGAAATGATTTTTCAAACACGCTCGAAAGCGGCAGATTGCGGGAATGAACTTTAAGACATACTTTAGAACGTCTTATTTCGGAGGTGTCTTTATGCCATACCATATACTGATCATCGAAGATGAGCCGGACATCAATCTCTTACTGGCCAAGATCCTTACAGCCGCCGGCTATACCGCAGTCCAGGCTTATTCCGGCACAGAGGCCCGGCTTTTGCTGGAGCGGGAGGCGCCGGATTTAATCCTGCTGGATCTTATGCTTCCGGGACTTTCCGGGGAAGATTTGCTGGCCGAAATCCGCCAAACCATGCACAGCGACACGCCGGTGCTGATTCTTTCCGCCAAAGGCTCTCTCCAGGACAAGGTAGCGCTGCTGACTGCGGGAGCCGACGACTACATCACCAAGCCTTTTGAACCGGAAGAGGTGGCCGCCCGCATTCAGGCAGCCCTCCGGCGAAGCCGCAAATCCACCCCTTCTTCCTCCCTTTTGTCCTGCAAGCATCTTACCCTCTGCCCCGAGACCCGGAAAGTCCTGGTCAACGGCGCCGAACTGTCTCTGACTGCAAGGGAATTTGACCTGCTGCAGCTTTTCCTTGAGACGCCGGAAAAAGTATATTCCAGGGAGCGTCTCTACGAACTGGTATGGAAGGGCGGCTATTACGGGGAAAACAACACCGTCAACGTCCACGTCAGCAATCTGCGCAAAAAACTTAAGGCGGCAGACCCCAAAGAAGAGTACATACAGACCGTCTACGGGATAGGCTTTAAACTCTGCGAAACTTTATAACTTCTTTAAAAGTTCTTTATGACTAATTAAATATCAAACTTGTATGATATTCAAAGAAACGTGAAAGCTTTCACAATATGAACGGCCATGGGGCCCGCCTGACGGCAGGCTGAACATGGAGAAAATTTATTGTGAAAGTCCTCAAAACTTATATTCAGGGAGGAACTGTTATGCATCATGAATATGTCATAGAGACAAGATCCGCAGTAAAATCTTACGGCTCCCTTCTGGCTCTTAACCAGGTCAGCATCCATGTAGCCAAAGGGAGCATTTACGGACTGATCGGCGATAACGGCGCCGGCAAATCCACTCTTTTAAAATTATTGGCAGGCCATATTTTCGCCGATTCCGGAGAAATCCTGCTGTTTGGAAAAACCGGGGAAACAGAACTGAGACGCTGCCGCCGGCAGATAGGAACCATCATCGAACAGCCGGGATTTTTCCCGGGAATGACTGCCGGACAGACGCTGGAATATTACCGCATCCAAAAAGGCGTGCCCGGCAAAGAAAAGGCGGAGGAATATTTAAAGCTCACCGGCATCTGGGAAAAACGAAACTGTAAATGCCGAACCCTTTCTCTGGGACAGAAACAGCGTCTGGGCCTTGCCATCGCCTTAATCAGCGAACCTCAGCTGCTGATTCTGGATGAGCCCATCAACGGACTGGACCCCAGCGGCATTCTCGAGCTTCGGAATCTGTTCCGCCGGCTGAACCAGGAGAAAAATATTACCATACTGCTTTCCAGCCATATCCTGTCCGAATTGCAGCAGACTGCCGATACCTTCGGTTTTCTCCACAAAGGACAAATCTTAGAAGAACTGCCGGCGAAAAAGCTTTTGGAACAATGCAGGAATTATCTGTCGATTCTGGTAAACGATCCCCAGAGCTACATGGCTCTGTTAGAGCAGGAGGCGCCAGAAGATTCCTGCCGGGTGCTTGCGGATCACAGGATAGAGATTACAAACCCCGGGAGAGAGCCGGAATTCTACAGCCAGCTTGCATCTCAGCAAAACATCCTGATCCGGGGCCTGGAACAGCGGCACGCTTCACTGGAAGAATATTTTATCCGTTTAAAAGGAGGCAGACAATGACAAATTATATCAAAAGCGAATGCTACCGAATCTTTCACACCAAGCCTATTTACCTGACTGCTCTGACGTTATCCGGCCTTACCTTTTTATTTAATCTGGTTCTCTGGCTGTTTCACCGCTTCGACCCGGAATTCCGCTATGCCACCACCTCATTTTCCTATTCCAATCTGGTGAGCCAGCCCATGTTCTACTGCATTACCGCTTTTGCCATCGCCGCAATCTTATATGAGGGAGAGACCAGAAACGGCACCCAAAAAAACAGCATTGCTTACGGCATTTCCCGCACAAGCCTGTTTCTGGGAAAATGCCTGATCAGCCTGTTTGCCTCATTCTTAGCGCTGATCCCTGTGATGGCCGTCTACGCAGGCAGTGCCGCATTGCTGCTGCCCCAACAGGGCCCTGTTACTTTACAGGATCTGCTTATGGAAATTCCGGCTGTCTCTCTGGTGGCCGTCTCGGCAGCGGTTTTGGGCATTTTCCTGCTGGAGCTGTTTGAACAGAGTATTTTCGGAATTCTGGTATGGTACCTGATTCTGTTCGGCATTCCTAAAGTTCTGTTCCTTTTGAGCATAAAGCTGGAATTCCTGCAGCCTGCGGCCCTCTGGCTGCCCGCCAATTTTTTTGAAGATCTGGCCCACCCCGGTATGCAGGTTACCACCGCAACCTGCATTACAGTCTGGGACACCGGAGCCGGCATGGCAAAATGCCTGACTGCCGGCGCCATCGGAACTCTGCTGTTCGGCCTCTGGGCCATTGCCACCCTTCGAAAAAAGGATATCTGAACTTAGGAACTGATCTAGAGCGTATCTTAAAATGCCTTACAGAATGGAGTGCCTATGATTTATCTGCTTTTTGCCTTTCTGATTTTTGCAGCCGGATTCTTCGCCCTGCGCTGTCATCTGATCAAACACGCATTGAAAGAAGCCCGCCGGGAACTTCTGGAAATTCAAAAAGATCTCAGCCAAAACCAAATCCTGCATCTGGCCTCACCGGATCAAGATTTGGAAAAACTGCTGCATGCTGTCAACGATATGCTGGAAGATTTGCGCCGGGAACGGCTGAATTATGAGAAACGGGAGAAAGAATTTCAGCGCCAAATCGAACAGATCAGCCATGACTTGCGGACGCCCCTCACGGTAATTCTCGGTTACTTAAAGTTCCTAAAGCAGGCAGAACCTTCCGAGACTGCTGAAATACTGGAAATCATAGAGCGGAAATCCCACGCCATGGAACATCTGGTATCTCAATTCTATGATTTCTCCCGCCTGTCCTCCCACGATTACAAAATAGAACTGCAGCAGACGGATGTCTGCCGGATTCTTCGGGAAGCCCTTTTGGACAATTACCAGATTCTGGAGCAGGCGCAAATAACCGTAACGCAGACATTGCCAACACGCCCTGTTCTGACGCTGGGAGATCCCCAGGCCCTGGAACGGATTTTTGCCAACCTGTTTCAAAATGCCAGCCGCTACGGAACCGGCTTTCTAAGGATCTCTTTCGAAGAGCAGCCGGAAAATATCCGCATTCAATTCGCCAACGGCACCGAAACCCTTACCCCAGAAGACATTCCCCACCTGTTTGAACGATTCTATATGCAGGATTCCGCCAGAACCGGAAGCGGCACAGGCCTTGGGCTGACCATCGCCAAATCACTGGCCGAGGCCATGCACGGCTCCCTGACCGCCTCCTGTTCCCCGGGAGCCTCCGGTATTTCCGCCTTCGCCTCCGATATCGGAGAATCCTCTGAAAGACTCACTCTGATCTTCACGCTAACTCTAACCGCAATTTGACTAGATCCGCTGTAAAACTTCAAACACTCTCAACTCAGTACTACAGCGAACACTCCATATTTCGATACACAGGAAAGGCAGGATGGCCCTTTGGCTAAGCAAACAATTCATGGGCGCTCTTAGTGGAGGCGAAATCCACTGCTTACGTAGACTTAGGAAGGAAGGCTTTCCTGACTTCCTTAGCCGTAGTTAGCAGTTAGTTCGCCGGAACGCTGCCCAGTTTGCGTGCCAAAGGGCCATCCTGCCTTTCCGTCCGTATTCGCATAGAAAATTCGCTGCAGCACAAGTTTACAAATCATAAAAGTCCTTATTCACCTGCAGTTCCTCGGTAATAGTGCCTCCCTTCTTCTGATACCGGTCATACCACAGCAGCATATGGCGTGCCTTCCGGTCTTTTAAGATTTCATACTTCTCAAACATTTCCCGGTACATGGGATTTACTTTCAATTCCGTCCGAATCGCCTTATTGAAGGGGCAGTACCGGAAAATAATGTCTCTGGCCACTTTATTCAGCCGGAAGCTGCCTTTGGACTCATAGCGAATCCAGCTCTGGTAATCCTTTACAAACACTTCACGGTAATTATTTTTGGATTTGTAAAGGGCATTCTTAACCTTCTCCTTGGCGTCTGCAGACAAGTCATGGTTCTTCCGGTAATACTGGATATAATCGTTGTACTCAGAAGTCAGGGAAGCCTCTGTAATATCATTCCAGCGAACGCCCTGAATCTTGCGGCACATCTCCCAGCGGAATCGGCCGCATACCTCCACCATCAGTTCCCCTACATCTGACGCCGTAAGAATAGGGAAGATAAACCTGGCCTGGGTATCTTTCTTAATGCCCGCCGTCTCCTGCCACATCATGGCTTTGCTTCCTGCATTGGGCATCAGTATAATATAAGGAATCACTTCCTTCTGAATCATCTCCATATTAACTTCATGTTCCGGATCTGAGAATCCTACTTCCCGGTAAAACAGAGAGAAATCAATCTTACGGATCTCATCTAAGGCTTCATTGGCCTTCTCCGCCGTCACCAGCATGTGCTCCACTGATCCGATAATATCGTCCTTGTACAAAATGGGGCAGAATGTGGAAATTTTCCCATAGGTGGCCCGATTGGTGGATACAAACATATTCTGCATCTCGAACTTTAGTTTTTCCTGGCGATCCTTTGCCAGAAGAGGCACCTGAGCCGCCGTGATCTTGCCGGTTTTTTTCTGTTCGTTCAGATAACCGGTGTAGTCCATGTCAAATTCGTTCCTGGAAGGCTCATTTTCCCCCCGGTAAATGCTCATCAGCCACTCATATATGGTATAAACATTGCTTGCCTTGCAGCGCCTCATGCGGCCTGCCGCCTCAAACAGGCTGCGGGTGTTCTCCTTACCTGCCAGATCTTCATCCATAAAGCCGAAATTCAAAAACATTTTCACGGAAGTGGGCATGTAGCCTCCATTCAGCGAATGGAAAAAACACAGTTCATAAATGGCGTAAAAATCGTCGGTAATTTTCCTGCGGAGCCTGCGCACATCATCCGTGGTGGCAAGCATATCCGGCAGATTCTTATATTCTTTCAGCAAAGCCCGGAAACTCTGAGCCTTTTCCTCCCGGCAGCCGGAATATTCCAGAATCTCTGTCAGATAATCAATTCCCTCTTCATAAAGCTCTGCAACTTCCTCTTCTTCCTGACTGCCGCTTTCCGCCTGGGCCGTAAGGGTGAAATCATAATTTTCATACTCTTCCAAATTAGAACTCACCAATTGTTCCGGGTAAAAGCCGATTTTCCTTGCAAAATCTATTAATTCAGCAATTTTCTGCTGCACCGCGCTGATATCCGCGCCGGCATAGGCCGCCTTTTTTGCCAGTTCAAAGTACATCCGAAAAAGATTCTCCGGGGCTGCCGACAGCAGAAGATCTTTATGTTCTCTCAGATAGCTTTTCACCGTTCCCACCAGCTCCATGGCCTTTCTCATCCAGAAAACCGCGTTGGAAATGGCGCCTGTGCCAATCACATAGTCTCTTGCCAGCTGCTGATCCAGCGCGGCCAGGGGCAGGGCTGACATCCGTTCATAATACGCCCCCACCCAGGGCTGAATCGGCTCTTCAATCTCAACCGGAGCCAGAGTATTCAGCCCGGCGATCTGCTTCTTCGGCATCTCAAGTTCTCCGCAAAGCTTCTGATATTCTCCGAAACTCTCAGAGAGAAAACGGTAGAATTCCCTGGCTTTCTTATAAAATGTATCATATCTTCGCAGCATCATATCCGCCTGATGGGCCGCTCCCATGGCAAATACCGCCACATACTTCTCATCTTCCGTAAATATCTTCTTGTAATCTTCCACCGTCCGGTAAGGAAACGCATAGAGCATACAATCAGTTTCCGCCACATATTCGCACACATAACTGTCAGACAGGCTCTCCGGCAGACCCACAATGCCTCCCGCATTCATGCGGAATTCGTCATTCTCTGAAATGACCCGGACATTGCCCTGCAAAATAACAAACAGCCCCTTTAATCTGTCTCCTTTTTTTAAAAAATGTCTTCCCTTACTTACTTTTACTGTTTCCATGGCATCCTCCTGTGTCCAATCTATCGTCTATTCCCAAAAAACAGTGAATACAGCAGCCAGATCAAAATAATCGGCACCATAACCGGCAGCAGAAAAGCCACTACATTGGCTATAATCACAATCAGCAGAATTGCAATCAATATCAGAAGCAGCTTCCCATACCAACTGTTCAGCTTAAATCCGCCAAAACGCACATCCCAGCCGCTCTGTTCGGAATAATCCGCCCGAAACCCCCGATCTGCGCCCTTAGAACTGTAATCTTCCGAATAATACTGCTTCCCGGACGCCCCCGGTTTATCTGAGGTGTCAATCAAGGTCTTGGCTATCAGCCTGGGATTCCCCAACTGCGCCGTCACTTCCGCTTCACTCTTTCCCTTCCGGGACTCTTCCATAATATAATTATCATAAAATCTCAGATTCTCATTGACTGCCGCCTGATCCATCTCCCCCTGCAGCGCAATCTGCAATTCATGTAAAAATTCCTTTTTGGTCATGAACGTTCTCCTACTTGTGTGCTTTCTGTTTTATCCAATATTTTTCCAACTATCTGTTATTCTATCACACTATGCTCTTTTTTTCACCACATTTCCCAAATTTTTTTCAAAAAGTCTCTTGACAAATTCCGGAAACTGGAGTAAGATAATAAACGTTCCGGGCGAACATTTATTATGTGTGTGTAGCTCAGCTGGATAGAGCACTTGGCTACGGACCAAGGTGTCGGGAGTTCGAATCTTCTCACGCACGTAGGATAACCCCTTGAAGACATAAGGTTTTCAAGGGGCTTTTTATGTGCCATAATACTGCCATAGCAATGGGAAACCATGGCACCCAAATTCTCTTTCAAAGGAATGCAGATGAGGCTCCCATTAAAATTTTACTCAAGCGAATATATTGCGCGGCAACTAAAAAAGACTACATAAACGGAATGAACATTTATAATTTTCATGCTGCCTTACGGACTTTCGTATGCCTGTCTTTACCGCCTTTCGCTCTTTTCATTCATGAGTTCTTCCCGTAGCGCCTCTACATCATCCTGTGAGAAATTTGATACCAACGATACGATTTCTTCGGAAGAGTATTTTTTTTTCAACATTCGGATTACAACTTGCTTTGACGCATTTTGCGTTGCCTCCTTCATTGCCTGCCGCTTTTCTTCCTCAAATACCTGCGCCACCTGTGCCAGCGCCTCCTGTTTTTCTTCCTCAAATATCTGCGCCACCTGCGTCATCTCGATCACCCTCCTTATTCTTCCTGCTGTTTCCCGGTCAATAAGTTTGTCTGTGAATGCCAGTATGCCTGCCAGGGTAAACAACTGCTGTCCTCTGTCCTGAATCTTGGTTGCCAGTTCCACCGTTTCACGGATTTTCTGCTGTTTTTCTTCTTTTGTCCGGTAAGACAGTGGAAGTATGATAAATTCCATCAGTTCTTCGTCGTCTAGCATCTCATTCCGCTCTACCTTCTGCCTCAGCCGTTCCTGTATTCCTGCGGAATCTAATTCCGAAAGAAACGCGCAATCCACATGCATCCTGAGCGCCCCAATATTGTATTCTTCCGATATCTGCTCCTTTTTAATATCTCCCGTATAAATTACAACCATACGTAGCACAGGACAGTCCTGTTTATCCTTCAAGTAACGGTTTGCTGTTCCGGTCAGGTAATTTAAATACTTTACCTTATCTTCTTTCTTGTAATCGCTTTCATAGTCTACGATTGCCGCCGTGCCGTCTGCAAGCTCAAAGATGTTATCTATGCGCAACCCGTTTGCTTTTACGGCCGGGATGTTGGTCGGAAGCACGTTTCTGACTTCCGGCAGGTCAAGGCCGTACACCCGGAATGATTTGCCCCTGAAATTTTCCGCAAGCATCTTACTTGTGATGTCTTTGTTCTGGTATGCGATGTCCTGTCCCGCCATATTCTTCCCCCCTTTTCATAATGAATAGTTCTGTTTTTATTATACTTGCTTTCCGCTGGAAAGACAATGGTTCTTTGCTTTTTTCTACTCTTTTCATCTGCACATCCTGTCCCCATATCTTCCCTATTTTCCTTTTCTATTCCGCATAATCCAAGACCGTCATAACATGCCGTCATCCCTCTTAGAACCCGGAGTGCGCAGTGAGCTTCCTCATGGAATTGATGGATTTAATGGACGTTCTAACAATACCATTCTGCTGCAAACCCGTTCTGCCAAGGCCCGGTTATGAGTAATTACAAGCATCCCCATCTTACGTCTTTCGGCCTCTTCCAGGAGAATCCGCCAAATCTGCGCCTGTGTAATCACATCCAGCATAGCGCTGATTTCATCGCAAATCAGGAATTTCGTCTCAGGCCCCAGTACCCTGGCAATGCAGAACCGCTGCAGTTCCCCGCCGGACAATTCAATGGGCCATCTGGTCATCCAGCTTTTTTCAATCCCCATTCTCTGGAGCAGATCTTCCTCCGGATCCCAGCATTCCCGCAGAATTTTTTCCATTTTCCACCGGGGATTGACCGCCTGTTCCGGATGCTGGCCAATCATCTGAACGGGACAGTAGCCAGTTCTTTCCAACGGCTTTCCTTCCCATAAGACTTCTCCGCTCTCTGGCCGCTCATAGCCCGCCAGAATACTTGCCAAAGTGCTTTTGCCGCAGCCGGAAGGCCCCACCAAAGCCGTCCGCTCTCCGGCTTCCAGGCTCAGATTCACATCTTTTAATACCAAGGGAGCGTTTTTCCCATACCGGAAATTGATATGTGATGCTGAAAGCACCGGTTCTTTGTGAATATCCTGCATAATTTTACCTCTTCTCTCTGCTATTCCGAAATTGCGAATTTATTCTGACGGAAAGAAATCACAGATTTAGCTATATTGTTTCGATTTTCTGCTATTCCGAAATCGCGAATTCATTCTGAGGCAGCGCTTTTAAAAATGCTTTGCTGTAAGGATGGGCAAGCTCCTCTCCGTCTCCCCGAAAAGCTGCCGCCGGCGCCGTTTCCAGTACTCTTCCGTCATAAAAAATGGCAATCCGATCCGCCATCTGCAAGGCCAAATCAATATCATGGGTAATGAGCAGCACCCCGCATCCTTCCTCTGCCAGTTCCCGGAAATTCTGCAGTGTTTCTCTGGCCAGCGACTCCTGCAGGCCCGGCGTAGGCTCGTCCGCCACAATCAGCTTTGCCGGATTCATCACTGCGCCGGAAATCAGTACCCGCCTTGCCATACCGCCGGATAACTGGTAGGGATACAGATTTGCCGCAGATTCTTCCAATTGATACCGGGCAAATACCTGCCTCATTTTCTCCTGCCGCTCTTTTCTCTCCCGTCGGCCGCAGGGGCCGATCACCTGCCGGCCCACTTTCATCGAAGGATCCAAATACTTCACCGACTGGGGAATAAATGAAATTTCCCGCCCTCTCAGTTTCTTCAGGGACGCTTCATCCAGCCGCCTGCCGCAGAACTCTATCGTTCCGGTCACCGCTGCATTTTCCGGCAAAATCCCAAGCACCCCATGAGCCAGCAGGCTCTTCCCAGAACCGCTGGCGCCTGCCACTGCCACAATTTCTCCCGGATTTACCGTAAGGGAAAGCTGATGCACCATTTCGTATTCCCTCCGGTTCAGCCCCCTGTCATACATGGTAAAAGAAATCCGCAGATCTTTTATGGCAAGAACCGGCTCTTTTTGTTTTTCCATTTCTATCTCCATTCCTTTCGATTCACTCAGACGCAAAACATTAGGAAAACGATCCCTTCTGCCTTTCATTTTCAATCTTTGCCTCTGCGTCACGCTTCATTTCCGCTGTTTGGATTCAGCAGCCGTTTCAGATTTTCTCCCGCCGCGTCAAACAGCATCACAGCCGCCAACAGCATCAGCCCGGGGAATACCGCCATCCACCATTTTCCGGTGGTAATATAATTCATGGATTCTGACAGAATCACGCCGATGGCCGGAACCTCCGCCGGAAATCCAAATCCCAGAAATGTGATGGCCGCCTCATGCATAATGGCGTGGGGAAACAGCAGAACCACGCCGATGAGATACACCGGAAGCACCTGGGGAAGCATATGTTCTCTTGCTATCTGAAGCCTGGTCTTTCCCATGCGGTAAGACGCCTGCACGTACCGGGCAGAACGAACCTGGAGCACCTCCGCCCGCACCAGCCGCGTCAGCTCCGGCCAATGGGTCAGCGCCACCGCAAACAGAACGCCTTTTTGACCTTTTCCCATCATAAAAGAAAGCAGGATCAGCAGAATCAGATGGGGAATTCCCATGCACAAGTCCACGCACCAGTTGACAAACCGGTCGACAGCGCCTCCTGTCAACGCAGCAGCCACCCCCAAAATTAACGCTATGACTGAACTGACGGCCGAAGCCAGAATTCCCACTCCGATGCTGTTGGAGAGCCCTTTCACGCTCCGGAAAAACATATCCCTGCCCATATAGTCTGTGCCGAAGGGATGTTTCAGGCAGGGCGCCGTAAATTTCGCACTGTAGTCTATCTCATAGCATTCCGGACTCAGAAACAGCCCTGCCAACAGAACAACGGTTAAATATGTCACGGCCGCTCCCAGGACAAACAATGTTTTCCTTCTCCGATTCCAAAAAACCTCTGATTCTCCCTTTCGGGAAAAGGGCCTTCCGGATTCCGGCCCGGCTGTTCCATTTTTCTTCTGAAGTATTTTATGGTTCATGAGAAACGCCCTCCCGGATTCTGGGATCTACCACGCCGTACAGAATATTTGCAATGAGATTCCCTGTAAATACAAAGATTGCGCTGAATATGGCAATCCCCAGAAGCAGCGGCACGTCCCCGCCAAGGCCGGCCGCAGTCACTGCGCTTCCGATTCCCGGGTAAGAAAATACCGTTTCCGCCAGGGCGATTCCGCCGAACAGTTCGCTGAAAGAGGCAAACTGCACCGTGATGGCCGGAATCGCAATATTCCGAATTCCGTGGCTTTTAATGATCTGCCAGGAACTCTCGCCTCTGGCCCTGGCATAGAGGATAAATTCACTGCCAAGAACCTCCAGCAATTTCTGTCTCGTATACAAAGTGATTTTCCCAATGCCCAGAATGCTTAACGTGATGGAGGGCAGAATCAAATGATAAATCCGCTCTCCCAGCGTCACCTCCCAGGCCATTTTTCCCATAGGCGCCGCCAATCCGATGGGAAACCATCCCAGATTCACCGCAAAAATACTCAACATCACAAGGCCCACCCAAAAGGTAGGGGCAGACTGAAACGCCAGACAGACCGTCTTGATCCCTTTATCCAAAAAACTGTCCTTATAAAATGCCGCCGCAATGCCCAGAGCAAACCCCAGGAGGCCGGAACTGATCCAGGCTATCATCATCAGGGCCAGGGAATACCGGAACCGCTCCCTGATCACGGTCAGCACCGGCTGCTTATAGACAATGGAGGTTCCGAAATCCCCCCTAAGGGTATTGCCTGCCCAAGTGAGAAACCGCTCCAGAGGCGGATCATTCAGACCCCAGTATTCTGCAATTTCCTCTTTGGCATCCTCGGAAATAGTGGAATTCGTTCCGATGTAAGCTGTCAGCGGATCTACAGGGGATTTTGCCATCATCAGAAAGGAGAGAATGCTTATGGCTATGAGCAGGGTAAGCATGCGCAGAGCCGATCGTATAATTTTTTTCATCATGATAGAATCCTTTATTCTTTTATTTTCCAGTCTTTCATGTTGCAGATAATCGGAATTCCGTGGCCGTGAGGGTGGGGAATCTGAGTATCTTTCGAGATATCCAGCCTGTCGCTGATAAAATAGCAGTGCTCAATGTTAACCAGATATAGATATGGATAGTCTTCGGCATAAACATCCTGAATTTCCTTCCAGGCTGCAACGGCATCCTCCTGGCTGTTGGCCGCAATCGCTTCCCCGATCAGGCTGTCTACCGTCTCGTTCTGGTAACCGCTGGGATTGCTGTAGGTCTGCTCCGCAAAATGGCCTGACTGGAACTGATTGTCCAATACCATGGGGCTGTATTGGCCAAAGCCCCACACTGCGCCCTGGGTGTAAGATTTTACTGCAATTTCATCCCAGGTAGTCTGTTTTACCTCAATGGAAATGCCCAGTTTTTTTACATTTTCCTCCGCTGCCGCCGCCAAAAGATAGCGATCCGGCTCATCTGAGGGGGCGTAAACCTCAAACGCGCATGGAATTTTGCCTTTTTCCCGGATTCCGTCGCCGTCTTTATCCTTCCATCCGCCCTCTTCCAATATTTTTTTCGCTTCTTCTGTTTGGGCGTCCTGGTACTCTTTTGTATTTCCCCAGATTAAATTATCCGTCCACCCCTCAGCCGGCCGGCCCACGCCGTTAAAAGCATTCTCGATTACTTCCTGGCGGTCTATTCCAAGAGACAGAGCTTTTCGCACGGCCAAATCAGAAGTGACCGGATTTCCCACAGATATCTCCTCCCCGGCGCTATTCTGAATTTTTCCCGGTTTCCGGCAGGGAAGGCTGATATTTCTCACATCCATGGTTTCTAATTTCTCCATATGCATTCCTTTTATGGTTTCCGCTGCATAAGAAGGCTGCACCATCACCACATCCAACTGCCCCGATCTGGCATTGGAAAAGGCCGCTTCATTGTCCATATCTACGAAAGTGACCCGCTTAATCTCCGGTTTTCCCTCAAAGTAGTCTTCATTTGCCTCCACAATCAGCTGCTGCTCCATATCATATTGGACGACTTTCCAGGGACCTGTCCCCACCGGCTTCTGGTCAAAGGCTGCGCTGTCGTATCCGCCGCTGGGCACAATGCCAAGCTGAGCCGTGGTATCCAGAAATGGAGAAAAATGCTCTTTCAAGGTAAACTGCACCGTATATTCATCCAACGCCTCTGCTTTTTCCAATTTAGATAAATCCACTTTCTCATTCTGCCCCTGATTTGCCATCACTGTTTCATAAGTAAACACCACATCTTTTGCCGTAAAATCAGAGCCGTCCTGAAAACGGATTCCCTGTTTCAGCTTATAAGTATAGGTCAGCGCGTCTTCGGAAATCTCCCAGCTTTCGGCCAAATCTCCCTCGTACTCTGACTGGGCGTTTACCCGCACCAGCCCATTGCTGATAAAATCGTATCCATAGGCAAACCCGCCTTTCACCGGGTCTAAAGAACCGTCCCAGAATCCATGTCCCACATAGCAGACAATGCTGTCAGAAGATTCTTCCTTCGCCCCGCATCCTGTCACCATACTGCACAATGCCAGCGCAGCGATGGACAAAACCAAGGCGCGCTTCTTTTTCCCATTCCAGATGTTCCATAGACGCCATGCCATACGCTTTCGCCGAATATCCGTTTTTTCTCTTCTCATCTTCCCGGTTCCTCTCTTTTGCCGCTGCCTGTCTTTCCGGGATTTTCTCCTGCAGGAGAAGCTTTCCCCGTGACAAACAGCAATGGCCGTTTTTTGTATTCCACATTTTATCACAATAAAAAAAAGGAGGGAAGCCTCCTGGGGGGATGTTTTATTTTGCTGATGCTCCAATTCACACCCATGCCAATCACTCCTCTGATTGGCATGGGTGTGAATTGGAATCTCTGTTCAGCTCTTCCGCAACACAAAGCATGCTCGAATTGAAACTTCCCGCAGCTTCGCTTATCACACGCAAAGCTGCGGGAAATGAAATCTGAAATAGATTGGGTTCATTCATCGTCCCGAAATCATCGTCTGCGCCGCTGCCTGCAAAGGCTCCGATAACTCAGGTTCATTCATTGTCCTGAAACAATGGGGTAGATAAATATCTGTCACCGGAATCCGGCAGCAGCGCAACAATTGTTTTGCCGCTGTTTTCCGGCCGGCCGGCCAGAATTGCCGCCGCCTTTAACGCTGCCCCGGAAGAGATTCCCACCAGAATTCCTTCGCTTACCGCAAATTCTTTTCCCTCTGCAAATGCATCTTCATTCTCTATGGCAATCACTTCATCATATATCTCCGGATTCAAAACCTTGGGCACAAAGCCGGCGCCGATCCCCTGGATCTTGTGGGGGCCTGAGGATCCTCCTGAAAGCACGGCGCTTTTGGCAGGCTCTACTGCCACAATCTTCACATGGGGATTCTGTTCTTTTAAGTATTCCCCAATGCCGGTAATGGTTCCTCCTGTCCCGACGCCTGCCACAAAAATGTCTACTTTTCCGTCGGTCTGCTGCCAGATCTCCGGCCCTGTTGTGGCTTTGTGCACAGCGGGATTGGCCGGATTCACAAACTGTCCCAAAATCACTGCTCCTTCAATTTCATTTTTCAGTTCTTCCGCTTTGTCAATGGCGCCCTGCATGCCCCGGGCCCCTTCTGTCAGCACCAGTCTGGCTCCATAAGCTTTCAGCAAATTTCTCCGTTCCACGCTCATAGTCTCCGGCAGGGTCAGAATCGCCTGATACCCCTTTGCCGCAGCAACAGACGCAAGGCCGATTCCTGTGTTGCCGCTGGTAGGTTCGATAATGGTTGAACCCTCTTTTAATAGCCCTTTCTTCTCGGCGTCTTCAATCATTGCCCGCGCAACGCGATCTTTCACTGAACCAGCCGGATTCAGATATTCCAGCTTGGCGAGAATTGTCGCGTCTGTAACGCCTGCTTTCTTCATGTATCCATTCAGCTTCAGTATGGGAGTTCCCCCAATCAATTCCAATGCGCTTTCTTTTATTTGACTCATAATCTGCCTCCATTTCTTATTTCCTACTTATTCAGTAGGTTTTATATGTTTTAGATTATACTCTTGCGCCTGAGAATTGTCAATTCTTTTTTACAAAAGAACAAAGCGGGCAAGTCCGCATCAACTCCCCTTTGAACACTTTGCCGCGCCGAGCACGGTCTTTCCTATAAGATGATAAAAGAGGCTGTCGGGAAATGAAATTTTCCACAATATATAGTTTGAAGTTCTACAATTCATATCTATATATTGTGGAAATTTGCCATTTCCCGACAGCCCCGTTCGCTGCCGCCAATACAACTTAAGAACTGTCGCGAAATAAAATTCTGCGCAATTTGCGCATTTTATTTTGCGGCAGTTCCTTAGCTTTTCGATTTCTCTATTCCTGATTCAAATATTTCTGCAGGGTCCGCATACACTCTTTCAAATCAATGGGCTTCGCAATATGGGCGTTCATGCCCACTTCCAGACAATGCTGGGCGTCATCTGAGAATGCGTCTGCGGTCATGGCAATAATCGGCAGCCCGTTGTCACTCCGATCCAAACCGCGGATAGCTATGGTAGCGTCATATCCATTCATCACCGGCATACGAATGTCCATCAGAATTGCGTCATAGAACCCGATCTCGGAAGCTTCAAACATCTCCAGACACTCTTTTCCGTTAACGGCCCGCTCAAGAACCAGTCCTACAGAGCTTAAAATCTCACTGATAAACTCCCAGTTCACGTCGATATCTTCTGCCAGAAGAATGTGCTTGCCCTCGAAATCTATTTCAACTTCTTCGCTCTCATCGGTAAAATCCTCGCCTTCCATATATTTCTTCAGATACAGGTACAGCGTAGATTTAAACAGCGGCTTGGAAATAAATCCTTCAATCTCAGAAGCATCCACCTCTTCCTCCAATTCGCTCCAATCATAAGCGGAAATCAGGAAAGCCGGAATTTTGTTGCCAACTGTCACATTTCTCATTTCCCGAATCACTTCAATTCCGTTCATATGAGGCATCTTCCAGTCTACCAGCACAAAATCATAGTCATTGTTCTGCAAATGCCTGTCCTCAATCATCCGGATTGCCTGCCTGCCGTCTAAGGACCATTCCGTATGCACTCCCAGTTCCTGCAGATTGGCAACCGCGCTGGTGCACAGCTGTTCATTGTCGTCCACCACCAGCACATCCCAATGGGGAAGCATCATATCTTTTTCATCAATCTCGCATTTCTTCAAATCCAGTGTAATATGGAACTTGCTTCCTTTGCCCTGTTCACTGGTCAATTGAATGGTGCCTTTCATCAAATCCACGATAGCTTTGGTAATGGACATTCCCAGTCCGGTTCCCATAATCTTTGCCACCTGATCGGAATTTTCCCGTTCAAAGCTGTCAAAAATCTTTCTCTGGAATTCTTCGGACATCCCGATTCCTGTATCTTCCACCACAAAATGAGTGCGGACATAATCTTCGCCCTCAGGAGATTCTTCCTGATACAGATGCACGTCAATCCGCCCCATTTCCGGCGTAAACTTCGTCGCGTTGGATAAAAGGTTCAGCAGCACCTGATTCAGGCGCACCGAATCGCAGAATACCTCTTCCGCTCTGATAGACTGAATGAAAATATCGAAATACTGACTCTTAGCCTTCACCTGGGGCTGCATAATATTTACAATATCATCCATGGCTTCCCGCAGCGACATCTGATTCATGTTCAAAGTCATCTTGCCGCTCTCAATCTTGGACATGTCAAGGACGTCATTAATTAATCCCAGCAGGTGCTTGCTGGACAGCTTGACTTTATTTAAACAGTCTACCACACGCTCTGGATCTTTAATATTCTTCAAGGCAATCTCCGTCATTCCGATAATGGCGTTCATCGGCGTCCGGATATCATGGCTCATGCTGGACAAAAATTCGCTCTTGGCCTTATCCGATCGGATCGCCTTCTGCTTCGCGTCATTCAGTTCTTCCATCTGACGGATAGAGAACCGGAAATACAGCAGAAATACCACAGACATAGCCACCAGAATCATAACTGAAGATCCAACCATAATCCCTATCCGCTGAAGATCCAGGGAACTGATTGGCGCATCCATAGCTTCATTATTCATGACGGTGACAAGATACCAATCGTGGGTTTCCGATACAGGCGTGCAGTATGTATATCGTTTCTCTCCATTAATTGTGACCAGCTTCGCGTAAGGTTCTCCCTTCTCCATGGCCTCCTGCAGTTCCGCCACATACTCCTCCGCGCTGTTTTTACTCCCCTTTGCTTCTGACAGAATCCGCTCAAAATAGCTTTCCCGATAAGCGTCTCCGCTGCGAATCACAAAATTTCCATCTTTATCAATAATATGAGTGTACACCAAAGTGTCCTTCGAATCCAGAAACAGCGCTTCCTTCAAATAGTCCATGGGAACTCCGGCAATCAAGGCCATGCTCTTCCCCCCGTCTTTCATGGGATACTCAGCGCCTTTTCCCAGAATCAGCATCCGCTCATCTTTATCATTCATTCCCATGGCCACGATATTTCCATCTTTCTTCAAAGACTGCGTAATCGCTTCCTGAGAAACTGTCACCTGGCCGCCGTAAATGGTCTCCATCTCGCCATCTTCCGCGTACAGTCCAAGAAATGCAAATTCCCTGACTTCTCCGCCGATTGTAAGCTCTTCAATAAATTCTTCATTATACTCCACAGTATCTGGCGGGGTCCGGCGGATCAATCCCTGCACCTGTTCCAAACGCAGCCCAATCACCGAAGTGAATTTCTGTCCCAGCTGAGTATTCATCTCAGACATGTAAATCTCGCTGATCTCATCAATGGTATCTTCGGTCCGCTTGCCCATAATCAATACCAGCCCGATAAACACAAGCACGCAGACGCTGATTACACTGACAAAACTGTTCCGCAAAAACTTTCTAATATTCTTCTCCATCGGCCCCTCCGCATTATGAATTATCTATGGCGCTTATGATCTTCTCCTGGACAGGCAGAATTCTCACAAGGATTTCCCGGGCCTCTTCCGGCTGCCCCCTGCGCAGCAGATCCACGATCTCACTGTATGCTTCATACACCGGCGTCACTGACAGATTACCGGAAGCTCCTTTAATTGCATGGGCCTTCTCAATAATATCTTCATAATTTTCTCCGTCAAAATCAGGCTCAACGGAATAATTCTTCATCATTTTTGTAAAAGTTCCCAACATTTTTTTATAAATGGCAGTATTGCCTCCCAACCGCTTTACTCCTTCATCAACGCTCACGCCTAATTCTCTCAGTTCATCAAGTAGACTCATAAAACTATCTCCTTTTTCTCTGTAATTTCAATATTTTTATTGTAGCATATTTCAATCCATATCGCAACAAGTTTGTGAAACCGCCTCTTTCCGTCGTCTATGAGAAAATACAACAAAAGCCGCCGGGAAACGAATGTGTTCCCGACAGCTCTGTATCTCGTCTTATTCTATGGCAGTTCTGTTTAAACTTTCACGCTTATGGCGCCTTTTCCGGCAGCAGACGCCCCCGAATTCCCCTCCCCGCCAAATACCGGCATGCCTTTTGGAGCGATTAACGGCAATCCTTTCGCGGCAGGATTTTCCCCGGAACCCATTGGTTTTGCCGGCAGCGCCCAGTTGTCCGCCAATCTTTGCCCCTCTTCGCTGATCTCCAGGATATCCGGCCCTGCATCCCCCCATTTCGGCTGTTCTTTCCCAGGATCTCCTCCGGTTTTTTCAGCAATTTCCTGCGTTCTTTCCTCCTGTTCAATACGGTCTTCCCTGCATTTTTCAATCAGCTTTTCCTGATCCTCTTTTACCTTTTCAGCCGCCTCTTTGGCATCCTCTTCCATGCCTTCTTCGGCTTTGGTCTGGTATTCCTTTGTCTTCCCGGCAAAATCCTCCGCATATTCCATGGCGCGTTCCATGGTCCCCAAATCGCCCCTTCTTCTGGCGTCTTTAAACACCCGAACCGGCACTTTCAGCAAATTATGATTTGTATTTGCCCCGGTCAGCCCTTCCATTGTCTTGATATGCATATCCAAACCTCCTGTCTGAAATATCCTGAAATAAGTGTCTGATTTTCATTTCGGATATGCCGAACGCCTGCCTTAGCATCTTGTATTATACGGTTCGAACAATGTTATATCCGGCAGCCCCAAAAAGTTCCTTATGGCAGCCCAGAACGCGTTTTTTATCTGCTCCCAGACGGAACTGCCGGAAGCAGAACTGAGATGGCAAATACCTGATCTTTCAATTCTATATTCACTGCTCCGTTGTATTTCTCCACCGCCTCCCGGACGTTGTTCAGGCCGATGCCGTGTTCCCGAAAGGCCGCTTTTGAGGGTTTCGGAAGTTCTTTTTCCTCTGTGCTGTTTTTCACTTCCAGCAAAAGAAAATCCTTCACAATCCCGGACTGAACGCAAATCCACCGTTCTCCTTGTGATTTCTCACAGGCTTCAATGGCGTTATCCAGGATATTTCCAAGAATCACACAGAGATCAAAATCATCCACTTCCATATGTTTTCCAAACTGCACCTGGCATTCCCAGGAAATCGAAGCCTGTTTTGCTCTCTGCCGTTTCTGGCCCAGCAGCACGTCCACCACATGATTTCCCGTGGTTTCTTCTGGCTCTGCCAATGCTCCCGCCTCTTCCATTTTCTGAAGATACTGCTCCATTTTCTCCCATTCCCGCCGCTCCAGCAATCCCCGAAGGCCGAGCACATGATTTTTCATATCATGCCTGAGGCGTTCCATGCAAAGATACTGCTCTTCCAGCATCCGGTAAGCCTCAACCTGCCCCTGATACCTCTCTTTCTGCTTCTGTTCCCGGTAAATCCGTTCCATGCCGAAAATAAAAAAAGCCGCGCCGCAAAGACACAGAACCGCCAGGATCAGGTTGGCGCCATGGCTGAGCAACTGGTTCTGGTAAATATTTCCGGTTTCTCTTCCCTGAAACAAAATCCCTCTGGAAGCGCTCCATTCCAGAATATCTTCTATTTCAATCATCAGAATCAGCGGAACTGAAAGAACCAGATACCAGCTCCCCGGCTTGCCCCTGAACACAGAACTTAAAGGTTCTTCCAGCAAATACACCAGGAGCAAAGACAATGCCGTCTCCAGCAAAGCAATTCCCAATTCCGCCGGACTGCCTTTGCTGATCAATGGCTCCCTTCCCGCTGCGTGAAAAAAAGCCAGAGTCAGCATACTAAAGCCGCTTCCCACAGCTTTCGCCGTAAACTTTGTCAGAAAAAGATACAGGACTGCTGCCAGCGCCTTTTTCTTCCACCCTTCCGCAAACGCCAGCACAACCCCGCCGATAAAAAGCAATTGCAGCAATACCGCTCCCGCCAGATAGGAACTTTTCTGACAGAAAAAATCCGCGATGAAGTAATCGAACAATACCGCCGCGCAAAAAAATACTGCCGCCGGATTAGAGCGTGCTTGAAAAGCGCTTTCTGACAGATATATTCTCCACTCTTTTTTCAAACACGCTCCAGAACACGTCAGATATTTTTTACAGAACTGACAGGCCAGACAGGCATAGCCTGCCAAACAGATTCCCCTTACAAATATCTCCAAAACTTCCGAATTCACGCTATCCGTCCTCTTTCCATGATTTCTGAACCGGCAAAACGGCTCTCCTTCACAACTTTTCACACTATTCCGCCTTTTTCTTTCATATGCCGGAGAATCTCCTGACAGAAATCCTCATACCGGCGCCTGGAAATCATGATTTTCTCTCCGGTATCCAGAATCGCCTCCTGCCGGTTATAGCTCCTGACATAATTCAGATTTACAAGATAACTCTTGTGACAGCGGAAGAATCCTTTTCCCTGCAGTTTTTGCTCCAATATGCCAATCTGCTGATAAAACTCAATGATTCCTTCCTGCTGATGGGCATAAATCATCCTTCCCCGGATTTCAAAATAAAGGACATCGGAAAGAAACAGTTTTTCCTGCTGCCTCTGCCGGCTGACCATGATAAATTCATCTGGTTTCTGCCCCAGTTTTCCAACAGCCCGTTCCAGAACCCTCCGCAGTTTTCCCGGCTCCACCGGCTTCACCAGATACCAGAACGCCTCCACCTCATAGGCGTCAAACACATAGGCTTTGCTGGATGAGATAAAAACAAGAATTTTTCCCGGAGCTTTCTGCCGGAACAATTCTGCTGTTTTCATTCCATCCAGCTCTTCCATAATAATATCCAGAAGTACAAGATCAAATTCCTTTGCCTCCGCAAGCAGTTCTTTTCCGCTGTAAAACTGGCGCACCAGGCAAGGCGTCTGCATGTCTTTCAGAATGGATTTGACTGCGGCTGCAATGCGGCTGCATTCTGTTATTTCATCGTCGCATACTGCAATGGAAATCATAGGGAAAGTACCTGTCTTTCTGCTTAAACTTGAGATTCAAAGGCTATATCAGAGTACGGACGGTTTCTACAAATAAATATCCACAGAAGAATGTCTCGCCCCATCCTCTTGCTTCTGGTTCCGCTCTGTTTGGCTTCCGCTGCCGGGTTCCTGGATCTGGTCGGTTTTAGATTCCTTCTCAGTTTTTTGATGTTTCTGATCCTTTGAAGTTTTCCGGCGATCACCGGCCTTTTTTTCCTCATCGGTCTGTTCAGTATCCGAATCGGCCTCCTGGGCGTTTTTGATTTCCTCATTGGCATTGCCCAAAGTTTCCGCGGAAGCTTCAGCGGCATTTCTGGCTTTTTCCTCCAGTTCTGCCAGTTCTTCTTTTTTGTGGGACACGTCTGCTCCCCGTCCGCCGTCTAATTTAATCTCTGTTTTGAGGATTGCGGCCCTGTTTTCCATTTCGTTTGCCGCAGAACCCTGCGCCTGCGCCTGATTTAACGCGGCGTCTGCAGAAATCATGGCTTTCATGCCGGCCTGGGACATACTGGTTCCCTTCGCGCCGGATTTTTTCCTGGATCCGCCGATGAAGTCGTCCATGGACGATCCTTTCTCCTGGTTCTTTCCGGCATTGGCCGCCTCCCTGCGCTGTTCTATCTGATGCTGCCTGAGCTGATTGTTCAGATCACTGATTTCCTGCATGATTTCCTGGCGTTTTTTACTCTTTGCTTCCATATCCATGTCCTGGTTGGAGGAAAGATTCTGAAGCTCCTTCTGCTTATTGGCAATTTGTTTCTGAATGCTTTTGCTTACGGCATCCTCTTTCTGCATCGGCCCCGCCTGTCCGGGTCTTTGATTTGTTCCATTTACGCTGTTGATTCTCATTCTGATAACCTCCTATCTGCTTTTCCAAATGGCTTAACTGCTATTTCGGAACGGCAGAAACAAAAAATAAGGGAAATGACCTCAACCATCCTTTTTCTGTTGTGAAATGACATTTCCAAAAGCGCACAGCGCAAGCACAACCGAGACAGCCGCGCCGCAGAGCTTCCCGCCCATCAGCGCAGGCAGCATTTCCGGTTCCACGCTGACGGTAAACCCCATATGGGCCGCCAAAAGGCTTGCGCCGCTTACCAGAAACGCCCCGGCGGCTACTTTTCCCTTCGGGTCCATCTCATGATACATAGCAAAAACCGGCACGGGACTTACCAGCCCCAGAAGCATTCCTGTCAGGCTCTGGGATTTCATTCCCATTTTCCTCCCCAGCCAGAAAAAAGGCTTTTCCAGCAGCCGGCTTAAAAACTTTGCCGCCGGAAGGCTCCCAAGCATCACCACGCCGATGGAAGACACCACGCTCATGGCGTCTTCTATGGGAGTCATCCCAGGCAGCAGCGTCCACCCGCAGAGAGATTTTGCGGCCGCAAGAATCAGACCGGCAGTCACTACCGCGCGTATGCCCCCTGCCAGCGCGTAAAATCCCTGAACCATTTTTTCCGGCATTTTCCACAGCCCAAGCCCCAGCAACAGCGCCGCCGCGAATATCGGCAGGTTCTGCTGCAGGCAGTCCCAGAAAGACAATCCGCAGAGAAGCCCGCCCGGGAAAAGCCCTGCCGGCATGGCTGCCAATCCCAGCATGATTCCCCGGGCAAAGAATTGCCGGTCTTCCTGCCGTATCATTCCCATACCTACCGGAATGGTAAATACTAACGTACACCCAAAAATGGCAGACGCCACTATGCCTGCATAACTGCCGATCCGGCTGTCCACAGCCAGTTCTTTGGCCAGCTGATAGCCGCCCATATCAATGGCCAGAACGCTTCCGAACATGGAAGGATCTGCGCCCATTGCCTGATAAAAAGGGATCACTGCCCGTCCCAGGATATCCGCCAGCGCCGGCGCTAAGCAGATCATCCCTGTCATTGATAAAGCCATGGGGCCTAGAAGGTGAAATCCTTCCTCAAATTTCTCGCCATAGCCCAGTTTATTTCCAAAAATCCGATCAATCCCGCCGACGATGGCTCCAATTGCCATGATTGTCATAAGTATTTGATTCATTGTTCCTCTATTTCATCCTGCCCGTTTCCTGCCATTTTGTCTGCGCTTTTTACTGTAAACCCCATCATCTTCCAGGAACCATCCCGCTTCACTGTCAGCCCTACCGTCCCTTCTTCGTCGGTAAACTTGCGGAACAGATTAGGCCCCAACTGGTCTTTAAAATTTCCTACAATTTCTCCGTCATACAGAAAATGCGCATTTTCTTCGTCATAAATCAGCCCATACTTCTCATATTCCGGAAATTCCGCGCTTTGGGAAACATTTTTCAGAAAGAGCACAAAAGGTTCCTGCTCATCTCCTTCCCATACTGCCTCAGAATCGATTCCTTCTGAATCGTCTGATGGATTTTTCTTAGGCAGGGGAAGCTGCACCATCCCTTCTGAATCGCTGAATTGTCTCAAATCCGGCACCTTTTCTATTACTGCCGTTTCCGGCAAATCCTTCCCAGCACTTTCTGCCGCTTCCGTTTCCGGCAAATCCTTTTCTGCACTTTCTGTCGCTTCCGTTTCCGGCAAATCCTTTTCTGCACTTTCTGCCGCTTCTGTTTCCGGCAAATACCTGTCAGCATTTTCTGATGCTTCTGTTTCCACAGCCGCCGCATTCTCTCCGGCAGTTTTCTGCGGCAAAGTGGCGGCAAACAATACGCCTGCAAACATCACCAGAATTCCCGCTCCCGCCAGGGATCCTTTGGTAAACTTTCTCTTTCTCATAATCGCGTCAATCCTTTCTTCCATTGCATCTTTACTGAATCCGCTTCCCCAGGAAGCCACACTTCCTTTTCGCTCCGCCAGGCTGATCAAAGACATGGCATATGCCTTTCTGGAATCCTGCCCGAACTGTTCGATCACCTCTTCATCGCAGGCCAGCTCCAAATCCCGGTTCGCCAAAATCTGCATAAGCCATGCCAAGGGATTGAACCAGTGAATGCAGGCGGCAGACAAAAGGAAAAATTTCCAGACTGCGTCAAACCTGCGAACATGGATCAGTTCATGAGTCAAAACAAACTCCATCTGCCGGGAGTCCTCCCACTGAATTCCTTTGGGAAGCAGAATCACCGGACGAAGCACGCCGTAAGTCATAGGCGTTCCAATCAGATCCAGACTGCGCGCCTTAAGCTTACGCTTCAGCGGGACAGACTGTAGCCATTCCAAAACCTTGGGATCTTCTGCCGGCAGTGAAGCGCAAAAAAGCCTGCGGTATTTCAGATATGCCTTCAAATAAAATCCCCCGCTGAACAATACTCCGCTGAAATACAGAATCTTCCACAAAGAAATCCACGAACCGTCGCTGGGAAAAAGCGATTCTTCGCTTACGGCCCCATTCCCGGTCCCCTCTGGGGCATTCCCTTTATTCTCGTAAAAAACGTTCCCCATTCTGTCCTCTTCTCTTTCATGGGAAAAATCCACAAATTTCTCAACCCCGTCTATCCCGGCATTCTCCAACAGCGAAAAAATGCTGACAGGAACCTCCAGACGCCAGGGAATCAACAGCCGCAAAAGGGCAGCCGCCCACAGAATCAGAAAAGCGCGCCTGGGCACCCTGCTTTGAAACAGCCGGCGGACCGCCAGAATTGCCAGAATTAAAATCCCGCCGGAAACACTCATTTCCCACAACGCCATCTGCGTCACCTCACTCCAAATCTTCCACCAACTGTTTCAGCCTGCAAATCTCTTCCCGGGAGAAATTCTTCCGATTTAACAAAGCGGCAAACAGTTTGTCTGCAGAGCCATCATAAATTTTATTGATCAGCTCCTCCGTCTCCGCCTCCTGCACCTTCTCTTTGGGAATCAGCGCATGGCACATAAAATTCGGTTCCAAACGCTCAATGGCCCCCTTCTTCACGCACCTTTTGATCAAGGTATAGGTAGTATTCTTATTCCAGCCCACTTCTTCCTTCAGCGTCTCGGCAATATATTTGGCCGCAGCGTCTCCTTCTCTCCAGAGCACATCCATCACCTTCAGCTCTGAATCAAACAATTTCACATCCATACAAACCTCCTGAAACTACTGCAGTAGTCTATGCATTTATACTACTACAGTAGTCCCACTTTGTCAATATGAATTACCACTCTGGCAGTAACTTCCGTCTCCTAAATATAAAACCTTCGCTGCAGTATTAATGTTTTCTGGAAAAGAAATTCATCAAAATCTCCTTGATGTGGTTATATCGTCTGGCATAGGAATTTTCCACCCGAATAATCTGCAGATCAAAAGCGCCGCAGATTTCCTGTTTCTGCTGTTCCCGCTGCCGCAGGATTTCTTCCTCCAGATGCTCCCGCCCGTCCAGCTCAATGGCCAGCACCGGAGCTTCCCTGGTTCTTTGCTTTTCATACACCACAAAATCAAACTGGTCCGTATAAAATAATTCTTTTCGGACCGAATGCTCCGTAAACAGCTCTTCCACATCCACTTTCTGCTGCACCGAAAAGCGGTTTTGAGACAGCCAGATATTTTCCAGGGCATGGTTTAAATTTTTCAAGAAAGCCTCTTCTGTCTCCGTGCTGAAAGGCTTTACCCCCAGGGCCCTGGAATCGGCCTTTTTCTGGGTTACCCGGGACATTCCGTTCTGTCTGGCGTACTGCACCAGTTCATAGAAATCATCCTCTCCCTCCTGCCGGTGCAGCCTGTCCAGCTGTTTCCCATCCGCCAGAATCACCAGCTTGTCTCTGGCCCGGGAGGTGGCTACGTTGATCAGTTCTTTGTTGTTTTTCAGCCATTGATAAGTGCCCGGTCCGGTCTGTTCTGTAATGGCGGTGGAAAACAGCACCACGTCCTTCTCATCCCCCTGAAAAGCATGGACGGTTCCGCAGTCCACGTTGGTGAGCCGGGCCTCTTTCACTGCTTCTTCCAGCAGTTTTCTCTGGTTTACGAAAGGCGTAATCACCCCTATGGTTTTATCCCGATTTGCGGCGGCATAGCGCAGAACCGCCTCCACTTCCGCCGGCGCCGTATTTTTTCCTTCGCTCTGGCTGTCCTTCACATCAAGATACAGCAAAGGCTCTTTTTCCTGGCTTTTTGTCTGAATGGAGAGCTTTTCATTGTAATATTTTTTGTTGTTAAAACCAATGATTTTCTCGTGGCAGCGGTAATGGTAGTGGAGAAGAATTTCGTCGCTGACTGCGTCGCAGGCAAGAAACGTCTTGTAAATGGAATTTTTCCGGTAGTCGTATTCGTCGGAAATATTGTATTTTTTCCTTAATTTCTGGTTGACCATCTCTTCTAACTGAATCACCGGATTTAACTGCTGGGGATCGCCCACCAGCATCAGGCTGCCGCCCCGGATCACGGGAACCAGAGAAACGGCCAGGTTGCACTGACTGGCCTCGTCCATAATCACCATATCAAACATAGGCGCAGGCTCTCCCAGCTTATGGGCGGAAATGCAGGTGGTGGCCACAATAGGGAAAATTTCCTGCAGTTTGCGTATGTTTTCTTTTTTGCTGAGATATTTGGCAAAATCCTCCAACTGCACTTTTTTATTGGGATTCAGGACAATATTTTTCAGTTCTTCATGTCTGGGCAGATCCATTTTTTTGATATAGCGGGCCGACGTATAGTACAGATATTTTTTTAATTCCTCCACATTGCCGTCCAGCAAAGAAAAGGCTTCTTCTTCCGTAATATCTCCCGTCTTCTCAATTCTGCGCCTTACCTGCTCCATCTGCCTGCCTTGCAGATCCGCCTGAAAAGGGAGCATTTGAAATGACGCTTTCTGCTCATTTTCAAATTCCAATACCCGGTGAATGGTTTCCCGGCGTTCCTCCAGATCCAGCCGTTCCTCGTATCGGCGCAGAAGCCCGGACAGCCGTTTGGCACGTTCAATCCGATCTTCCCTATTTCGATCCAGCGTGGATTCATAGACCTTGATTTTTCTGGTCTGCTCATATACGCTGCGCATGTGGGCCAGGGCCTCCTGCATTTTTTCATTGCTTCCTAACCGCAGTACCGGAAAGGGAATATTGTGATCCTGATATTTCATTCCCTGCAGTTTTTCTGCCACGCCGTTGATGGGATGGTTGTTATAGGACGCGAACAATACTGTTTTTTCATTAAAAAAAGCCGTGACTATGGTATTGATGATCGTGCTAGTCTTTCCGGTTCCCGGCGGCCCCTGAATATAAGCCACCGGATATTTCATAGCATTGTTAATGGCCAGAAGCTGATCCAGATTCACCTTCTGATCCGCCAGCACAATGGGATAGGCTTTCCTACGCACCGGACGGCTGACCATTTCTCCGAAAAAAGCCCGGATGGGCGCAGTCACTTCTCCCTGCTGGTACATCTCAAGAATCGCCTCGTATTCCTTATGCAAATCCAGGAGAATATCCATGCCCAGTCCAATCATATAGGGCATATCATCCACAGCCTGCCTGCCATGGCGGGCAATGCAGTCCTTAATCCTCTCCTGGTTTTGTTCGAAATTCCGCAAAAGCTCGTATTCCTCCGCGTCCAGATATTTCCGTATGTTTTCTTTTCTGCCCTCCAGCGTATATTCGGTGCAGATGACGATATCGTCCTCCGGGTGCAGAAGCCTGCGCTTTACATCCAACTGCAGATTCCGGTAAGCCAGAACATACAGTCCCCGGGGAGTATGAATGCTCAGCACGTTCATGGCAAGCTGCTTTAATTTCAGCTTGCCGTCCTTTTTCTCTCTGGTTCCGTATTGAAAATATTTTACAATCATACGGAACTGCTCTTCGTTCAGGGGATAATCCGTTCCGTGAAAACTCTCCCGATCCAAATGGCGGATCAGTTCAAAATCCGAGTGATAGGGCACCGTGTCCAGACGGTTGCACATTTCCAGATAGTTCAGTATTTTTAGATTTACGGGATGTTCAAACAGTTCTTTGTATTTGTGGGGATTCCGATAAATATCCCTGACCAGCTCCTGATTGACAGGACAATAAGAGCCTTCCACAATGCTGGAAGAAAGAATGGAGTCGATATAAATCACGTCAAAGGTTTCCGTGGTGTATCTGCCCAGGTGCAGACCCTCCACTTTCAGCGCGCGTTTTGCCGGATTCAGATTGTAAATGCCGATCCAGTATTTTGAAACCTGATTTTCTTTGTTGCAGTATTCTATGCTGAGCCATTTGCCCTCGTGGATGGCTCTGAAAATGTCACGGTGGATGGTATTCATTCTTTTGTGCTCCCTGTCCTTTTTGCTGTTTTTATTATAGATCCGAATATGAGGGATGACAACAGGGAAAAGGGGGCTTTGTATTGGAGAACGGACGGAAATGCAGGCTTGCCCTTTCTCACGCGCACCGGGCAACGTTCCGGCGAACTAACTGCTAACGGAGACTAAGAAAGTCAGGAAAACCTTCCTTTCTAAGTCTCCGTATGCAGTGGATTTCGCCTGCACTAAGAACGCCCGTAAAATGTTTGCTTAGAGAAAGGGCAAGCCTGCATTTCCTGTGTATCGGAATATAAACCATTCACCTCAGTTGCAATTTTAAGACATGCTCTAGTTTACTTCTTTTTCTGCTGACAGTCAATGCGCATTCTGACTTTTTTTCTAAATAAGTATTGACTCTCCCCCTACGTAACGGTTTATCCTGAAACCGAAAGGAGGATTCATGAAAACCATTAAAGAAATATCAGAAATCACCGGTCTCAGCATACGCACGCTGCGCTACTATGATGAAATCGGACTGCTAAAGCCCGCGAAACTCACCGAGGCAGGTTATCGTCTCTATGACGCAAAGGCTTTGGAAAAACTGCAGGAAATCATGTTTTATCGGGAACTGGAAATTCCGTTAGCAGACATCCGGGAAATGATGGAATGCCCCGGCTATGACAGGCAGCAGGCCCTGCGCGCTCAGAAAGCATTGATGGAGCAGAAGCGGAACCGTCTGAACGGAATTATCGAATTGATTACAGATGTAATGGAAGGAGTCAATACGATGAGTTTTAAAGAATTCACAGAAACTGACGTAACCCTTATGATTGAGCATTTGCAGAACGGCATATCCGAAGAGCAATTTCAGAATTTTATTCAGAAATACGGCGGCGGAAGCCTGGATTCTTACAAACAACTGCTGATGCAGGCCATGAACGATGAAAAAACGAAAACATCTATGCTCCGGTGGTACGGCAGCAAGGAAAAAGTGTTGGAATGTCAGAAACCTGTTCCGGATATGGACGCCCGGCGAAAAGATCTGGATGAACTCTGGCATCAGTTTGCCGCGCTCCAAAAGCCGGACAGCATTGAGGAACATCTCTTGACCGCAAAGCTGGCCGAGCTGTACAAGCAAATGCTGAATCTGGACAATGCAAGAGCCTTTCTCATTGATCTGGCAGATGAATATCTGCAAAATGACAAGCTGGCCGAAGTGCAGGACCGCCAATACGGAGAAGGGACTGCCAGGTATGTGGCTGAGGCCGTCAAACGGTATTATGGAGTTTAAATTTTTCATAAGCAGTGTATTTTGCCTACACTAAAAAATGAATCGTTTGCTGAATCAACAGGCAATCCGCCGGAGCCTGCTTATTTGCCAACAGGTTATTTTTCTTAGAAGAATAATAATCTGTTGGCAAACCACTTGGCTTACGGGTATCAGCTGTCCCCTGTGAAGCTCCTTATAATAAGCTGGATATTGTGCCGTATTCTGCCGCTGCTCCCAATCGAACGAAAATATCCTCCAGCGCCCCATCCAGATATTGAGATATTTCTTCCGCGTCTTCCAAACATTCCTGCACCAGAGAAGCGACTGCCCGGCTTACCTGTTCCTTTGCCGTCAAAACTCCCGGCTGTTCCCGTCCATTATGCGTCTTTGGGCCTTCTTCTGCCTCAAAAATTCCCGGCTGTTCCCATATGCCCTGTATCTTCCGGTACTCTTCTTCTGTAAATTTTCCTTCCGTCAGCGGCTTTTCTGCTATGACATGGCCTGCAATATCCGTTAAAACAATCCCGCAGATATTTTCCACCATATCTTCATACCGGCTGTCATGTTTTTGCAGCACATTCCGCACATACGCTTCCGGAAGCAGATTCAGAAATCTTTGTTCCGCGCGAATGCACAAAATAAATTCATAAATTTTATCAATGCCTGTCAGGCCGGAGAGATCTTTCAGCACCGGATAATCCAGCGTCAAAATGGTATCCTGCGGGCAGAATTTCATGTCATACCATTTGAAAAATTCCGGCAGGCCCATAATTACCGTATCATACAGGCAGTGATTTCCGAAATGAACAAAATCCGGCGTAATCTCATTGTAAAGTTCCAGGGCCTTTTTTGATTTCTCTTCTACCAGCACGGCCCCCGCTTCGTAGATCTGCCAGGCTGTCATGTTTTCCTTGACAACTGCCGCCTGATTTCCAGATTTTTCCGCTTCTTGAATGCAGTATTGCACCGCCTGCATCAATTGCCGGGCCTCTTCATAAGACATTGAAGTATGTTCATAAGCAGTGTATTTTTCGGCCAGCTTTCCAACCACCGGCACAAGTTCTTCCATTGTCAGTTCCATGCGCAGCTACCCCCATTCCGGCTTTTTCCGCCAGGATATCGCCATGTGTTTCTTCCTCCGCAGCAGTTCCTTAGCCCCAGCAGAGTTCTTTCAAAACCTCAAAGTACACATCGTAATCCCATCTCTGAACCTCATCAAATCTGTCATATTCCCGGTAACCTCCGGTTCTCTGATAGCCCTGGTACCCGGCGCGGATGGCCTGGGCAAAAATGTTAAGGCACGTCCCCTCCAGATAATCCAAATCCCCGTAACACATCAGTTCAAATTGTTCTTTCATCAGATGCAGCAATTCATCATCTGTAATCTCGCCGTTCATCTCATTTTTATAGAGATAAAAGATTTCCTGAAGCCGGATAATGGTTTCCACATAATTATTCTGATCAATGAAATCAGAGTCGCAGAATTCATAAATGATTTTCGGCGTAATGCCTTCGCCGAATTCTACCCGCTTCTGTTCCCGCAAAGCATTGTTTTTCTCTTCCAGAATCAATTCGGCGTCCTGCTGGCTTAAGACAAGCCCATACTTTTGGGCTGCCTGATTTGTCTCAATCACTTTTCCCAACTGATTCTTCTGCTGCAATAAAATCATCCAATTTTCTTCCAAAAGAACATCCCTCCCTAAACTTTCCGTTTTCAAAGTACGTGAGACTGATTATAGCATTGGAACATGAAGATTGCCAGTCTTGAGATTTTACTGTTTTTGTGGTAAAATTAATAGAAACAAAGGAACAAAAAATTCGAAAGCGGTTTTTATATTCCATCAAGCTTTTGGAAAAATTTTCGGGGCGATGTGATTCATACGAGTCACATCGCCCCCTGTTCTGGACTATCTGTTTCCCGACAGCCCCTTAAAATCCATACCCATTTTTATTCTTTATGCCCTCCGAATCACCCATGTTCCTCAATCATCCATCCAACAGACTGTAAGGTATCTGGATGAAAAATCCTTCACTTCAATTACTCCCCGGGCTTTCCATTTTTCCACCTGGCTTCTGGATATTCCCAGCGCTCCTGCAATTTGTTTTTCCGGACGGATTTTCAGTTCACAGGGATTTTGTATGGTAAGCAAAACCAAATGCCCGCATCTGTCTTCCGGCTCTGTGTCCGAAAGTTTCACAAACCGATATGCCAACTGCTCAGAATCCACCTTCGCCCTGTTCTTTTGAAACAGCCGGATATTCCTGCCATACTGCTGCGCCAGTTCCTGGTCATTTTGCAAAAAGCGCTGATATTCCTCCGCCGGTACAGCAGAAATCTTCTGTCTTTCATAAATTGCCAGATTCCATGTATGCCTGCATTTTTCACATTGGTAAATCAGCCAGACATCCAGTTTATTTCCATTGGCATTGATGCGGAATTTTTTTGTATTCTTAAAAGAGGTTTTCTTTCCGCATCCGGAACAATTACGTATTACGGAACAATTTCATATTCTATTTTCTTTGAATAGCTCATTTGCGTCTCCTGTTTTTTCGGTCAGACGCGCAGGCTATTACTTATCCTTTTTATTTGCAATAGCCGCGCTATGCAAAAGAAACGGGTAAAGTCATAACTGAATTTCTCCTTTCATTTCATTTTTATCATTCAGCAAACAGAATCTGCTTCCGATAAATCTCATCCAATGTATCCCATTCACCCCTTCTGTCATCTTCCATGGCGTCTGCAATCTGCTTCTGCCGCTTTAGCTCCTCCCGGATAAACTCTATAATCACCGGCATCTGGGGCTTACGCTCTTTCTCATCCGTTGCTTTCTTTATTTCCAACAGTTCCTCTATGCCCCGGCGCAGGCTTTCGGGCAGCTCCATCTGCAGCAAATCATCAAACAGCACCGGAGGCGCCGTGCCGTAAGCTTCCACATACCGGCAGGCCAGAAGAGGACGCAGGGCGTAAAAATATTTTTTATACCTGACCTGCTCTTCCTGCAAGTAATTCTGGAATGTATTTTGAGCCGTTCCGTAATAATGATACACCGCCGCTTTCTTCGAAAAATATATCCCGGCCCTTCCGTAAATTTCTTCCCACAGCTTTGTCTTTTTATAAACCACTGGCGAATTGCTCCACTCAAACAGCGTGGCATTGCTCCGATGAAACTGCGCTAATGCTTTTTTCAAATCCCATCCATTGATATCCAGCACATCATCCAGCTGCCATTCGATAACATCTTTTTCTTCCTTTAATTTCAGATAATCTTTCGGCCTTCTGGCGTAAATAAAACGCACATCATAATCACTGTCCGGGGAGGCAAAGCCCCAGGCCCGGCTGCCGGATTCCACCGCAAGCAGAATCGTCACATTTTCCTTTTGCTCTATCTCCAATAATTTTTCATGGATTTTCCCTAAAATATCTCTCACAGGCTGTCTCCTTTCCCAGTCCTATTGTCTGAATCCAACGCCCGCTGATTGACGGATTCCACAAATGCCTCCACCTTATCCATATCCGGCTGTTCCGGCAAAACGCTGTGTTCTGCCGCAGTTTTCAGCCGTTCCTCATACTCGCCCAGAATCCGGTAAAATTCCTCGTCAAAGGTTCCGTCCTCCTTTAAAAAAACGCCGGATCGGATGTCCAAAAGCAGCTTCACGTCGTCCACCCGGTGGGTCCTTATTTCTCCCCGCTCCAAAATATCAATTGCCATCAGAAACAGGCGGATCAAATGCATGGCATGTTTATTCAGATGATTACTGTCTTTCTTCTTATTGCGTTTGCCGATTTTATCATAATCCCGGATGACGTTATTCAGCGCCCCGAACATTTTCTGAAAATCCCGCAGGGGCATATGGTTCTGGCTGGCATCCACAAAAATTTCCGTATCCATCCCGGCTGTCACCGCCTGATCCAGATACAGCCGGACCGCTCCGTACTCAAACTCTCCGTACCGCCGCTGAAAGTCCTCCAGCGTATTCTGGACGGAATTCAAAATATGCCCTTCCCGTTCCGCCTGGGGCATGGAATCTCTGGCAATGGCATTCTGCAGCCTGCGAAGCTGGGCGCTGGCATATCCGCCGAAAGATTTGGCCGCCCTCTGGGACAAAAATAAACCGCTGTTGTCAATCAATTCCTGGCCAATCTCTGTTTTGATCAGATATTGTTCCTCATCCAGCCCCAGAATTTCACAAGTATTGGGATTGCATTCCAACAGCAGCTTCACCATTTTATTGAAAGAATAAATCACTGTATCCGTTGCGGAATCTTCGTACTGCTCAAAGGATGTAAGCCCCAGCAAATCCGAGCGCAGCGGCAAAGTCACGCCCCGAAAATCAATATCGCTGTCCGCATTGCTGGTTCCATAAGCATAACTGCCGCCTAAGCCCAATAAAATAATTCTGCCGCTCAGCCGGGGATTTGTCCGCAGAAAATCATATTCCGGATTCCTCATTATTTTCTTAAAATCCATCTCCGCCACCTCACATCTGCTTACTGCTCCCCATTATAGCACATCCCTGCCGGCAATTCCAGATCCCTTGGCTTTGCCCGATTGGAAAGATAGCGGAAGGTTCCGTCAGAAAAAGGCATTACCGCTATTTCATTTCGAAAGGCCAAATCTGAATTGCAGTCCGCCCATACTCCGTCCACAAACAGAATGATACTGCCGTCTCCCTGTTCCCTGTAATCCACAACCTCTCCAAAAGGAGGATAGGGGACGGCATAGATCATCTCATAAGGATAGCTTGCCGTACTTTCCTCATATCCGCATTTTTCCCGCACCTCATTTACAGATACCGGAAAATACGTTGTCATAATCCGCTCATATAATTCTGCAGGTATCCTGCCGTCTTCCGCCTTAAGGGGTTCCCCGGTATCTATCCGGTAAATATCCTCAAACATACAAGGCATTAAAATGTCTTCCGCATTGCCGCTGTCCCAGTTTGTCACCAGGACATTATAATTCACATAGCTTAAACCGGAAATGTATTTGGCCGTCAATTCCCTGCATTGCTCCGAAAGGGGCTTTACCCGCCAGCACTGACGCAGGCTGGCGTGAGCCGGCACATACTCATAGGCGTAAATCAGATAGCCTTTTTCTGTCAGCTTAAGTTCTGAGATATTGCTGACTGAGGTTTCTTTTATTTTGGCGGATGGCATAGAAGACCCTTGCGAAACTTCCTTTTTGCCGCTGCTGCATGACGTAAAAATGCCCTGGGAAAGTTCCTTCCCTGTCAGATATTCCAGCTGCCACTCAATTCCAACATAATAATTCTGCAGGCTGCCGTCCCTATAAAGAAAAGTAGACGCCCCAATCAATCCGTCCAGATTGACCTCAAATATTGTCACCATAGCCTCACGCTTTTCCAGATATGCCCGGTAAAATTCCTCTACTTTCTCATAATTTTCCATATTGGCGTCCGCCGTAACGCTGACAAGTCCTGCCGCGCCAAGAATCGCTGCCGTTTCTTGGCGCTGTTCTTCTGTAAAATTTCTGATATAAAAAGAATTAGAAGGCCCCTTTGCATATTCCGCGCTCTGATATACGTCCCGCGCCTGCTCTGCCGCCGCCAATGCCTGGCTCTCTAATTCCTCTTTTTCAGATTCCGTAAAGAAACACCGCTCCGCCTGGGGAAAAAGCCATACGGATGATTCGCGGTCGGCAGGATATGCCCGATTGCCGCCTTCCGAATGTACTGCGTCATTTTCCGCTGGATGTACTGCATTGTTTTCTGCCGGATGTTCTGTATCATCTTCTGCCGAATGTAATTGATTGCTTTCTTTTATAGAAACAGCGCAGTCCAAAATTTCCACCGGAAATTTCCAGAGCATCCCCTGTGAATGTTTTCCCTTCTCCATCCTGCCAAAATGTATTTGAAACATGCTTTCTGTATTCATCGCTGCCAATAACAGCACACAGAACGCCCCAATGCTTATGATGGGGAATTTCGCTTTTTTCCTCCTGCAAAAATTTCTTTTCTGTGCCCTCTTTTTCCGAAATTTTCTTCCCATGCCTTTACTCTTTTCCTTCGTAAACTTCATTTCTCTATTCTTTTCCTCCGTAAACTTTCTCACATGCCTTTATTCTTTCCTCCGTAAATTTTCTCCCATTGCTCCTGTGTCAAACGCTCTGCGTGCCACCAAAAACAATTATCTCTTTCTGACAAACTTCCTTTCTGCTCTCCTTCTGTTCCGCCTGCCCCAGATGAAAAAATCACCTGATTTGACACATACCAAAAACCTTCCTCCGCTGGCAAAGAATGCTCCGGGCCGTCCGCTTCTTTCCATTTTCCGCCATTTGCCATACCTTCATCGTTCTGCCCAGAATCCGCTTTCCCGCTGTCTTTGGCATCTTCATCCCTCAGCGGACGAATCACTGTTTTATGGGAAAATAACCTGGAGGTTTTTCCGTCTGGATACACTGCATTGACAAGCAGCGTGATTGTCCCGTCCTGATTTTCGGTATAGCTTACCACTTCCGGATATGGAATGTCTGAATAATCGGCCTCATAAAATCCCCGGGGCCTGTATTCATAACTCCCATCTTCCGGCACATAGGAAGTTTTAGCGCGAAGTCTCTCCCTGTCTATGTTAAAATGCGCCGAAATGACACTTTCGAATTCATCCTCCGGAACCTGATAAACCGCTCCTTCATTTAAATTCTCATTTGCGGCATAGGGCGCAGGCCTCTGATAGAACTCCTGATAAAAAACATCAAAGACATCATACAGGTTCAAAGCCCCAAAATCTCCCTCGCTCCAATCGGAAAGAAATATATTATTCCGCCCATACCCCGCCGGCAAAATATAGTTCCGGTTCCATTCCCGGCAGGTTTCATCCAACGGCAGCACCCGCAAAACCGTATGTTCCGACAAATCGCTTAAGGTCAGCACATAGTTTACCGCTGAAAAATAGTTTCCCTCAAAAATCAAGTACCCTTCCTCGGTAAATTTCCACAAATCGGCAGGATAACTCGCCGTATCTACGCTTTTCAAAATGCCGTTTTCATCATATTGGCCGTATTCTCTCACAACACTGACTTTGCCGTCTTCTGTTTTCAAATCAAATTTCCGCAATCCGGAATCATCAGCCACAAGAATTGTCAGCTCTGCAGGTTTCCGTTTCTCTGTCGCCTGGTAAAACGCAAGGGCCTGTTCTGCATTTGTCATGTTCACCTGATTTTTACTGTCCACGGCTGTATATCCCTGCTCACCGAACCGCGCGACAATATGCCGCATTGTGTCCAGAGAGCCTGAAGTATTTGTTTTAGCGGCTTTTTCATATATATCCTGGCAGATTGCAGCTATCTGTTCCATTTCGACGGAATCTGATTCTGATACTGTAAAGGGGCTGCCGGAGTTTCTTGGATCTTCTTTTGCTGTTATGGAATCGTTTGAATCTCTGGATTTTTCTTCTGCTGTTATGGGAATGTCTGAATCCTTGGATTCTTCTTTTGCTGTTATGGGAATGTCTGAATCCTTGGATTCTTCTTTTCCGCAGCCGGATGTCAGTAGCAGAAATGCTGCAAATAATATTATTTTTATGATACGGTTCCATTTCTTCATGGTAATCCATCATTCCTTTCATTTCTATTTGGTATTTGAATACGGACGGAACTGCCGGAGTGCCCTTTTGCGTACAAACCAGAAAGCGTTCCAGCGTTTCCTGTGTATCAAAATCTATAATGTCCTATCCATCAGGAGGTAAATATTACATCTATAAGATTTTATTATTTTTAATATATTACATCTGTAGGAAATAGAAGTCAAGTGAAAATTTGATCTGCGCGGATGAAAATTTTCTGACATATTGAAAAATTTATGTATAATAGAATTCTTGAGAGGGAAGTTCATACAAAGGAGAAAATACCATGCAAAATTTACAAACACACATCAAAAATTATTTGAATTATTGCAATTCTCAAAAACGTCTGGACGAAAAAACGCTGAAAGCATATCGGATTGATTTAAGGCAGTTTTCAGAAGGGCTGACTGTCTCAGAAATTGCAGAAATTACGCCTCCTGAGCTGGAAACTTATATCGCCGGACTTCACCGCCAATATAAACCCAGAACAGCCAAGCGGAAAATCGCTTCTGTCAAAGCGCTGTTCCATTATTTTGAATACAAAGAAATTATTGATAGAAATCCATTTAACCGCATGCAGATTCGTTTTCGGGAACCCATGATTTTGCCCAAAACAATTCCATTGCGCACAGTGGAACAATTCCTGTCCGCAATTTATCAGCAGCGCCAACATGCCAGCACTGAATATCAAAAGAGGAATGCTCTGCGGGACGCCGCTGTTGCGGAGCTGCTTTTTGCCACTGGTATGAGAATATCGGAGCTTTGTTCCCTGAAAGCCAATGATATAAACCTGTATGACGGCACAGTGCTCATTTATGGGAAAGGCGATAAAGAACGGCGGATTCAGATCGGCACTGCAGCTGTGATTCAGATTCTGGAACAATATAAAAATGACTTCTGCAGGGAAATTCAGAATTGCGGACATTTTTTCGCAAATCAGGCCGGCAATGCTTTATCAGATCAGGCGGTTCGGAGAATGATCAACAAATACACTGCGCTGGCTTCGATAGATCTGCATATTACGCCGCATATGTTCCGGCATACGTTTGCCACCAGCTTGCTGGAGGCGGATGTTGATATACGGTTTATCCAGGAAATGCTGGGGCATAGTTCGATTAATATTACGGAGATTTATACGCATGTGGCGGTGGAGAAGCAGAGGGATATATTGGTGGCTAAGCATCCTAGGAAGGATTTTCGGGTGTAGGGAGCAGAAAGGGAGAAAGAGCAATCTTGGGGGGAGGTTGCTCTTTTTTTCCTTCAGGATATAAGTGGATAATCTGGAGTTATCCGTCATTTTGACGGGATATGAATGGTGCGGATAATTGATAGTTATCCGTTGAATTCGGACGAA
>CAJUBP010000030.1:40400-58964 GCA_910584585.1 uncultured Lachnospiraceae bacterium | reverse complement strand
GCACTTTTTTCTATTATTTTTTATAGGTTCAATTCTGAAGGCTGAACTGTTACCTATTTATACCATTTATACCACTTATACCCGTGAGCCAAATGATTTGCCGACAAATTTCAGCATTTTTCATATTATTCCGCCTTTTCCCAAAATGCCCCAAACCGTTCCAGCAGCGCCATCAGGTTTGCCGTCTTTTCGTCATAGAATTCCTCGTCCACTTCTCCTTTGCGCAGCACAAGCCGTTCGTATAATTCCTCTACCCCGCCCCGCACATAGGAATGAAACAAATCTCTGTAATATTCGAATTCTTCTTTCGTTTCTACGCTCTGAAAAGCCTTTTTCACGCTTTCTTCTGCCGTCAGTCTTTCTCTGTTCTCCAATATCATCATTATCTGCATCAGAAAATCCAAATCTTCTTTTGCTCCTATCATCTGCTCCGGAAAAATGCTTTTTGTTTCATTGGGAGAATCATCCGCTTCTGCTTTCCGATCCACCCGGAGCCCCACAACAGCTGCCAGGACATATACATCAATCACTCTTCGAAAATAGGTATGTTCATAGTCATTCAGCGTGCACAGCTCTCCTGCCATCCGGGCATGCTTGCCCCGAAATTCAAATTCTTTTTTAAAAAATTCATATACTGCCATATTCTGATACCTCCATTTTGCGGATGGACGCATAAGATTTCTCCGGATCTTTCTCAATGGAATAAGCGCTTCCCACAAACCGATCCAGATTGGTATATTTCCAATCCTTTTTCAGCATAAATAGTATGACCTGTTCTGACACCTCTGGAAGCGCTTTGGACACCAGACGAATATTTTCATCTCCCAATTTTGAGAATGGTCCGTCCAAAACAATGGGCAATGTGTCATTTCCCTGGGACAATTCCATGGCCTTTTCCTTTTTCCGTTTCTGACTGTAGTCCATAATGGTTACAATAAAGGCAAAGTTTCTGGCTATTTTCTCGCCTTCCGACAGATTCTTTTCTTCCCGAAACCCGCCGCCGCTTTTGTAATACATCTGAATCTCGTATTGGTTTGACAGTTCTATCTTCTTATCCTTCGCGTTGAACATGCGCCCGAAATTATATTGAATCTGCTGATTCAGTTCCAGAAATATTTTTTTCTCTTCCGCGGAAAAATCCTGGCGCAGTTTCTGATATAAGGCTTCCGCCAGCTCCACCCTTTTTCTCCACTTGCGGTTTTCTTCATTTCTGGCCTCCAGTCCTTTCATCTCTTCTTCCAGACGCCCTCTCTGACGCTCCAGGGAGCTGATCTGTCCCTGCAGCTCCCCCTTCTTTCTGCTTAATTCCTGGATATTATTCTGGTAACTTTTCAGCCTTCTGCGGTGTTCGGCAAAATCAACATGTTCATCCATTCTCTGTTCTAACAAAATGAATTCATTACAGGTTTCCTCATAATTTTTGACATTGTCGTCTACCTGGAGAGCCTTTTCCCGCAATTCTTCCGGCAAATTCCGGGCATGGCCGCGCCACCAGGAAGCTGTGCGCTCAAATTCCCCCAACAGGGAACCAATATCTGCCGGCGGAAGATAGTTCCGCTGCTCCATCAGGCAATTCCATTCCTTGGAACCAGGGGCCAAAGGCGTTCCGCAGATGCATCTTTTTCCCTGAATAATATAGTCAATGGTCGCCTGCCGCATGTGGGGCACATCCCGCCGCTCCCCTGCCACTGATCTTATTAATTTCAGCGTCTCCTGGATTAGTGGCTCTGCGAACAGCATATAGGCGCGTTTGCTGAATTCGTTTACAAATAATTTATATTGATTCAGGCACAGCTGGGCCTGGGACTTTTTCACTATGCCAAGGTTATGATATTGACTCTGGAGCAATTCCGTATTTTTGTTTTCATTCAGATAATCCAAAATCTCCTGACATTTTTTATTATAATTGCTGAGGTTAATTTCCAGATTTTCTATTTCTCTTTTGCAGTGTTCTATTTTACGGCCGCACTGCTGGCAGTCCGATTCCAAATTATCATACAGATTTCCGGAACCTGAAATCTTCTTTTTAAATTTGCTGATGACAGAATAGGAGCCCATATCTTTCAAGTGCTTCATGGCTGCCTGGTAGGCCGACAATCCTGTTAAAATATGCACAGAATCCCTGATATTTTCTTTGACTCCGTTTACGGAAATATCACTCCACCGCTCTCCGTCAAACAGAAAATAATGGGACAGATTCCTGGGAAACAGTTCATTGATCAATTCATCCGCCTTTCGAGGCTCCACTTCAATCAGGGATTGGCTGCTGCTGACATCCGCGATATGCACGGTCAGTTTTTTCTGAAATTCTTCCGCTGTCATTGCCGGAAACGCCCGGGTACAGATGAGTTCCCTGCGGATGATATAGCGTTTCTCTTCATCCGCCGCCACAAGTTCTACCCACACTTTTGCCCGGCTGTCAGCGTCCATCAAAGCAAGCGTATCGGTATTCAGAAGCTGATAATCCTCCTGGCGTTTGCCCCGCTCTGCCAGAACCGCCCCGTACAGACACCAGCGGAACGCCTGGGCAATGGTGGTTTTTCCCGCGGTATTGTCCCCAAGCACAACAGTTACATTTTTTTCTTTATCGCAGCTAAACTGCAGTGTATTTTCCCCTTTATACCTCATAAAATTACAGATTGTAATACGTTCAAACTGCATAGCTTCTCCTTGCATATTCCACAATAATCTTTTGTAATTCTTCCGCCATTTTCTGGTCTGTTTTGGCTCTGCTCCTAAGATTTTTCCGTTCCAAATAAAGCACTTCAAAGGTCAGATCCTGAAGCAATTCTTTATCAAACTCTTTCGCCTTCATCTCATACCCCTCCCGTATACAGCGGCCACAAACCAATAATTTCCCGGGCAAACTGATTTCTCCGCTCATCAATTCTATCTTCGTTCCATTCTTTTCTGCCCTGGTCATACTGCCGCACAATCTCTTCTGTGATATTCAAAGAAACATTCCCCTGATACCCTTCTTTGGCTTTCTGTCTGCCGGTTCCCGGAATCCCTTCGATCTTGGTTTTAAAATTTGAATTTTTCACTGCGCAGTTCAGGGAGTTCCGCAGCAGGGTAAGGTTGCCCAGATCGTCAATATGCTTCTGCCGATTCTCTGCGTCACACTCCGGAACGCCCCAATTTTCCTGCCATTTCTTAGGCATAATATGTTCCAGCGTGTAAGTATAGGTTAAGGCGTCTTCATCTGAATTTTTCGTCCGCCGGGAAATCTCAATTAAAAATAAAATCATTTTGGCCGTGTCGCTTTTCATTTTGGTGAGCTGGCTTCTGATTTCTGTATCGCTGATATTAATTTCTTTCTCTCCCGCTGTGGCAAACAGTTGTTCTACCCCTTGATTCAGAATCAAGTTGCACTTTGCGGTATAGTCCGAAACGCTGGTTCCCATAATCCTTCTGCGGATAATAAAGCTCTCCAGCGCCCTGCTCTGGGCAATCAATCGCTTGTCTTTGAAATCTTCCTCTGCCTCCTTGATGATTTTCAGGACGAAAGGATAAAACATCTGTATCCCGAATTCCTCCAGAATCAACAAGAGCCGCTTTACATCCTGCCGCCAGGAAAAATAAGTATTTGCCGCTTCTTCCTTGTCCGACATCTTCCGCTGCATGCCCGTGATATATCTGCTGAAAATTCCGGCGTATTCATAAATTTCATTTACCAGCTCCTTATAATCTGAAAATTTATAATTCCCAGTCTCACGGGTGTAAACGGTTTCCAGATTGCCAGAAAAATCTCTGGTATCTGCCTTAGCCCATTTAATGCTCGCCACGCAATACAGCAGAAATTCCAGATTATTTCTGCCTACGTTCCCGAAACGGCGTTCTTCATCCCATTCATTTTTCTCTTTTTCCGAATAGAAAAAACGATCCCATTTCTCATCATAAATCTGGTTCACTTCCTGTATTTTATCTGGATCATTGCCGCAGCTTTCCAGAAATCCCTGGAACAGGTTATTCTTGATAATATCCGCCGTGCTCAGACGGGCGCCGGCCCGGTTAATGGTGTCAAAAATCGACTGTTCATTGACATCATGTTCCGTCAGTTCAATCCGCACCAGAATTTTATTGTTGTCACTGTACATAATATCAAAAATATTTTTCAGTTCATCCTGATGTCTTTCATGGAGGATTCTCCTGTAGTAATGATAACATGCTCCAATCTGCCCAATGCAGGATACCTCGTCTGCCCGGGGACGTTTGTTTTCAAACACCCCTTTCCTTATGATCTCGCTGTAGGCGTCCCGGTCCACTCTGGAATGGGTAATCTTAATCTCACTGTCGATGGGCGCGTCTGTGGTATTTCGCTTGTAAAATAACACATTTTGAATGGTGTCTTTCACATTCCCCCGCATTGTATCGTTGAATTCATCATAAATTGCCTTGGTCAGCAGCGAAAGCGTGGTCAGCCTCTGCTGACCGTCCACAATGGCGGCCTCTGACGGCTCCCGGTTTTCTCCCCATTTGATAATAATGGAGCCCAGAAAAACCTGAACCTCCCGGTTTCCCTCAATGGCGGACAGAAGTTCCTCCCAGTTTTCTTCTTTCCACACATACCTTCTCTGGAAAAATGGCACCACCAGCTTCTGAGGGCCTCCTCCAAAAATTTCTTTTACAGACTTCGCTTCCGCTCTCATTTACCCAAACCTCCTCTTTTGTTATGCTGCTGACTTTCTGCCATCCGCACAATTCCGCCGGCTCTCCTACTGCTTTCCTCATCCGCTCAGTTCCGCTATCTCTTCCAGTACTTCTCTCATTCCCACAGTTCCGCCGGCTCTCCCACTGCTTCCCTCACCCACTCAGTTCCGCTATCTCTTCCACTGCTTCTGCCAACCGCTCCAGTTCCGCTTCCGTGGTAAACCGCCCGACGCTCACCCGGACGGTTCCGCCGTTTCTTTCATCCTTCAGATATTTATGGATAAACGGCGCGCAGTGATAGCCGGTGCGCACTGCGATATGATATTCCTGATCCAGCAAAATCCCAATGTCCCCGGCCGAAAATCCTTCCAGGCCGAAAGACAGAATCCCCACCGTTTCTCCTGACAGGGGCGGATACAGGATTGCCTCCGGTATCCGGGAAAGGCTTTTTACCAGAAATTCCCGCAGGCTTTGCTCTCTTTTCAGCCATTCCCCTTCCGGCGTTCGTCTCCACTCTTCGATTGCCGCATGAAGTCCGGCAATCGCCGCAATATTCATGCTTCCCGGCTCATACCCTGCCGTTCTGGACAAGTCCATTTCCAGATTCAGGGAATCGCTTCCCGTTCCTCCGAACAAAACCGGCTTTAGTTTTTTTCCATGATGATTCACATAACCGCCGACGCCCATAGGCCCGTATAAGGTCTTATGGCCGGCAAAGATATAGAAATCCGCCGATGTTTGCTGCAGGCTGACAGGCACAAGTCCCAGCGCCTGGGAACCGTCGATCACAACGACAGGATGATAAGGTTCTGCCAGTTTTCCGATTTCCTGCCAGGGAATGACAGCGCCTGTCACATTGCTGACATGGGTCATAATCAGCGCCGCAGGAGGCTTGCGCAGAAATTGATATTGAATCTTCTCCTGATTCAATGTCATAGCCTCTGGATCCACCGCCAGTTCTTCGATCTCAAATCCATATTGTTTCTGCAGGGCATACAGGGGCCGCATTACGGCATTGTGTTCAAAGGGAGTGACATACACTGCGGATCCCTTCTCCCATTCCAGACCGCCCAATACCTGATTACATGCAACAGTAGCAGAGGGTGTCAATACAACCTCTGCTACCGGTTCCCCATGGAGCATTCTGCATATCTGCTCCCTGGTATCCTCTATCAATTGGTATGCTTCCCTGGCCAGCCCATAGGAACCCCGTCCGGCGTTTACAGCCATTCTTCCTGCCGCGTCCATCGCCTGGTATACGGTTTCCGGCTTGGGGTATGTAGTTGACGCATTGTCAAGATAAATTAATTCCCTCATGTTCTGTTCCTCTCAGCAATTCCTGAAGCACCTCCGCCAGAACCGCCACCTTCTGGCTTGTCTCCAGCGTGCCTTCAAAGTCATCCATGGCCTCGTCAATCATGTTTTTCAAAAAGCTGCTGGTGCTGTCTTTCACATCCTCATAGCTTCGCCGGATATCATTTCCTTTTCCATCCAGCAGAATAATGGTCTTCGTGCCCTCTCCATGTTCCGCTGCATGCTCCGCTTCTTCTTTGATATCTTTCAGACGTTTCAGAAACATCTCCGGCGCTGCGTCATTCCAGTCCTCCATGTAGAGATCCAGCACAATTTTGGACAGGTCGGAGACAATCTCCAATTCATCATTGGTTTCCAGACGTTCCAGATATTTCATTGTCTCCTGGGCATTTTGGCTTAAGATTTTCTCTTTCCATACGCTGTTCTGACTCCGGAGCCAGGAGTGCAGGCAGCCTTTCAGACTCTCCTGCTCTTTTCCCCCGAAAATTACTTTCACCTCTGCCGCCATATGATACAAAAGCCTGGAAAACGCCTGCTCCATGCAGCGCCTGAGACAGAGCAGTTCTTCTGCTGCCGCCAGCAGGCTATCGTCTGAATTTTCAGACAAACCATGTTTTTTTACCAATTCCGGCAGCCGTTCAAACAGAATTTCCCTGGGATTTATCTCACTTCGCTTTAACAATCTGCGAAATGCCTGAATCTCTTTTCGTTCCTCTGCCGGAAAATCACTGGTAACCATTGTATACTGAGGCAGGGAGCGGTACCATTTCTGCATTCCCTCTATAATCCGGGAAAGCCGCTGCTGCCGGGTTACCCTGGTTCCTCCTGTGATCTGCCAAATTTGTTCCAGCTTGATCAAATACTGATCTTTCTGCCCGCTTTCCGGTTCAAGGTATAAGTAATAATTTTCCGGAAAATCATTCACCTGATTCAGAACCGTTTCATTGATTTCCAGTTCCTTTTTCTGCAGGTAAATCACGGGAATTCCCTCTGTCAATGACAGCCGCTGGGCTAAGAACAAGGGCATAATTCCTTTCCGCACGCCATAATTCTTCCCCTGAAGCTTCTGATACAAAGTTCCGAAAGAACAGGCATGTCCAACGCACTGCAGAAAAAAGCGGTCAATTTCCTGCAAAATTTTGCCGCATCCCGCATCCAGTTTAAACTGCCTTTCCATGACTCCTGTGCGCACCAAAGCCGCCCGGTAAATCATGGATTCCGGCGCTGTCCCTTTCTGAAATTTTCCCGCCTGCTCCTGCAAAAGAGCTGACACCACCTTATTTCTGGCCCTCAAATACTGGCCGGACACCTGCCGGACGTTTAAAAGCTCATGGTTTACTCTGGGAGAATAAGGATAATAACGCTCACATATTCCGCTTAAAAAGCGATTGAATTCCATATCGCTGCCGAACCGCTTCGGTTCTCTTCCCTGGGAAAACACAAAACATCCTCCCGCCCCTGGAATAAAATCTCGCTCCATAGCCGCATTCACTTCAAATACAATATCTTCCTCATACAATTCCAATTCCCGCAGCAGCACTCTGTTCTCTTCCGCAAATCTGGGCTGCGCCCGCAGACTGGAAATAGCCGCAAACCGCCGGAGGCAATCCGTTTTATCAAAGGTACGGATGGGCGCCAACACTACGATTCTCTCATCCTTAAGAGAATCTGTTTTCTGCTGCAGGGCATGAACATCCGGTTCTGTTTCACTGATTAGAGCCAGCAATTTTCCATCGGCAAACTGTTCTTCAAAGAGAAATTCCGCCCTGTTCAGATTCAGGAATTCCTCTGTCTTCATAAATTCATACTGAAAATACCGGGTCATGCTCCGCTGCTGATTGTGCTGTCTGGGCAGAACATAATCCAGTTCTGATAACTCCTGCAAATACCTGCAGACCGGAAACTCCATGGGCTGTTTCGCCAACTCCATCTGGATCTCTTTTTCCACATTAATGCCGATATTATTTTTAAAAGCATAGGTTCCCAGGCTGCTGCGGAACATTACCATCTGCCGCTGCTTCAGCCCTTCCATCGCCTGCTGGTAACAGTTTTCTTCCATGCCAATGCCCAGACGGATGGCGCGATCCACAGCCGGAAGTTCATCCTCATTGTGAATCATCCGAATCAGCGCCATCGTCTTAATCACTTTCCGCTCCGCCGGATTTTCGCTGTGTTTCAGGGCATATTCCGCTTTCAGCCATTCATTGTGAATCTGAGGCTGATCCTGATAATCCCGGAACAGTCCCCGGAAATAATCGTAGACAGCATAAGCCCCCACCCAGTCTTCCTCTTCCCGTTTCAGAAGTTCCGGCAGCGCTCCCTGCCCCCTTCCAGTAAGAAAGGTAAAAATCGTCCGTTCGTTCTGGGCCGCTTTCTCACTGATATGCAAAAGGATATAAGCGCATACCGGCGTCAGCGGAAAACACCCCCGCTCCATCACTTCTGCAAAAGATTCATAATCTGAAAACAATTTATTAAAACAAGGCAGGCGGTAAGAAGCCGCCGCAATTTCCCCATAAGACGTCTCCCGGCAAAACACGGGAAACCTCTCGGAAAATTCCGGCTCCTGCTTGGCCAGGGTGTCCGCAATTAATTCATAATGATTCCGGGCGCTGACATGGAACCGAACCTCCTTCAGCCGTCCTTCCACTCCCAAAAAGGAATCTTTCAGCGACTTATCAATGCCCTTTTCATAAGCGTGAATGCTTTTATGGGCCACTAAAATCAGATGCAGCCTCTGTTCCCCCTCCCGCTGCGCCAATTCGCACATATCCTGGAGAGCCTTCATATCCATGGCGAAATTCTCTGTTTTGTGTCCCTCAATATATTTGCTGAATTCATCAAAAACCAGGACGATTCCCCCATAGCCGTAACGTTCCTGCAGCTCCCGCCCTGTCTCCTGATATACTCTCCACGCTTCTGACTGTACCATGGGAAAGAATTGACTTCCGGCTGTCAGGCTGGGATAATATGACACAAAAAGCTCCATGGCCTGCGGGTCCATCCGCTCCAGCCTTTTCAGCAAATGATCAGATGTCTCCTGATGTTCCTTCAAACATTCCTGCCACTGGCAGTACACCTTGGGGTACTCTTGCTTCCACTGATTCAGAACTTTCACCGCTTCAGAATAATTGCTCCTGGGCACAATATCAGACATTCCTTCCCGTTCCAGGGCTTCTTTCAAGGCATACAGAAATAAGCGGTTCAAATCCATTCCGCTTCCCGATATCAATACTGGCAGAAAATACCGCTTCTCCTGCCGGATCTGCCGAATCAGTTTTGCCACCTCCGAATCTATTTTCTCTATTTTCGGCAAAATGCCTTCTGATTTTCCCTGCAGCACAGAAAGCAGCACCAATAACAGATGGGATTTTCCTTTTCCGTAAGGACCCAGGAACAGTGTGGCGTGTTCCCCGGTCTTTCCCAGAATATTATTTAAGTATCTTTTTAAGATAACCAGAGAAGAGCGGGTGGGAATATAACTGTTCAGCCGATCTTCACTGCCCAAATCCAGATTCAGATTTACCGATTTCTGAAAATGGCTGTCCATCCGAATTAATTCATATAACGCTTTCATTTTTGTCCTCTTCCCTAATAAATTTACCGCTGCTCAGTCTCCCGTCCTGCGGGCCGCATGGCCATTGTGAACGCTTTGGCTTTCATAGTATTGCCGCAGTACCATCTTCGGCTCTGTCTGCTGCGGCAGATATGCCATGTCCAGCCCCGCCGTCTGATTGAGTATCACTTTTTCCTTCTGCTCTAACTGCTCCAGCTGTTCCATCAGTCCGGTGCGTTTCAGATTCAGAATTCTTCCCGGGCCCCCAGGCACAGTCAGCAGTTCTTCGATATGGATTCCCCGATTAATATCCGGCAGCTCTGCCATAAGATAAAGAACCATCTCTGCCGGCAGCCGGTGCAGCATAGGCTGTTCTTTTACATATCCGTCTCCTGTCTCTTTCAGCAGCCCAAGGCTTCCGAAAGGACTGATATTTTTCTCTTCAGGATCCCGGTTCTCCTGGCGCTTTCCAAGATACATATGCAAAATGGCGCCGCAGTCATCCTTCACGGAACGGGGCGACACGCTCTGTCCTCCTGCGGCCTGCGCCGCCAGTTTCTGCATGGCGTCCTCCAGTTCCTCTCTGGTAAATTCTTCATACTCGAACTCGTTGAAAAACATCTGCCATGCAGTGGCCTGTTCCCGGTTTCTGGCAATGTTGCAGTGAACAATCCAAAGAGAACCGATGTCTTCAAAATAGGGATCTTCCTGCAGCATTAACTCTCCAAGTTCCGTCAGTTCAGCGCCGATCCGCGGATTCTCCCTGGTCAGCCCGCCGCACTTGAGCCAATAACGGATTGCCTTTGCCATATTCGGGCCTACCCCAAGGGCGTCAGCCCCGTAATTTTCAAAAAACACCCGGGGATTCTGCTTTACCTCACGCAGCCCTTTTTCTAACCAACCCTCTCTCAAAACAAAACTCTCATGACCCTTGAAACGAACTGCATGTCCCATTTTTCTGCACCTCTGTCTTCCTATGTCCTCTTAACGGCAAGCGCCTTCCTCTTAACAGCATCCGGCGGTAAAATGATCCGTACAGGATGCCCCCTTTACGTCCTCTTAATGGCAAGCACCTTCCTCATATAACATCCAGCGGTAAAATGATTCACGCATTCTGCGCACCGTCGGCATTTCTCTTCGGAAATACTGTATTTTACCGCTCCATCCTTCTGTTCTTTGATGGAAAGGGCATTGAATCTGCACACACTTTCACAAGCCATGCAGCCCATGCACATCTGATATTTGGTAAGTTGGCATTTCACCCTCTCTTCTGCCGTCTTCAAATCGCCGGCGCCTGCCAAATGAACATTCACAATGGTCACCTTCAGTTCCTTAGAACCAATACGGCCCTGGAGTTTCAGAAGAATCTCTCCCTTTTGATTCCTGACATAGACTTCCCCCAGGGACTCCCTTCCCAAATGTTTATCCAGATATCCGAAGGGGCGGAACAATTCGAACAATTCCTCTGAAATGGGCCGCTGCAATTCATAGTTAAACGCATTCTCTTCCCATACGCAAGGCTGAAAAGACACCACCGATTTCCTGGCATAAGCCACGCCGTTTCCGCCCTGCCTGGCCTTCCAGCCGCCTTCGTTCACATAATTCTCCGGGTCTTCCTTCCCGATGCTTTCCGCAAATTCCACCAGCAGGCTGTGGAATTCCTCAGACTGCCGCTTCATATGAACCGAGGAAAGAAACTCAGACCATTCGCTGTTATTCGGGCAGCACCAACAGCCCACCCTGGCATATCCCAGGCGGTAAGCGCTGTTAAAATCAATCCCTCTGGTAAACAGATACAGCCAGATATCAAAATCCATCCAGTCAATCACCGGCGACACAATCCGCTGCTTGGTAATCTTAGGACTGTCGGATTCTCTCTCATATTTATTTCTGTTAACAGATTCGCTGCGACGAATGCCGTAAAAGGTAAGAATCTGACTCTTTTCCCGGAACAGGCTGCGGATTTTCTTCTGAATGACGCCCGTCTTAAAAACAGTGCAGCACCAGCGCATCACCCGGCTGGGCGGCCCAACCACGCGGCAGAGAGCCTGAAAATCCTTCTCCTTATTGCGGGCGGTCAGCAACGGCGTTTGGGGATGTTCCTTACGGAAACGGCTGATATATTCATAAGTAAACGGAAATTCCAGGGTAGTATCCCCAAAAATATGCACTACTTCCGGCCTGCTCAACGCCCTGGTCACCAAATCCGAAGTTACGGTAGAGTCCTTGCCTCCGCTGAAAGACACAAACATATCCATAATATCAGCGTCCTTGGCGCTTTGGCGGATAAAGTTCCCCGCCTCTTCCGAGATTCTCTCATACCGCGCCCGGTTTGCCTTGACAAATCTCTCCTGATACTCTTTAAAATACAAATCCGTATTCTGTCCTTTGAGCTGATCGTACCGGCATCGTATCTCATCTTTATTCAGCTCTTTTAAATTGCCGATGGAAAAGGGCAGCTTCTGCCCATTCACATAATAGCGGTTCCCTGTTCCATTCCATATGGATTCTTTCAGATACGCAAAAGGCTTCCCCATCACAATCTCTATGATGAGACGCTCTTCTGGAAATACCGGACGAATATCCGTGGTCAGACGTTTCCCTTTCCGCCCGCAGAGACTGCAGGTTTCTTCATACAAGGGGACGCGGCAAGACTCACACCAGTAGATCTCTGAAACAGCTTCCGCCCTCCCGCCGCAGACCGGGCAGCGGCTTGATTCGCACCTGGTGTCTGTGCAGGGCAGCGGTTCTCCTGTTTCCTTCTCTCTGTTTCTGCATGTGTATAAAATCATAATATGTATCTGCTAATATCTCAGAGGAATTGATTCCGGCCTGACATGAAGATAGGCGCATAAACGCAGCAAATCATCAGAATCCAGCTTATCCTCTGTCTCAGCGGAAAGACTCTCCGGAGGAATCTCCAAAACTTCCGCAACAATCCCTTCCAAAATATTCTGCTCTTTCATCCAGTTTGACAACCATTTCTTGGCATAGTTCCCCATATTTACCTCCAGTTCCTCATTTTATGAGTTATTTACATTTTATTATATTCTTTTTTACCAGGAATTTCAAGTAATTTTTTTGCCGATTTTCGAGAATTATTTCCAATTTATTGACGCTTATTTTGGGGTAGTCTATGATTATGAAAGAGGTGAAAGCATGAAAAATCCAAACATTGCCAAAGTCTTAAAGGCATACCGAAAGCTGAATCATTTCTCCATCAATGATCTTGTGATGAAATTAGAGGATTATAAACTGCCTGTCGCCCCTAAAACAATTTACGGCTGGGAAAGCGGCCAGACGCAGCCGGACGCGGACACTTTGCTGGTCCTTTGCAAAATATATAATATCGACAATATCCTCGGCACCTTTGGCTACAATGATTCCTGGGACGACTTTTTTCTTACAGAGGAAGAGCGTTCGCTGGTTCTGCATTACCGGAAAATGCCGGATATGAAGGCCGCTGTGAAAAAACTTTTAGAAATGGAATAAAAATCGTACAGAATCCCCAAACACTTAACACATACTGCACCCCCTGGTTGTCCCTTTGACTCCAGAAGGGTATTGGCTCCACGTCAGTCACTCCGCTGATTAGCATGGAGCCAATGCCGTTCTGAAGTCAAGGGGACAGCCGAGGTCTGATTTTTTCAAACTTGCGCTTGAAGAATCATGTCCCTCCGGCATATAATATTAGGAAACTATAAGTTCTGAAACGAAAGGAGTCTCATCTTGACAAAAGTCTTTAACACAACCGGCGCCTGCTCTCCGGCTAAACATTATATGATAGATTTGACAAGCCGCCTGAGTGAAATTAAAAAACTGGTAGATAACGGGGATTACTTTGCCATCAACCGGGCAAGGCAATACGGCAAAACTACAACGCTGCGCATGCTGAAAACACACCTTCAGCCGGACTATGCTGTAATCTTTATGAGTTTCCAGAAAATGAGTTCTGCAAAATTTCAGGATGAGTATATCTTTTCCCGGGCATTCGCAAAGGAATTTGTGAAAAAAGCCGAAACAGAACACGGAAAATTGAATCCTGCAGCAGTCGAAAAATTAAAAAAACAATCCTGTCAGGGAGAAGCTTCTTTTGATTTGGCAGAACTTTTTGAGCTGCTCAGCGACATATGCGGCGTCTCCGAAAAACCTGTTCTATTAATGATAGATGAAGTAGATCAGGCCTCCAATAACCAGGTATTCTTAGAATTTCTGGGACGGCTTCGGGAATATTATCTGAACCGGGAAGAAACTCCGGGATTTTACTCTGTAATTTTGGCCGGCGTATACGATATCAAGAACCTGAAAATCAAACTCAGACCTGACGGCGAACACAGATACAACAGCCCCTGGAACATTGCTGTTCCTTTTTCTTTAAACATGAGTTTTCTCCCGGCAGACATTGAAACTATGCTGCTGGAATATGAAAAAGATCACCGCACCGGCATGGAAATTTACACAATGGCAAAGGAAATTTATGAAATCACCGGAGGATACCCGTATCTGGTAAGCTGCCTGTGCAAAAAGCTGGATGAATCAGGCGCAGAATGGAATCGGACAAACCTGCAATTGGCAGTGCGCGATTTCTTAAAAGAACCAAACCCGCTGTTCGAAGACGTCATCAAAAACCTTCAGAATCATCCCGGCTTTTCAAAACTGGCAGAACAGCTTCTGCTTCATGGAGCAAACATCGTTTTTGAGCCCAGCAACCCGGCCATCGGCCTGGGAAGCATGTTTGGTATCCTGAAAGAAAAAGACGGAAAAACCATGGTTTCCAATATTATCTTTGAAACGCTGATGCTGAATTATTTTACCTCTGTTCAGGCTACCGATACACTTATTAATTCTGACTATCTGGATAAATCCCAATACATCCGGGACGGAAAACTGGATATGGAAAAAGTCATCCGCCGTTTTTCTGATTTTATGAAATCTGAATACCGCAAAGAAGACGGAACATTCATTGAACGTCAGGGAAGGCTTTTGTTTCTGGCTTTCCTGCGCCCCATAATCAACGGAACGGGACATTATGCGGTAGAACCCCAGACCCGGCAGAATATGCGGATGGATATTCAGGTATTTTACGGAAACGAGTCGTTTATTATAGAATTAAAGCTGTGGAAGGGCTCAGCATATGAAAAGAAAGGCTATGATCAGTTGGCGGACTATCTGGACGCAAATGATATGAAACGGGGATATCTGATCAGTTTTTGCCGTAACCCCCAAAAAATGGCCCGGCATTCAGTGTTTTGCCACCGGGGGCATGAAATATGTGAGAGCATTATAGAATGCGGTTAGGAACTGCAGAAAAATAAGTGATACAAATTGCACGGATATTTCTTCGAGTGTACAGGGGGCTGTGTTTGCTCTGGAGCGTGCTCCAAAATTATTCTAACACTACATTGATAGATAAAAACTCCTGCAGACATGGCTGCCGAGATCTCATTTGGGTTCTTTCTGAACCCTCATTTACTGGCAGCCGTGTCTTTTACTGCAAATATTATTCTGTTTCGTGCAGATTTCAGGATTCTAAAATCAGCAAACGCCCTGTGCAATCATAGCCTCTGCCACTTTCTCAAATCCGGCAATATTGGCTCCTGCCACGTAATCGCCTTCTTTTCCGTAACGTTTTGCGGCATCGTCCAGGTTGTGGAAAATATTTACCATGATTCCCTGAAGCTTGCTGTCCACTTCTTCAAAGGTCCAGCTGAGACGCTCGGAGTTCTGGCTCATCTCCAGCGCGGAAGTTGCCACGCCGCCTGCGTTTGCGGCTTTTCCGGGTGCGAACAATACCTTGTTCTGCTGTAAGTACTCAGTCGCCTCTAATGTGGTAGGCATATTTGCTCCCTCTGCTACTGCGATGCAGCCGTTTGCAACCAGGGCTTTGGCGTCATCCAACAGCAGTTCGTTCTGAGTTGCGCAGGGAAGGGCCACGTCGCATTTTACGCTCCATACGCCCCGGCCTTCATGGTATTCCGCGCTGGGTCTTGCTGCCGCGTATTCTGTCAGGCGGGCGCGTTTCACTTCTTTTACTTCTTTCAATAACGCCACGTCAATCCCTTCCGGATCATACACCCAGCCGGTGGAATCGCTGACAGTTACCACTTTAGCGCCAAGCTGATGTGCTTTCTGGGTTGCGTAGATAGCCACGTTACCGGAACCGGATACGCAGACTGTCTTGCCCTTCAGATCATGTCCGTTGCATTTTAACATTTCTTCAGTCAGATATAAAAGGCCATATCCGGTAGCTTCGGTACGCGCCAGAGAACCGCCGTAGGAAAGACCTTTTCCGGTTAATACGCCTTCGTATGTGCCGCGGATTTTCTTAAACTGTCCGAACATGTATCCAATCTCTCTTGCTCCTGTTCCGATATCTCCTGCAGGCACGTCTGTGTCCGCTCCGATATATTTGCAAAGCTCTGTCATAAAACTCTGGCAGAACGCCATCACTTCACGGTCAGATTTTCCCTTGGGATCGAAATCAGAGCCGCCTTTTCCGCCGCCGATAGGCAGGCCGGTCAGGGAATTCTTAAAAATCTGCTCAAATCCCAGGAACTTGATAATGCCCAGATTTACCGAAGGATGCAGCCGCAGTCCTCCCTTGTAAGGTCCGATGCTGTTGTTGAACTGTACCCGGTATCCGGTGTTTACCTGCACCTGGCCTTTATCATCCACCCAGGGCACACGGAATTTAAACTGCCTGTCCGGCTCTGTCAAACGCTCCAATAACGCTTCTCTCCGATACAATTCTTCGTTTGCCTCGATCACTGGCCTTAAAGAATTCAAAACCTCTTTTGCAGCCTGATGAAATTCAGGTTCTGCCGGATTCTTTGCAATGACACGTTCTAATACTTCATCTACATAGCTCATATCTTTCTCTCCTTTATCTTTGCTCTATTATCAACGCCAAATTATATTTTAGTATGATTTTTTCAATTTTGCAATCATTTTCTTTATCTCTTTACCATTTTATTGCGCAAAAGGCACTGACCGCCCTATGATTGGGGCAAATATTCTAAAATTTTCTCATATTCCGCAGAGGTCAGGCCGAACGCCGCTGCAATCTTTCGGTCAATGGCGTTATAACATTCCATCCATTTTGCCGAATCTTCTTCCGCTGCAATCTCATCCGCAAGCAAAATAATCTGTTCTTGTTCTTCCCGTGGGATCACTGGAATGGGAAGCTGTTCCAAAGAACTGCGCAGTACTTTGAGAGAATGGAATTTCCGCTGATAAATAAACTGCGCAATCCTGGAATTGAGCACTGCCATAATATATTTCATATCCAGTTCCCTGATTCGGGGAATCAGGATATTGCAGCTGTTCAGGGACAATCTCTGCTGATCGTCATAGGCAAATACAAGCTGGCTGCCCACAAACCGATAGAGCAGCTTCTCCCTGGCCCGATAGAATTCTGTTTTGGCGCACTGCTGAAACTTCTCCGGCTCATACGCCAGATAAGAATTTCCCGGCACAATTTTATATTTTCGAATATCCATTCCCTTTAATACAAGCTCTCCCCCTTTTCCTTTCCTGGACCGGACCAGCTTGCGGTTGTTGCCTGTGACAATCCCCAGGGCAAATTCCGCCTGGCTTTTCAGAAAAACCGTCCGCTCCTGTCCCATAAGTTTTTCCATCAGTTCATACTCTTCATCTGTCATATGAAAATTAAAGTTTTCCGCTTCCGTTTTACGGCTGATTTGAATCACAAACCGCCTGGTTCCATCGGAAATTTTCATTCCGCAGGTATCAAACGGGCTCTGAGTCTTCCTGATTTTCAAAATAACGGACGGACACTGCACTCCGCCGAACACATCCCCCAGATAGTTCAGCTCTTCAATCTGTGTCTGTTCCATCAGAAATTTCCGGATTTCCAAATGGGATCTCACGTTCAGCGCCGCCTCCGGAATCACAAACACAACCTTTCCGCCTAAAGGCACTCTCCTTACGGCTTCCTCCAAAAACAACTCATAGGATTCCAGATGTTTCCCTTTTGCCGCCGTAAACTTTTGTCTCAGCTCAGCTTCTTCTGCCGGTCCAAACTGAAATCCCCAGGGCGGATTGCCCAGGATCAGATCATAAGCTTCCCTGTCCTCTCCCAAAAGAAAATCCCCAGGCCTGATCTGTTGTCGCAGCAGGGACACCGGCACATTTTTGAATTTTAAAGCCAGATTGATTCTGGCCAGATAAATACTGGTTTCATCTATGTCTCTTCCTGCAATCTGCTCCATGGAAAAATGCTCCGGAAGCTGCAAAAGAAAATTACCGGAGCCGCAGCAGGGATCCAGAATTGTCCTGCCGCCGCTGTTTTCCCTGCGTAAATCTGCTGTCATCTCCCGTACGATATGAGTGGGCGTGTAATAGGAACCGGCTGCCTTGCGCTCTCTTAAATTTTTCAGGGAACTGTACAAAAGCCCCAGGATATCCGCATTGCGCTCCAGGGCATAGGAAATCCGAAACAACGCCTGGGCCACGGGTTCTTCAGACGTCAATTTCTGGTAAGCTTCTTCCCCTTCCGGGAAAAGCTCCTGAACCAGCGCGTCATAGGGCCCCAGTGTAAACTCCTTTTTTAAATAAGAAGACAAAAAGCGCTCCCTGCATTCTGTCTTCACTTCGTAAGCCTGACACAGAAGCTGAAGGGCGCACTCCGCCAAAACTGCCCGCAGAAGCGTATCGGTCTGGGAAACACGCGACATAAGCTCCGCCGCCTGCTCCATCTTTTTTAAATTAGGGGAACCTTCCAGAATATAATTTCTGTCCATGCAGTTTCCGCTGATGTGCTTTTTATTTCTTCTGGCCTTTAAAAAGCCTGCGTCTGCTTCCTGAAGCTTTCCCAGGACTTTCTTTGTATAAGTTTGGGAAAAATACGGCTTCCCCTGATATTCCCTGTCCGGCCGGATTTTCCCCAGCCGAATCCAGTTTCTTCCGGTGGCCTCGGAAACAGATAATATACTGCAAAATTCAGATAGTGAATAATCTTTTGGAACAGACGATTTCCCCATGGCTCCCTCCTGTTAAATATGATGAACTTCCCGGCTTTCATA
>CAJUBP010000030.1:0-40300 GCA_910584585.1 uncultured Lachnospiraceae bacterium | reverse complement strand
TGGCCGAAATCATTTTGATGAACTTCCTGGCTTTCGTATGGCCGAAATCATTTTGATGAACTTCCTGGCTTTCGTATGGCCGAAATCATTTTGGGATATTATAAGATAGAATATCATACATTTTATAAAGCTGTCAAAACGGAGGAACTTATGGACAAAAAATTGCTCGGCTACACAATCCTCGGAGCGCTCTTTACCTTTTTGACGGGAACGCTTCTTCACTTCACCTATGAATGGTCCGGAAATAATTCCTGGGTGGGATTATTTTCGCCTGTCAATGAATCTACCTGGGAACATATGAAGCTGCTGTTTTTTCCCATGCTTTTTTACAGCATCATTTCCTGCTTCCTTTTCCATCTGCCATCCACGAAATCCATGCCAGAAAAAGCGAAAACTTTTTTTGCGCATCTAAAAGGCCGTTATCCCTGCATCTGTCTGGGAAATGCTCTGGGAATCCTGTTGGGAACTTTTTCTATTCCAGTTCTTTTTTACACCTATTCCGGCATTCTTGGAACACACTGCCTGGGCCTGGATATCGCTGTGTTCCTGTTCAGCGTCGCACTTGGATTTTTCTTCGTTTTTTATGCCGCTCAAAAATGCGCAGGCAAACGAATCGCCGGATTGATCTATACAGGACTGGCAATTCTGCTGTTTTGCTTTATCTTTTTCACTGTTTCTCCGCCGAATTTGGGACTATTCTCCCCGACAGCCTGAATTTTTCAGAAAAAGTCGTTTGCAGCAATCTATTTGGCCAAGATTATAATTTTAAGAAAAGAGGAAACCACATGTGCACCAGTATTGCAATGAAAACAAATGATTTCTATTTCGGACGCACCATGGATCTGGAGTGCAATTTTAATGAATGCGTCGTTTTTACTCCGCGGAATTTCCCTGTCTCTTTCCGAAAAGCCGGCCTGATGAAGCATCACTATGCTTTGCTGGGCATGGCTTCCATCGCAGAGGGTTTTCCGCTGTACGCCGAAGCAGTCAATGAAAAGGGCCTTTGTATGGCGGGTTTGAACTTCCCGGACAACGCCTATTACCCGCCGGAAGAGAACACAGAATGCAGCAATATCTCCCCCTTTGAGGTAATTCTCTGGCTGTTGGGAAAATGCGCCACTGCAGCCGAGGCAAAAGAACTGCTTTCTGCCACTCATCTGATTCATATTCCCTTCAGCGAGGAAATTCCCCTGTCTCCTCTTCACTGGCATATTGCGGACCAGGAGACTTCCCTTGTACTGGAAGTGACCAAAAACGGCATGGAAATTTACGACAATCCCATGGGAGTGCTGACCAATAATCCCGCGTTCCCTTTCCAAATGACAAATACCTGCCAGTATATGAACTTAACCGCCGGCACTCCTTCGAACTGTTTTTCCACAGATGTAAGCCTAAAGCCTTTCGGCTTGGGCCTTGGAAGTTTCGGCCTTCCCGGTGATTTTTCCCCTTCTTCCCGGTTTGTAAAGGCTTCTTATCTCTGCTTAAACTCTGTCTGCGAAGCAGATGAACCTGAAAGCGTCGCGCAGCTTTTCCATTTGCTGGACTCTGTTTCCATGGTGCGCGGAAGTGTATTAACGGAGGAAAACAAGTATGATCTCACGCTGTATTCCTGCTGCATTAATGCAAGCCGCGGAATCTACTATTATAAGACTTATTCTAATAATCAGCTGACTGCCGTCAATCTAAATCATGAAAATCTAAATGGCTGTAATTTAAGGAGATTTCCGCTGAGGGCGAAACAGCAGGTGGCCTGGATGAATTGAAGGGAATAATGCCACAACGAACATATACTTTTGGATACGGACGGAAATGCCGGAAAGTCCTTTAATGCGCAAATCAAAGAGTAGGCTTCCGGCATTTCATGTGTATCGGAAAGGTATTAGAAGCATTATTCTATTTCTTATTATATATATCTTTATTCAGTACGCCTTCTTTGAAATTCACGATTACATTGGTTGCCGCGTCGCCGATGACATTCAGTGTAATTACGGCCATGCCTGGCAGATAGTTCATGGCCAGCACCAGAGAATAGCCTATCATGCAGAGTTCTGAGCTCATTCCCAGACCGGACATTACCACATACACCATGGTGGTGCCTGCTACCGGGATGGCTGGCGTGCCTACTGCTGTACAGATGGATAAGAAGGCTGCCGTTGCCAGGGTGGCGGGCGTTACCTCAATGCCTGCTGCCGTTGCGATAAAAGTAATGGCTATCATATGCATTGCTGTGGTTCCATTCATATTGATGGTCATGCCGGTGGGCAGGACGAAACTGCTGATTTCCTCGGAGCACCCCAGCTCTTCTGTACAGGTCTTTGTATTCAGAGGAAGGGTGGCTGCGGAAGAATTGGTGGCCGCCGCAAATAATCCGATTTTAAATGATTTTCGGATAAAGGGAACGGGGTTCAGCCCTGTGGTGAGAAAGATGCCTGCTGGATAAATGGTGGCTACAAGCACAAGGCTGATTACAATGGTGGTTACAATCCACACCAGCGTAGGTCCGATATATTCCACGCCGTACACAGACAGCGTCCTTGTAATCATGCAGAAAATTGCCACAGGCGCAATTTTGTTAATCAGGAAATTCAAATACATCTGTACCACATCGTTCAGGTTCTCAATTACTTTTTTCAAAGGATCTGCCTTTTCCCCCATGGCAGTGATGCACAGTCCAAGCACAATCGCAACCACCACCACGGACAAAATCGTGTTGTTGGTGGAAAATGCGGCAAATACATTGGAAGGAACTGCATTGACAACCGTTACCAGCGGATTATAGCCTTCCATAGTGACTGCTTCCGTGGCCATCTGCCCCGGCAGGTTTACGTCAAACCACCCCATAGATTTTACAAAATACGCCCCTGCTCCTGCCAGCGCTGCCGCGACTACATAAAAGCAGCCATAGGTAAGAAAGGTCTTGCCAGCAATCCTGCCAAGCTGCTCCGGATTGGCCAGACTGCACAGCGCCCGGACCAGAGAGGTAATCACCAGAGGCACAATCGCCATCTGAAGCCCCCGCATAAAAAGCTGCCCGATAATATAAAAAAGCCCGATTCCCTCAATCCCCTGAGTTGCAGTAATGTCCTGGAACAGAATTGCCTCAATGACATTCCAGACGCCGCTGCCGCCATTTCCATTCAGGTATTCCCTCAAAAATAAACAGGCGAACCCCACGACAAAACCCCCAGCTACTGCAAGCATCATCTTTTTCACGATAGATGCTTCCTTTTTCTTATTTTCCATTCTGTTGTAACCTCCCATTTTAGATTCTTATGTTCCGTTATCTTTGTTTCAAACAAATATTTTTTTGTTTTTTATTTCCAGACAATGAGATTAAATCTTTGAATCAAAATATTTTTTGTTTCAAATTTTGTGTAATATTCCTCCTAACCATCCCAAGATTTGCCGTTTATTGGTAATAAGGCACTACATTTATTTCTTTCATTCTAACATTTATCGGTAAAATTGTCAATTATTTTTCTTCATTTCAAAGATTTTTGGTTGTTATTACCAATTTTATCCTTTTGTTTTGTTCATTTTTTTCTTTATTTTAAAGATTTTATAGAAAAACAATAGATCTTTAGTTTAAAAACACTTCGAAACGCAAATACAGAGCCGCGCTCCGCAGATTTCATTCTGCTTCGCATCGGCTCTGTATTTGTTTTATGATATGACAAAGAGAGTTTCATTTGGCGCAAATCTCCCACCAAGTGGAGAATACATCTGTCAGAAAGCAATTTTAAGACACGCTCTAGTTCAATAAATCAGACGGACGCCGTTTTCTTCACAATACTTAATCCAGATATCTCCCGGCTTTCTGTCCGTAATAATATAATTCACGCTTTTTAAGTCTGTCAGACATACAAAGGCAGTCTGGTCAAATTTGGAATGATCCACCAGAAGCGCCACTTCCTCCGCCTGCTCCAGCATCATCTTTTTGATTTCCGCCTCGCTTTCATTGGAATCCAGTACGCCCTTCTCAATATTCACGCTCTTACAGCTTATCAGCGCAAGGCGCACATTGTATTTGGTGATATTTGTTTTCGCAAGCTGCCCCTGCAGCGACAGCGATTTCTGGTTAAATTCTCCGCCTGTCGATATAATGTGAAAGGAAGACTGCTGAAACTCCCGGAACACCTCGGTAGAATTCGTTACAATTGTCACGTCCCGGTTATCAGGTATCAGCTTTAAAGCCTCAGCCACAGTGGTGCTGGAGTCTGCGATAATCGTGTTCTTCCCTTCCAGCAGCGCGGCTGTTTTACGGGCGATCTCCTGTTTTTCCTTCAGATGTTTTGTCAGTCTCTTATAAAAATGCACGTTCTCCTTCTGAACATCCGCATTCCAGATCGCGCCGCCGTGGATCCTGGTCACGACGCCTTCCAGTTCCAGCTTATCCAGATCTCTTCGGATCGTCTCTTCCGTGACCGAGCACTGCAGGCTCAATTCCGCCACTGAAACTTTCTTTACATTCTGGATATGCTGCCTGATCACCATCAGTCTTTCTTTACTCGACATGCTTTCTTCCCTCTCGTTTTCCTCATTGCCAGAGATTTCTTCCTCTAATAGTATACCAATCTCTTTGGGATTTGCAAGAGTTTTTTCCTTTGAAAGCATATTTATCTCCTTTGAAACACGTACTTTTGCCTAAAAATGCAGCTCACAATGCCTTTGGAACACTCCAGGCAGGGGTTCCGATACCGGCCGCGCCAACCTGCGGACCGATACCGAAGTTTCCAGTTTCCATAGCAAGGATGTCCATGCGGCCCGCGAAACGGCAGGCCGTGCATGATGGAAAACGACTACTTTTCCAAATCTTCTGCCAGCTTCCGCATATATGCCACATCCTCCGGCTCCAGCTCTAATTCCGCTGATTTGATGTTCTCATCAATCTGGGCCACTGTGGTGGCGCCGCTTAACAGGTTGATGAATTCGCCCTGAGCCAGAATCCATGCGAGAGCCAGGTTGGCAACGGTGCAGTCATATTTCTCACAGAGGGGTTTCCACGCGTCCATCATGTCCATGGCTTTTTGCATATTCTCCGGCTGGAACCATTTCTTGGGAATCTGTGCCCCCACCGGCTTGTAATCCCTGGGAAGAGCGCCGCTTAACAGCCCCATTTCCAACGGGGAGTAGGCCTGGATGGTCACATTGTTTTCCTTGCAGACCGGAAGCAGGTCTTCTTCAATTCCCCGGTCCAGAATGCTGTATTTTGCCTGAACGATATCTAAAGAACCGTATTTTAAGTATTCCTTGATGTGGTTGACATCCACGTTTGCCGCTCCGATTGCGCGGATTTTGCCCTGTGCCTTTAAGTCATTCAGCACTTCCATAGTCTCTGAGATTGGAGTGAAATACGGCTCCACTGCCTGCCAGTGGGTCATGTAAACATCGATGTAGTCTGTGCCAAGACGCTCTAAGCTCTGGTCAATCTCTTCCAGGATGGATTCTTTGGAAAGGTTTTTATAAAGCTGGGTATCGCCCACTTTGTTAAACAGGCTTCCCTTTCTGTCGTTCCAGATGATTCCGCACTTTGTGATGATTACCACATCTTCACGGTTCATCCCCTCCAGGGCTTTTCCCACGATTTTTTCACTGTTTCCGAAATTGTATCCGGGAGCCGTGTCAATCAGGTTCACTCCCAGCTTCGGGCATTCCCGGATCAGGTCAACCACTACCTTCAAATCGTGATCACCGCCCCATGCCGGGCCGCCGCCGATAGACCATGTTCCAAGGCCCATCCTTGAAATATCCACGCCTGTATTTCCAAGCTTCATTTTTTTCATAATAATCTGTTATCCTTTCTGCTGTTCATAATATTCTTTCAGCCGTTCCTCCACCTGCGCCCGGTTCTGCACTCCCGTGGTGGCGCCGATACTCTGGACGCTGATAGATGCTGTCACGTTGGCAAATTCCGCGCATTCTTTTAATGTCTTTCCTTCCAGAATCGCCGTAATGAAACCGGATGCAAAATTGTCTCCTGCGCCGATGGTGTCAATGGCAGTGATTCCTTTCATGGCCGGAACCTCCAGCACAGTTTGATCCTGGCTCTTGATATAGCAGCCTTTCTTTCCGGTCTTAATTACAACATGCCCAATCCCGCAGTCTAAAAATTTATCCGCGATTTTTTCCAGTTCTTCTTCTCCCGTCATAAGACAAGCTTCATCGTAATTGGGGAAAAAGTAATCCACATAACTCAATGCTTCCCTGATATCATCCAGCGTTTCGCCCAACCTGGCCTTAATCATGTCCGCGCAGATGATCATGTCCTGCTTCTTGGCTTCCTGAAAAATCCGAACCAGCGCCTTGCAGTCCAAAAGGGGATTGTTGAAAATGCTTGCCAGTGACAAAAGCCTTGCTTCGCCCAGCCGGGACAGATCCACGTCCCCGATGGTCATCTTCCACAGACTGCCGTTTCGGTTTGTAACAAAAGTCCGTTCCCCGTCAGCAGTCACAAGCCCTACATTGATGGATGTGTCAATTCCTTCCCGGATTGTGATGCCGGAATAGTCAATGCCGTTCTTCTCACAGTGTTCCATGATAAAGTTTCCCACGGCGTCCCGGCCTACCATGCTCATCAGCCCGATTTTATGTCCCAGCCGGGACAGAATCGTCGCCTCATTGATGGCGTCCCCGCCGATGGTCATGGAAATCTGCTGCAGCGGAAAGGACTCAATCTCAAACATATCCCGGTTCACCGGCTGCAGAGGGATATCCACAATGGCAGCGCCTACACAGACTGCGTCTAATTTTTTCTCCACGATTATTCCGCCTTTCCGTCATCTCCGAACAAAACAATTTTTTCCAGGGCACGCTGTTTTACTGCTGCTCTTACGGCTCTTTCTAATTCCAGGAAAGGTTTGTCAACGTTTGCCGCAACTGCAGTCATGGCAGCCTGGCACAGTTCCGTATGGATGTTGATCTTCGCGATTCCAAGGGAGATTGCTTTTTTGATATCCTCATCGCCGATTCCGGAAGCTCCGTGCAGTACCAATGGTACGGATACAGCGTCTCTTACCTTCTCTACCACTTCAAAGTTCAATTTTGGCTCGGAAGTGTATACGCCATGCTGGTTTCCGATGGCAACTGCCAGAGAATCGCAGCCGGTGCGCTCTACGAATTCTGCTGCCTGGGATGGGTCTGTATACTGATAGCTTGCAAGAGCCTCTTCATAAACGGTTTCATTTCCCACATGGCCAAGCTCTGCCTCTACCGGAATTCCCAGGGGATGGAAATAATCTACCACCTCTTTGGTCAGGCGGATATTTTCTTCAAAATCATAGGCGGAAGCGTCCCTCATAACGGAATTCATGCCATGGTTATAAGCGTTCTGCACAATTTCCATGCTGCGGCCGTGATCCCAATGTGTGATAACCGGAACAGTTGCTTTCTTTGCCATGGAAACCATCATATGGCAGAAATCTTCAAAAGAAGTATTTCCCACAAATCCGGTTCCGAAGGAAATGATGACCGGCGCTTTTGCCTCTTCTGCCGCGTCCATAACGCCCATAAGCATCTCCGCGTTCCATACGTTAAAATGAGGAATTGCGAATTTTCCTTCTTTTGCTTTGTTTTCCCAATATCTGATATCTGCTAACATTTGTTTTCCTCCCTGAATGATTTTTTTATTCTGCGTCTTTTATTTTGATTACGCCTTTGATAATGTCTTTCTTGCAATTTACAGATTCCTCGAAAGCTCTCTGGACATCCTGATAATCATAGATATGTGTCACCATGGATTTCACGTCAAATTTCCCGGACGCAATGGCGTCAATGGTCATGGGATAGTTATTTGCATAGCGGAATACGGTCTGAATCTGCACTTCCCGGTTGATTTTCAGGAAATCAATGGGCACTTCTCCCGGAATCGTCCCTACAATCATAATCTTTCCGCCTCTTGCCACAATCTGGGGCGCCTGCTTTGCGGTAACCTGCGAGCCTGCTGTTTCAAATACAATATCCGCGCCAAGCTCTCCCACCAGTTCTTTGCATCTGCTGATGGTATCTTCTTCCATTCCGTTAATAACCTCTGACGCGCCAAGCTGTTTTGCCATTTCCAGACGTTTGGGCATGACATCCACCACAACGATATCGGTTGCGCCAAGGCTCTTGCAGCCCTGCAATGTCATCAGACCGATACAGCCTGCGCCCAGAATCACGATTTTCTTGCCCAGCCTTGCGCCGCCTTCTAACGCCGCGTGCATGCCTACTGCCGCAGGCTCCACCAGAGCGCCCTCCATAGTGCTCATGTTTTCCGGAAGATGATAGGTAAAGTTCTCCGGATGGCAGAGATAATTGGTTAACGCGCCTCTGTAGTTGGGCTGTGTAGCCATAAAGTCCACATCCGGGCAGATGTTGTAATGCCCTTCCAGGCAGTATTTGCATTTTCCGCAGGGAACGCCTGGTTCAATATTTACCCGGTCGCCAGGTTTGAATTTTGTCACTTTGCTTCCCACTTTTACTACGGTTCCGGCACATTCATGGCCCAGGCCGATTTTCTGGTTAGGGTCCTTGGGCGGGATGAAGGGGCCTGACTCAAAGCCATGCACATCAGAGCCGCAGATTCCCACATATTCCACCTTCAGCATAATCTCATCCTCTTTCGGCTCCGGCACAGGCGCTTCTTTAATCTCCATTGTTCCTGGAACTACCAGGATTGCCTCTGTATTTTTCATATGATTCTCTCCTTTCTATCATTTGACGCTATCTATTCGATTGCCGCTTGCTTCAACATACTTTCTCTCTGGCGCTCCATCTGGCCAGCTTACTCCACGTTACCGATATCCTCTACGGATTCTCCTCTTGTCTCAACGCCGAAGATAAACACGCATACTGCAATAATCACTGCCACGATAGTAATCAGAACGAACACTCCGCCGCTTCCCATGGAGCTTGCCACATAGGTTACAAGGAAGGGGAAGAAAATGTTGCTGACACGGCCCACCGCATTGCAGAATCCTGAACCGGAAAGTTTCGCGGATGTAGGCCACATCTCCGGCACATACACTGCCGACGCATAGCATACATACATGTAAATAACGGTATTCAGGAAGAATGTGGAAACAATCAGCGGAGTCATCTGTGTCTGCTGCCCTGTGATAATTCCCAGAACCGCCATGCCTGCCAACAGCGCTACACCCATCACGCGTCTTGGAATCTTATCCATAATCAAGGATGCAATAAAGATTCCGAAGGGAGCGCCGAACAGCCCGAACATGGTCATAAACTGGGAACTGGAAGTATCGTAGCCTAAGGATCTTAAAAGAGAAGGCATCCAGTTCATCAAGGTATATTGGATGGTATTCATGCCAATCAGCACCAGAGAGCCTACAATGGTTCTCTTTAAAAGCTTTCCGCGGAACAGCGCGGAATAGGGAAGCTGCTTTACTTCCTTGGGCGCTTCTGTTACCGGAGGCAGCGGCTTGCCTGTGGAAGCTTCGATCTCTTTTTCAATCTTGGTCATAATCTCGTCGGCTTCCTCTGTCCTTCCCTGTGCCTCCAGCCATCTGGGGGATTCCGGGAATTTCTTTGAAATCAAAATCGACGCAATGATGGACAGGATAGACGGAATCATATACTGCACGCGCCAGTTCATGTTGTAGCTGATGCCTGTCAGGGCGATGACAAACGCAATTCCGTTGCATATCGGATGCGCCCAGTTGCCGATGAAGGAGTTCCGGCTGGACCATACCCCGCGGTTTCTTCCCGGGACATACTCTGTAAATCCCGCAAACAGCACCACAAGAAGCGCGCCCAGGCCAAAGCCCTGTACCAGCCTGAATACGTAAAGCACTCCGATATTCGGTGAAACTGCTCCGCCGATCATGGCGATAATATGTATGATTTCATATAAAAGGATACTTTTCTTACGTCCGATTTTGTCGCCGATGGGTCCGCCCACCAGTGCGCCGAACAGCTGTCCTGCCGTATATGTAGTGCCCCACATTGCCAGAAGGGCGCTGCCCTCTTCCAGCCAGTGCAGTTCATTCAAAAGGATGTTCTGCACTGCGCCTCCGATGCCGTTGGACCAGCAAACCAGCAGGGCGAAAGCGGACACCAGCCACATCTTGATATGCCAGCCTGAATTCGGCAGACGGTCAAGTCTCGCACCGATATTCACGCTCTTAGTTGAATTAGATGCCATAATTTTTTCCTCTTTTCTTAATCTTTTAATTCTGCGTTTACTTCGCCTTCCATAATCTCCCAGGCTTTTTCGATATCCGGATCTTTGTTCCACAATGCGGGAGGCCCTAACACTACCACATCCGCTCCCGCTTCATACAAGGGCGCGTACACTCCTGCATTCATGGAACCGTCCGCTTCAATCAGGAAGTCAAGCCCCATGTCTTTTCTCCACTGCACTAAAGTCCGTATCTTGTCATACATCTGTGTGATGACTTTCTGCCCTGCGTACCCTGCGTCTACAATCATGATGGTCACTTTTGACAACAGCGGCAGATAGTATCGTATTCCCTCCAGCGGAGCGGCCGGGTTCATTGCAATTCCGGCCTTGCACCCAAGAGAAAGAATCTTATTCAAGGTCACAAACGCGTCGCTTTCAATGCAGTCCGTATGAGGGGTGATATAGGACGCCCCGGCTTTGGCGCAGGCCTCAATGTATTCCTGTGGGTGCTGAATCATCAAATGGGCGTCCATGGGGGTGGTGATTGCCTTTTTCAAGGCAGCCATAAAGTCCGGTCCCACGCCGAAAGTTTTTACATAGTTTCCGTCCTTAATATCAATATGTAAAAAATCCGCATGTCCGTCCAGGAATTTTACCTGACGCTCAAAATCAAATAAGTCGCAGCATCTCATAGACGGCGCAAATAGTAATTTTCTTTCCATAATTAATCCTCGAAGTCATAATGGAAAATGACTTTGATTGCTTCTTTGTTTGCCATCAGTTCAAATCCTTTTTCCCACTCGGAGAGCCCCAGCCTGTGGGTAATCATAGGCTGAACCTGAATCTGTCCGGATTCCAGCAGACGGATTGCGTTTCTCCAGGAGGTGGAATCATAAGCCATATGGCCGATGATGCTCTTGTTCCAGGATGTGATATCGTTGATGGAGAATTCCAGAGGCTTGAAGCCCATTCCCACACGGACAACCTCTCCGTTCGGCCGGAGCATTTCGATGGCCTGCTGCAAAGCGATATTGGCGCCGGAACATTCTACCACCAGTCCCAGATTATCTCTTCCGCAGATTTCCGTACATCTGGCTACAACATCCTCTTTCGAGCCGTTTACCACATGGGTAGCGCCCAGTTCTTTCGCAACGCCGAACCGAACCTTGGTGTCTTCTTCCAGGCCAACCATAACAATGTTTACCGCGCCCATAATTCTGGCAACCTGTACGGCGAACAGTCCTAACGGGCCGGTTCCGAATACCACAACGTCCTGTCCCGGGAGAAGATGCGCCTGCTGCGCAATGGCTTTGTAGGAGTTGCAGATTGGGTCAAGCACAGCCGCCTCTTCGTATTTTACTTTTTCCGGAATCTCCCAGATGGCATGTTTGTGAATTCTTAAAATTTCCCCTGGAACCTTGCAGTATTTGGAAAATCCGCCGCCCCATGTGTTATTGTCAAGCCCCAGATTTACTTTATTCTCACAGCAGAGGAAATCTCCCTGTTCACAGGCCGGACACACTCCGCATACATGAGCGCTGTTGTCAGATACTACTCTCTGTCCCACTTTCCAGTCCTTTACCTGTTCGCCTACCTTTACAATCTCTCCGGCAAACTCATGGCCGCGGATAGAGTTAAATTCATCAGAACCATTGTCTACTTTGTAGTGCTTCATGTCAGCTCCGCAGATTGCCGCTGCCTTAATCTCAATAATAATATCTTCCGGGCCACATTCAGGCTCTGGTACGTCGATCATCCGATATCCGCCAAACGCTTTTCCATATCTTGCTAATGCTTTCATGTTCTTCTCCTTTTTATGAATGTATCACTTCTCTTGGTTCCATGCATCTTGCTGCTCCCGGCCGGAAACGCTGTCCTTTGATGTAACTACAGTGTATATCAAATCTTTATTTTTGTCAATTTATTTTCTGTGTTTTAAAGATTTTCAGCATATTTCACAGATATATCGCCTTTATTTTATTGTTTTTCTTTGTTTTAAAGTGGATTATTTGTTTATTTTTCACATATTTTCTTTGTTTCAAAGATTTTCTCTTTTTTAGCCGAAGTTGGAAAGGGATTTGCTAGAGTAACATGCAAAAGAGACCGAAACAGCTTATTCAACTGTCAGCATATGGCGGATTATCTGATTGAAGCCGGAGAACTTGTCACTTACCGGCCTCCAAAACAATAACAAACTTTGACCTTCGTCCCCAAATATGTCCCCGCCAAAATTTGAAACTTCCCAAAAGCCTTCAAAATCTCCTTTTCTTCCTTTCCCCCCTGTGCTACAATAGGACAAAACAAATCGGGTGCAGGCACCTTAAAATTTCGGAATAATCAAATCACATTATGCAAAAGAAAGGAAAAGGAAATCATCTATGTGGATTGCAGATAACTGGAACGAATACGAAGTAATAGACTGCTCCAACGGAGAAAAACTGGAGCGATGGGGAAAATATCTTCTGGTCCGGCCGGACCCGCAGGTCATCTGGGACACGCCTAAAACCCACCGCGGATGGAAACAGAGAAACGCCCATTATCACCGCAGTAAAAAAGGCGGCGGAGAGTGGGAATTTTTCGACCTGCCCCAACAATGGGATTTGCATTACAAAAATCTGACATTTCACTTAAAGCCTTTTAACTTCAAGCACACCGGCCTGTTTCCGGAACAGGCCGTAAATTGGGACTGGTTCGGCGAAAAAATTAAGCAGGCGCACCGGCCTGTAAAAGTACTGAATTTGTTTGCCTACACCGGCGGCGCTACGGCTGCCGCTGCCGCTGCGGGGGCAAGCGTTACCCATGTGGACGCTTCTAAGGGAATGGTTACCTGGGCAAAGGAAAACGCCGCTGCCTCCGGGCTTTCCGATGCCCCAATCCGGTGGATTGTAGACGACTGTGTGAAATTTGCGGAACGGGAATTAAGACGGAATAACCGTTATGACGCCATTATTATGGATCCGCCTTCTTACGGAAGAGGACCCAAGGGAGAAATCTGGAAAATTGAAAACGCTGTATTTCCGCTGATAAAATTATGTACCCGGCTTCTTTCCGATGATCCTCTGTTCTTTCTGATCAACTCCTATACCACTGGACTGCAGCCGGCAGTGCTTGCTTATATGCTTGGCACAGAGCTAAAGAAATTCGGAGGGACGATAGACGCCCAGGAGATCGGGCTTCCCGTCTCTTCCAATGGGCTGGCGCTTCCCTGCGGGGCCAGCGGGCGTTGGGAAGTATAAAGGTTTTTTATTTTGGAGCAACCAGAGCGTGTGTAGCGAAATATTTAAGGAACGAACAAACTATTTTATAAGAATGGCAAGTTTATTCGTTCCTTAAATATTTTTCAGCGGCCCGCACTGTATTGGCCAGATAGCGGATTGTTTCCGCGGGATAGTTTCCGGCGGCGGTTTCACCGGTTACCATTACGCTGGCGGCGCCTTCCTGCACGGCGCGGAAGATATCGGATACCTCTGCCCGGGTGGGAACCGGATTCTTTTCCATGGAGGCCAGCATTTGGGTAACTACCATAAACGGCTTTCCGGCAGTTCGGCATTTTACCGCGATTTCTTCCTGCACAGCGGGAAGTTCCCACAGCATCATGCTGCTGCCCAAATCGCCCCGGGCAATCACAATCTGATCTGCATGGGGAAGCAGTTCTTCCAGATGTTCTGCGCCTTCCATATTCTCTATTTTCGCAAATACTTCTAAATCAGAGGCTCCGGCGTTTTCCAGTTCCCGCTTTAATTCCTGCAAATCCTCTTTGCTCCGCACAAAGGGCTGCATCACTCCGGTAACGCCGTGGGATTTTGCATTTCGGATATTTCTTCTGTCGCTCTCTGTCAAAACCGGTAAATGCATCCGAATTCCCGGCAGGGCAATGCTCTTTTTCGACTGCAGGATTCCGCCGCGGATGATTCTGCCGAAAGCAGTTTTTCCGGAAACCTCTGTAATCTCAAGCTTAAGCTTTCCGTCATCCAGTAAGATCTCCTGTCCCTGCTGCAGATAGGCAAAAATCTGGCCGGGCGCCGGCAAATGGACTTGTTCTTCTTGTAATTCTGATTGAATTCTCTCATCACCCATTCCCTGCAGGCAGATTCTCTCTCCTTCCTGCAGCTTTACAGGCTCGATCAAATTTCCGATCCGAAGCTCCGGCCCCCGCAAATCAATTAACAGCCGGGGACGGACGCCGGCTGCGCTGGCAGCGGCTGTTATCATCTCTGTCCATTCCCGGCTGTCTTCCAACTCTGTATGGGACATGTTCAGGCGGATTCCTGTCATTCCCAGACGAAACATTTCTGTAAGTATTTCTTGTTTTGCACAGGCAGGGCCGATGGTTCCGTAAATTTCTGTCTTTCTCATTTCTATTCCTCTGTACCAGGCGTTTCTTTTTCTTTCTCGGGATCTACATAAGAAAATGCATTGGAAATCTTGGCGTTTTCTGCAGACAATTCTACTTTTTCCCGATAGAAAGCGATCACCGGCGTCCCCACTTTTACTTTTTCATAAAGTACGGCCGCCACCTCCAAAGGCGCATTGATGCAGCCGTGGGAACCGCTGCTCTTATAGATTTCACCGCCGAACCTTCCGTTTCTCCAAGACGCGTCGTGGATTCCCACATTATATGCAAAGGGCATAAAATATGTGACGTCTGACTCGTAGTCTTCCCCTTTCAGCACGGCAGGGCTCTCTTTATACACGATTTTGAACACCCCGTCCGGAGAACCATTGCTGCGGCTGATATTGCCGGTCACCACATCTGTTTCCACTACCAAAGCGCCGTTTTCATAATACCAGAGGTGCTGCTTGGTATAATCTATCTCGATATAAGTATTTCCGATATCATCTTTCCCCTCTGCAAAAGGACGCTGAGAATATACCGGTTCCCGGCTGACTGGCTCGCCGGCCTCCAGATCGGCGATAATCTGTTCTGCTTCTTTCGGCTTGTTGAGAATCCAGCCGTAATCTCCTCCGCCGATTTCTACGGTATCGCCGGAGGAAGTTTGAAAGGAACGGACATCTGCGTAGGTATTGTAAGTGCTGGCAAGATTCTGGACATATTTTTCAATTTCATCGGTTTTCAATGAAACGCTGTAATTGTCTCCCAACTGAATGAATTCACGAATCTGCTCTTTCGTCAGTTTTTCTTCATAGTCCTTGATTTCATAGGTGATCTCCGCATTTTCATATCGGGCAATCCGATCCATGGTTTCTGTAACCTGAGGGCTTTCCTTCGTATATTCCGGATTTATGTAATCTTCATCTGTCAGGCTCACTTCTGAATCACCTGCGGAAACCGCCTGCTTTACCTTTGCCAGCACGCTTTCAAACACCATATGGGTTCCCATTTCTTCCGGTTCAACATAATACCCGTCGTCTCCCAGTTTGATCTCCGCATTTTCCGGCTCAATAATATTTTCTTCCTGAAAACAGTCCATTCTCGACACCGCATTGGAGATCAATTCTTCTTTGTAATCCATGGTCACCGGCACTTCATCTTTCACCGGTTCAAAGACTGCGAGAATCCAACGCAGCGGTTTCTGGGCCTTCAGCAATTTCTCTACAGAGCCGTCCGGCACATATTCACAGGCGATGTCTTGTCCGTAAATATGGTGTTTTTCTCCTTTTCTGTCAAAAACGGTCAGGAGATAATCTTCCACTCCGTCTCCCACCTTTTCCTCAGCCTTTTCCAGACTCATTCCCCCTACTTTCCAACCGTTGATTCTGGTCCGGAAAAAAAAGTGGCTGCTGAAATAGAACACCATACCGAAATAAACTGCTGCCAGCAGCAGGACAATGCCGGCGATGCTTCCTATAATAATTCTTCGTCTTCTTCTGCGCGCTAATTTTTCCCGCATATGCATTCCTCCTTTCGGCTGGCTTGGGTTGTTATGGTGAATTTTTAGGGGCCTCAAGAGAATCATCAGGGCTCCTCCCAGCCGGATTTTTCTTTTCTGGGAATTGGAACTTTTGGCGGCTGGGTCCCTCCTCATGATAAACATCAGGGCTCCTCCCAGCCGGGTTCTGCTCTTTTTAGATGTCAGGACTTTGATGCTTGGGGCCTCAAGAGAAACATCAGGACTCCTCCCAGCCGGTTCAGCTCTTTTTATACGTCAGGACTTTGGCGGCTGGGTCCCTCCTCATGATAAAACATATACCATAAATTCTTCCAGTCGGTTTTCTTTTTTTAAGCGGGGGTAGACTTTGGTATTTACCATTTTCTTCTCATCTCCTACGTCACGGATATAAGAATATTCCACCATGGTTTTCCCTCCTTCAAATTCCTTTATCATATTTTCCATTGAAAATATGGAAGAAAACTCTTCCCGATATTCTTTCTGTACAACCTCGTCTGCCAACAATTGAATCATCTTCTCATATCTTGTGGTATTGTAATCATCCTGCAGGATTCCGGCCAGGAGTTTTTCCTCTTCGGGCCCTTTCAAAATGATATATTCATCGGTGCTGATTCTGACTAAAACGATTTTAAAATACTTATTTTGATTCTGTTTGTGATTATACTCCATAACTGACTGGTATTCCTCTATTTTATCTTTTCTGTATTTTTCTGTCTTTCATCTTTTATTAAAAAAATCTTAAAATTTTTATAATAAACCTACACAAGTCAGGATTGCCGTCCCCATCCTGCCTGCAGTATTTAAGTTGGCCGCAGCGCTGAAATGTATTATAGAACGCTTTCAGAAAAATCTATAGCCTGTACGGTTTTCCCTTCTTCCAGGCTTTTCTTTACATCAATGATTCTCTGATTCTCCGAACCCCGAAAACGCAAAGAGATATTTTTCTTCGCCTGCACAAACTCTCCGTCCACCAGGATATCCAGGTATGAAAGCAATTCTTCTGTGACCTCGCATACTGCTCTGCCCTCTCCCTGCAGGTCCCGGTCAAATAGGTATCCGGTATAGCACCAGATGGTCTTCCCGGGGTATATTTCTTTCACCCGCCGCAGGAAAGGAAGCAGCGCTCTCTGATTCTCCGGTTCCATGGGTTCTCCCCCCAGCAGTGACAGTCCTGCAATGTAGGCTGGCTTTAGCAATTCCAATAGTTCATTTTCAGTCTCATGGGTAAATTCTTTTCCAAAGCCAAAGTCCCAGGTCTCGCTGTTGAAGCAGCCCTTGCAGTGATGGGTGCATCCGGAGACAAAAAGGGAAACGCGCACGCCTTCGCCGTTGGCAATATCTGTTTTTTTAATTTCACCGTAATTCATAACTGTCTCACTCTATAAATGAAGCACTCTTTCCTGGATCTCCTGGGTCCTTCCCTGGTTCCAGAACTGCGTGCCGATGTAGCCGCAGGTCCTTCGGGCGACATTCATCTTATCCTCATCCCGATTCTGGCAATTGGGGCATTCCCACACTAACTTGCCGTCTTTGTCTGAGACAATTTTGATCTCTCCTTCATACCCGCATACCTGGCAGTAATCGCTTTTCGTGTTCAGCTCTCCGTACATGATATTATCGTAAATATGCTGCATTACCGTTAGCACCGCTTCCAGATTTCCCTGCATATCCGGCACTTCCACATAACTCACCGCGCCGCCGGGGGACAATTTCTGAAACTGGGCCTCAAAGGACAATTTACGGAACGCGTCTATTTCTTCAGTCACATGAACGTGATAGCTGTTGGTGATATAATTTTTATCGGTCACTCCCTCTATAATTCCAAACCGCCGCTGCAGACATTTTGCAAATTTATAAGTGGTGGATTCCAGGGGTGTTCCATAGAGACTGAAAGCAATATTTGTTTCCTCTTCCCATTTTTTGCAGGCCTGGTTCAAACGTTCCATCACTTCCAGCGCAAAAGGCGTCGCTTCCGGATCGGTATGGGATTTGCCTGTCATATACCGGGTGCATTCGCAGAGCCCTGCATATCCCAAAGAAATCGTGGAATATCCGCCGTATAGCAGCTTATCAATCACCTCTCCCTTTTTCAGCCGGGCCAGAGCCCCGTACTGCCACAGGATCGGAGCCACATCTGAGGGCGTTCCTTTCAGCCGGTTGTGGCGGAGCATCAGCGCTTCTTTGCACAATTCCATCCGTTCTTCTAAGATTGCCCAGAATTTATCCATGTCTTTCTCGGAAGAACACGCCGCGTCCACTAAGTTCAAGGTTACAACCCCCTGATTAAACCGCCCGTAAAATTTCGGTTTTCCCTGTTCATCATGATAAACTGTTAAAAACGAACGGCAGCCCATACAGGGGTAGCAATTGCCCTGTTTATTTTCTTTCATGACTTTTTCTGAAATATAATCCGGCACCATGCGTTTTGCCGTGCATTTTGCCGCTAAACGGGTCAGTTCCCAGTAAGGGGTCCCCTCCCGGATATTATTTTCTTCCAGCACATAAATCAGCTTGGGAAACGCCGGCGTAATATAGACGCCCTTTTCATTTTTCACGCCCTGCATCCGCTGCAGAAGCATTTCTTTGATTACCAGCGCCAAATCGTCTCTGGTCCGGCCTTCCTCCACTTCATTCAGATACATAAATACCGTAACAAAAGGCGCCTGCCCGTTGGTGGTCATCAGGGTAATGACCTGATATTGTATCATCTGAACGCCCCGGCGGATCTCCTCCTTGACGCGCATTTCGGCCACCTCGTTGATCTTTGCCTCATCTAAGGGAAGCTTGGCTGCCTGAAATTCCCGCTGCACCATTTTCCTTAACTTCTTCCGGCTGACGTCCACAAAGGGCGCCAGATGGGACAGCGTAATGCTCTGGCCGCCGTACTGAGAGCTGGCAATCTGAGCGATAGCCTGGGTGGCGATATTGCATGCTGTGGAAAAACTCTTGGGCCGCTCAATCATAGTCTCACTGATCACCGTTCCGTTCTGCAGCATGTCCTCTAAATTCACCAGGCAGCAATTGTGCATGTGCTGGGCAAAATAGTCGGAGTCGTGAAAATGAATCACGCCCTCCTCATGGGCCCGCACCACCTTTTCCGGCAGCAGAAACCGCTTGGTAATGTCCTTGCTGACTTCCCCGGCCATATAATCCCGCTGCACACTGTTTACCACAGGATTTTTATTGGAATTTTCCTGCTTGATTTCTTCATTATTGCATTCAATCAGGCTTAAAATCTGCTGATCTGTAGAATTGGACTTGCGCACCAGAGCCCGTTTGTAACGATAAGTGATATATTTTCTGGCAACTTCATATGCCTTGTAAGCCATAATCTCATTTTCCACCATGTCCTGAATCTCTTCCACGTTATAGATCCGCTCCATGGTCTCACAAAAGCCGGAAATCCGTTCCGCAATGGCCTCCACCTGCTCTTTGGTCAGTCTGTCGCTTTCCGTCACTTCTTTGTTTGCCTTATTCACCGCGTCAATAATCTTGCTGGCGTCAAACCCTGCTTCTTTCCCGCTTCTCTTGATGATTTTCATTCCGAATCCTCCAAAAACAACTAAATATAGTATTTTTCATTTTCTCCGGCACTACATGTGCTCTCCCATTATATGATCATCAGCATAAAAAAGCAAGATGAAAAATACCGCAATTTGTCGTGTAGTTGTCAGATAATTACAACATCGGCATTATTTATCATTTTCTTCATCTGCCTGCTCTGAGAAATTTTCCTCTTTTTCTGTTTCATGCAATTCAGGAAGATCCTGATGTTTTTCCCCTCTCTGCCGGTAAGTCTTAATCCTGAAATTCAGGTACAGGATATTGACGATTTCCACGATTCCGTCTGCAAGCAGAATACCGGCCGTATAATTTTGAAAAAATTCCATATCTTCAAAGGGCTTTAATATCACAGAAACACTAAAGCCCAGCAGAAGAACGGTAACTGCAAAAAATCCTGCCCACGCCTTATCCTCCATGCATTTCAAATCAAGGGCGTACTGGAGCTTAATGACGCCTGATAAAAGCAGCAAAAGCCCCAGGGCCGTTAAAAAAGAAGCCGCAATCCGTTCCGCGCTTACCAGCCCGCAGATTCCCAGCAGCACAAATAACACGCCTTCTGAAAACCCGTATTCATTCAGCCTTTCATAGCCAGCCGACATAAAATAGCGGACAATCATGTAAATTCCCAGCACCACCACAAATCCGCAGATGAAATAACAGATGTCTTTTACCTCAATCCTGGGCACAAACAGTATCAAAACCGCAACTGCAATAAAAATAACCGCCATCACCGACACCACCACTGTGCTGAACAGATTTTTCTTTTTCTCATCCATTTCATACACTCCTATCATTCCGTAAAAATATAGATTTTATAAGAAACAAATTCTGTTATGGCCTATCATACCACAAGTCCTGAGCTATCTCCATAATTTTCCTGATTCTTTTTGGGACAGCTTGTGTTATTATTATATCAAATTTATTACAGATTTTTTAAATTTTTTTCTCAAAAATCTTGAAACTCAGAAAAAAAGAGATTATTATATTAATCGGAAATCAACTTTGAACTGAAACAGCAATTTAATTTTAATTTACAGGAGGCATGTTACAAATGAAATCTCAGAAACTTTTCGCACTTGCGCTGGGCTGTCTGCTTTTCTTGGAAACGCCTTTCACTTCATCGGCAGCTCCCCTGATTTCCCCTTCAGAAGCTTCCGGCGCAGCAGTCACTGCAAGCGTCAAACCCGCTGACAGCAGCACACAAGCCCTGACTGTTACATCCAACAGCAAAGCTGCAAAGCCAGCTTCCCTGAAATTAAACAAAACAAATATTACCATATATACAGAAAATACATATCGCTTGAAAGCATCCGGCAAATCTTCCGGTAAAGTTACCTGGAAATCATCCAAATCAAAAATTGCGGCAGTCAGCCAGGAGGGTATCGTCACCGGCAAAAATCCCGGAACCGCAACCATCACAGCTTCCCGGCCCGGCGTAAAGGCTTCCTGTGAAGTGACTGTCCGGAAAAATCCCCATAAGCTGAACCGTGAATCACAGATCCTGATTCTCGGCGGCAGCGCAACCTTGTATCTGAGCAATGTTTCCAAAGAAGATTCTGTTTCTTTCCGTCTGGCGGATCCCTCTTCTGAGGTGGTTGACATTGCCAGCTCCGGAAATAAATGCAAAATTACTGCGGAAAATCCCGGAACTGTAACCTTAGAAGCTGTCTGCACTTCCCGGGAAAATAATCAGAAAATAACCAGCAAAGGCACCTGCACCGTTCAGGTGCTGGAGAAGGGCATCGATCAGCAGCAGGTGTCCATGGCAGTGGAAACCACCAAAGCTTTTTCACTGGAAAACATTGAGAAGCCGGATTCCTCTATTATCAATACTTCCTGGGCCTCGTCTAATCCCCAGATTGCCAGCGTCGGCCCAACCAGCGGAGTTGTCACCGGCAAACAGCCTGGAACCGCCGAGATCACAGCCACGGTCAATTATTCCGACGGCACTTCATCGGCCTTTCCCACTACGGTGAGAATTTCAGACCCTGAGATAAAATCTTCCAGCACGGTATTGTCCCTTGGGAAAAAACAGAAAATCAAACTTACCGGCACAAACGCTTTCAGCACCGTGAAATGGAAAGTGAAAAAATCTTCTCTGGCCTCCATTGAGCAGGACGGCACTGTAACCGCCAATAATATTGCTGGAAAGACAACGATTATCGCTGAAGTAGACGGAAAAACCATTAAGCACCAGCTGATTGTCACGAACCCGCAGTTAACCTCAACCTCCAAACTGCTGGCTGTTGGTAAGAAAATGAAGGTTCCTCTGACAGGCGTATCCTCCAAAAGCAAGATTACATACAAATCCAAGAAAAGCTCTGTGGCAAAAGTGGACAAGTCCGGCAGGATTACCGCCCGCTCCGCCGGAAGCACAGATATCATCATAAAAGCAGACGGCGTATCATTCCGCTTCCATGTGGATGTCGCCTCCAAACGCGCCCTGCAGGCATGCAAAACCGGCTACAAGATAATGTACAGTTCTTCTTACAGCCAGGGAAGGCGCATGTCCTCCGGGTATTATGACTGCAGTTCTTTGGTATTCCGGGCTTACGGATGTGATTCCGGACTATTGGGAGGCAGCCCCTCCTGGGCGCCTACGGCAGCCTCCATGGCCGCTCATCTGGAAAGAACCGGCAAGGTTATTTCCTATAAAGGACTTGACGCTTCCAAGCTCCTGCCGGGAGATTTGATTTTCTACCGGATGCGCCGGGGAAGCAACGGCAGATACCGGAATATCTACCACGTCTCCATGTACTACGGAGACGGCTACCGTCTGGAGAAACCATTGCGCACTTATTACAAAGAAGGCCATATCACAATGATTGCCAGGCCGCTGAAAAAATAAGTGTAATTCCCCGGTTTGGTTTCACGGCATATGCTTCTGAATCTATTTCTAAATATGATAACCAAGGGGCTGCCGGGAAATGGTGAATTTCCACAATATAGAGCTATGAATATGAATTGCTGAGTTTCATAACTATATATTGTGTGCAAATCCCATTTGCCGACAGCCCCTATATTTTGGTCTTGTGCCGTGATTCTTCTCAAAGCTCTTACTTTCTAATTTTCGATACACAGGAAAGTCAGGATGCCCCTTTGGCACGCAAACTGGGCATCCTGACTTTCCGTCCGTATTCACATATTAAAAGTTCTCTCTAATCCAGAATCAGCTTCACACAGCCATACATCCCTGCGTCATTTCCCAGAGACGCCAGTTCAAACCTGGTTTCTGCGCAGGAAGGAAAAGCTGCTTCGCGAAAATATTTCCTCACTGCCTGAATCAACACTTCCCCCGCCTTCGACACGCCGCCGCCGATGACAAAGACTTCCGGGTCAGCCACACAGGCAATATTGCTCAGTCCCCTTCCCAAAATGCGGGCGAATTTGTCTACAATCTGCTCCGCCAGCTTGTCCTTGTCTTTATACGCGTCAAACACCGCCTTAGCGGAAACTTCCTCTGCCGTATCCAAAACAGATGTTTCGTGCTCCTGCCCCAATGCCTCTTTCGCAAGACGGACGATTCCGGTTGCAGAACAATATTGCTCCAGGCATCCCCTTCTGCCGCAGTTGCAGGGAATGCTCTCATGGGGATTTACCGTAATATGGCCGATTTCCCCGCCTGCTCCGTGAGTGCCTGCCACAATCTTCTCATCCACAATTATGCCTCCGCCAACGCCTGTGCCAAGGGTCACCATCACGATGCTCCTGCAGCCTTTGCCGCCGCCCTGCCACATTTCTCCAAGGGCCGCCACATTGGCGTCATTTCCGGCTTTCACCTGGATTCCATCCATCAGTTCCCCCATTTCCCGGGGAATATTCTTCTCTTTCCAGCCAAGATTTACGCATACGGACACGCTGCCGTCCGGCTGCACCGGCCCCGGAAGACCGATGCCGATTCCTTCCACCTCTTCTTTGCCAATTCCCCGTTCCGCCATTTTGTTATGTAAAGAATCTGCAATATCCGAAAGGATATTCTTTCCCCCTTCTTTGATGTCTGTGGGAATTTCCCATTTTTCCGCAAGGTTTCCTGTCGTTTCAAACAGGCCGATTTTGCAGGTGGTGCCTCCGATATCTACGCCAAAACCATATTTTTTCATGTTGTGCCTCTCCTTTTTCATTATTTTCCAAACAGTTCTGAATGACTGCCCGTTGCCACTGCTGACAATATAAGCGTATCTTCATAAATTTGATACATAAGTAACCAATCTGGCTCAATATGGCACTCTCTAAAATCATGTAAATTGCCTGAAAGCTGATGATCTCTATACTGGACCGGCAATGATTTCCCACTTGAAAGTAAAGAAAGAACATTTATAAGTTTATCTAAATCCTTCCCCCTCTTTTTCATCAGCTTTACATCCTTTTTCATACGATTCGTATAAACAATCTGATACAATGTTTACTCCTCCAGCATCGACTTAACGGCCTCTCTTGCATCTGAGTAAGGCCCATTTAAATTCCTTCGGTATCTGCTGTCATAAACAGCCTCCTGCAAAGAATCAGGCACATCTTTGTGCTTTACAGAAAACGGAATTCCTGCATTCTCTATGGAAGCATTTAAAAAAATACGTACCGCTGTTGAAGTATCCAGACCGAGGCTTGAAAATAGAGAGTCCGCCTGTTTTTTTAAGCTATCATCAATCGGAATTTGTAATGTAACCATATTGCACCTCCATTGATTTTATATTATAGTTATACTATATTAAGTAGATAAATGCAATAAAACAGACGGAGAAAATATCCTATGACCCACATTTTATTAGTAGAAGACGACAAAAGCATCGTCACCAATTTAACTGAATTTCTGCAGAAGGAGGGCTTCGCCATTACATCGGTGGACGGGCAGACACAGGCCCTGGCCCTTCTGGAAGAATCTGCCGCAGCCTTTGACTTAATGCTGCTGGATGTTTCCCTGGCGGAGGGAAACGGATTCGCCACCTGCCGGGCAGTAAAATCCACCACCAATCTTCCGGTTATTTTCCTGACCGCTTCGGGAGATGAATACAGTGTGGTCACCGGCCTGGATCTGGGCGCTGACGACTACATCGCCAAGCCTTTCCGGCCCAGGGAGCTTGTTTCCCGCATTCACAACATTCTGCGCCGCTACGGCAAAGCAAATACAGTTCTGGAGTATCAGAACCTGACCGTAGACGTAAACCGGGGAACTGTGACCAAGGATGGCCGGGAGCTCCTGCTGTCCGCGCTGGAATACCGGCTTCTGCTGTATTTTATGAACAATAAGAATCTTGTGCTTTCCCGCTCACAGCTCTTAGACGCCCTTTGGGATATGGCGGGGGAATTTGTCAATGATAATACTCTGACGGTATATATTAAGCGGCTGCGGGAAAAGATTGAGGAAGATCCTCAGAATCCCGCGCTTATTAAAACGATTCGGGGGATGGGGTATAAGATGGGGGAATGACGCCGTAAAATTTCTTTATTATTTGGAAACGGACGGAAATGCAGATGTTGCTGCGACATTTTTTATTGAGAAATCTAAATTAGGAAAGGAACTTGTAATGTTATGAAATTCTTGCGCAATCCCGAGGTTAGATTCAGTTTGGTTTGGCATTTCTTTTTGCTGCTTTCTGCTGTTTTACTGGGGTTTTTCTTTCCTTCCCAGAGCGGAATCCTATTGATCCTTTTTTCCATTCTTTATATCGGTTCCCATTACTGGATTACATGGCGCAGATATCGGAGGCTGGAGAAACTGGCGGGGGAAATTGATACTATGCTGCACAGTCAGATTCCCATTCAATTTGAGAAATACAGGGAAGGAGAGCTGTCTATTTTGGAGAATGAGCTGTCCAAAATGACGCTGCGGCTCAGCGAACAGGCGGCAGCCCTGGAGGATGACAAGAAATTTCTGGCGGATTCCATGGCTGATATATCCCATCAGATTCGCTCGCCCCTGACTTCTTCCAACCTGATTCTCTCTCTTCTGATGGAGCCGGATCTGCCCGCTTCCAAACGGAAAAAACTGCTGCAGGAATTGGTGCAGCTTCTCTCCCGCATTGACTGGCTGGTGGAATCTCTCTTGAAAATGTCCAAAATGGACGCCGGAACAGTCTGCTTCCAGCAGACGTCTGTAAAGGCAGAATCACTGATCCGGCAGGCTGCGGAACCTCTGATGATTCCTATGGAGCTGCGGGAACAGAATTTTTCCCTCAGCGGAGATCCCGGGACGTCATTTACCGGAGATCCTGCCTGGTGCCGGGAAGCAATCTTGAATATTCTGAAAAACTGCATGGAACATACGCCCCTGGGCGGCTGCATCACAGCGTCTTATTCCCAAAACGCCATTTACACGGAAATTATCATTGAGGATAACGGGCCTGGATTTGACAAGGAAGATCTTCCCCATTTATTTGAGCGGTTTTATAAGGGGAAAAACGCTTCCCAGCAAAGCGTAGGCATCGGCCTGGCTCTGGCGCGGATGGTGGTTTCCCAGCAAAACGGGACCTTGAAAGCGGAGAACCGGCCGGAAGGAGGGGCCAGATTCATTATTAAGTTTTATCCGGCACGTTAGAGAGGATTTTTTTATTTTTGGAGACGGACGGAAATACCGGAGGCCCCTTTCACACGCAAACTGGGCGTCCTTAGCGAAAGGGGCCTCCGGTATTTCCTGTGTATCGAAAAATGGAACGTTTGCGGCAGTTAGAATGCTCCGCGGATGGAAAGTGGTGCATTGTGATGTAAAAATTTCCAGTTGATAGAGGTACATTGCATCGGAATTTGTTTCGTTATTTCAGGTGACAGTTTTGTCACATAGAAGTCACTGCGCTGTCACTCTGCCTGGTTAGAATTATATTAAATCAAATCAAAGGAGCGAATCATATGGAAATCTTAAAAGCAGAACATTTAACAAAAATTTACGGCTCCGGGGAGAACCAGGTGAAGGCGTTGGACGATGTTTCTTTCTCCGTGGAAAAAGGAGAATTCCTGGCTATTATCGGGCCCTCTGGTTCTGGAAAATCTACCCTGCTGCATGTTTTGGGCGGAGTGGACGTTCCTACCTCCGGCAAAGTATTTATGGAGGGCACAGACGTCTACGCCCAGAATGAAAGCCAGCTTGCAGTGTTCCGCCGCAGGCAGGTGGGGCTGATTTACCAGTTCTACAATTTAATTCCCGTTTTGAATGTGACAGAGAACATGACGCTTCCGGTCTTAATGGACAGCCGGGAAGTCAATCAGCAGCGGTTAGAGGAACTTCTGAATATCCTCTCCCTGAAAGGCCGGGAGGGACATCTGCCCAACCAGTTATCCGGCGGACAGCAGCAGCGTGTTTCCATCGGCCGGGCTTTGATGAACGCCCCTGCGGTAGTTCTGGCCGACGAACCCACCGGAAACCTGGATTCCAAAAACAGCCAGGAAATTGTAGAACTGTTAAAATACTCCAATGAGGCTTATAAACAAACACTGGTAATCATTACCCATGATGAAAATATCGCCCTTCAGGCTAACCGGATTATCGCCTTGGAAGACGGCAAAATTATCAGAGATGAGGTGATCCGTTCATGAATATTTTTCAGAAAGTTACTTTGAAAAACCTGAAAGAGAACCGGACCCGGACGCTGGTTACTATTGTGGGAATTATTCTCTCCGCCGCCATGTTCAGCGCAACCACCATCAGTCTCTCATCCCTGCAGCACTGCCTGATACAGTCCACCATTTATAACAAAGGAAACTGGTACGGCACATTCCAGAATCTTTCTGCCAAAGACGCTCAAAGAACTGTGTCCAACGATAAAATCAGCAAAGCTGTATCCATGGAATTTCTGGGATATTCCCAGCTGCAAGACTGCAGCAACAACGCAAAGCCTTATCTGGGCGTCTACGGCATCCAAAAAGATTTTACCGATATGATGCCGGTGCACCTTACCAGCGGAAGGATGCCGGAAAACAGCAATGAAATTCTGCTGCCCAATCATTTAGCATACAACGGCGGCGTTGAGTATCAACTAAATGACGTCTTAAAGCTGCAGCCGGGCCTTAGGTTCGACGAGAAAGGCCAAATGCTCACCAATGCCACAGAATATCTGAATAATCAGGATTTAGACAGCTCCCGGCGGTATTCCAGCGATGATCCCGAACGGGCAAATCTCTCAGAGAAATTGATTCCCGGTAAACCCCGCACCTACACAGTAACCGGATTCTACGCGCGGCCATCCTTTGAAGACTATTCCACTCCGGCTTACACGGCGCTTACCATCGGGGAAAATGAAAGTGAAAATCTTTACGATTTGTACATCCGCACCTACTCAGGGAAAAACGCAGTTTCCTCCCTTGAGAACATTTATGAAGAGCTGGAAACCTCCGAGTACTGCAGCGCCTCCTTCAATTACAGCCTGCTGCGGCTTTACGGCTACTCTGGAGAAAGCAGATACAACAGCGTTTTACTTGGCCTTGGAGCGATTTTAATTGCCATCATCACCTTCGGCTCCATCTCACTGATCTACAACGCGTTTTCCATTTCCGTCAGTGAACGCACCAAACAATTCGGACTGCTGTCCTCCATTGGCGCTACGAAAAAGCAGCTGACCGGGAGCGTATTGTTTGAAGCATTGTTTTTGGGCTGCATCGGCATTCCCCTTGGAATCTTATCCGGGCTTTTGGGCATCGGCGTCACATTCTTTTTTACCAAAGATATGATCGGCCGGGTTCTTGGCATTCCAGGCACCCCGGGCCTTAGCAACACGGAACCGGTCATTCAGGCCCTCGGGCCCGTAGGGCGGGTTTCCTTAGAAATGCACCCATCCTTTATGGCCCTGGCAATTGCTGTTCTCATTTCCCTGGTGACCATCCTGATTTCCGCCTGGATTCCCGTCCGGCGGGCAGTGAAGAAATCAGCCATTGACGCCATCCGGCAGGCAGACGACATTGCCATCCGCCCCGGAAAAGTAAAAACTTCAAAACTTACGGAAAAACTTTTCGGTTTTGAAGGAATGCTTGCCACGAAAAATTATAAGCGCAACCGGAAAAAATACCGGGCTACAGTAATCTCTTTGTTTCTAAGCATTGTGCTGTTTATTTCCGCCAGCAGCTGGTGCAGTTACCTGACAAAATCCATGGGTACCGTCATTGCCGATACCGGCTATGACATTCATTATCTTTACCATGAAGATGATGAGGGATATCCTGCCGACGCCATTTTTTCCGAATTAAGCCAGGTAAAAAATGTCAGCGAAAGCGTTTACAGTTCACAGCTCTCTTATCTGTCCGGAACCCTCAATACATCCTCTTTAAGCCGGGAATATCTGGACTACCAGAGAGAATTCGCCGAGGTTCAGGGAGAAGAATACAAAGAATTTGCTTCGACCCTTGCGAGTTTCCAACTGATTTTCCTGGAAGATGAAGCCTTCCGCCGGTATCTGAAGGAACAGAACCTTCCGGAATCCGACTATTTTGACCGGGAGCATCCCGCTGCTGTGGCTGTGGATGCCATCAAGATATATGGCTATGACGGACGCTACCGCAGCCACAATATGTTTTCCGACGCGTCTAAAGCAGACCTTAAGCTTCACATGATCCCTCTCAAGGAGAACGTGTCCAGCTACCTGGAAGCAGACAGCAAAACCGGTGAAATCCAATGTGTGAACTGGAATTATGACAATGACACCGAGCAAAGAGAACCCCTGGAGGAATGCTGCCATACCATTCCTATCTCCATTGGCGCAGTCCGCTCGAAAGCGCCTGTATTGTTCGCCGATGATCAGGAAATTACAAGGCTGTTTTACCCTTACAGCCTGATGGATGATGTGTTTTCGGCCCTGGACCCTGAAACGGAATACAATGATCTCCCCGGCCTGCCCCTCAGCGAGAAAGCCACCAAGCATATGTATTTTCAATGCGGCAGCCATACAGAAACCTATGAAGCCATGCGCAAGCTGCTGGCAGGCAAAGGGGTTTCACCGGACAATCTCTATGATTATGCGGCAAGCATTGAGAATGACAGGGCCATGGTAACAGTGCTCAATGTGTTTTCTCTGGGATTTATCACGCTGATCTCATTGATTGCCGCAGCAAATGTGTTTAATACTATTTCCACCAATGTAAACCTGCGGCGAAGAGAATTTGCCATGCTGAAATCTGTGGGGCTGACGCCGGAGGGCTTCCGGAAAATGATGAATTTCGAGTGCCTGCTCTATGGATTTAAAGGACTGCTTTACGGCCTTCCGGTATCTTTCCTGGTGACCTTTTGGATTTACCGCACCATTTCCAACGGATTGGAGGCCAACTTCTACATTCCCTGGTACAGCGTTGTGCTGGCAGTGTTCAGCGTATTCCTTGTGGTGTTTGCGACAATGCTGTACTCGATGAGCAAAATTAAGAAAGAAAACACCATAGACGTGCTGAAAAATGAAAATATATAAAAGAATACAATCTTTTGAAAGACACAAATGATAAATCGAAAAAGACTGCGTCTGGAACAAAATATCCGGCACAGTTTTTTTCATGCCCGAAAGTTTCGAAACTGTTAAGAAATAACTTTTAAATAGTGTGCAGGACTTTTCTCAACCATTGCACATTCTCACGGACTTTGCGGCAAGTGCAAAGTCCTGGGCTGAACTGTTACGATTTTTCTGCAGTACCAAGCATTAAATATTGTAATATGCGTAAAAATATAGTAAACTAACACCATGCCGAAGAAAACAAATCGAAGGCTGTAATACGTGACAGCGGCATTACCGCTGAAAACCGGAACCGTATCCCGAAAGGAGGGAATTTATGGATGGTATTTTCTGGTTAATTGTAGTTGTTGTAATGGCAGTGATTGAAATCATTACCCTGGGGCTGACCACCATCTGGTTTGCAGGAGGCGCTCTGGCTGCGTTTATTGCCAGTCTGCTGGGAGCGAATCTGCTGGTGCAGAGTATTTTGTTTGTGGTAGTGTCTGTGGTTCTGCTGGCAGTTACCAGGCCTTTGGCAGTGGAATTCTTTAATAAGGACAGAACAAAGACAAACGCCGAGAGCCTCATCGGTAAAACAGCCGTGGTTCAGCAGGAAATCGACAATCTGAAAGCGGCAGGGATGGTTACTGTCGACGGCCAGGAGTGGTCTGCAAGATCTGCGGACAATACGGTGATCGCTGCCGAGACCCTGGTGGAAATTCTGGAAATCAGCGGCGTGAAGCTGCTGGTGCGGCAGAAAGAATTATAAATTGTGGAGGATTAATCTATGTTAGGATATATGATTGTATTGCTATTAATTATTTTCGGTTTAATTCTGGTGGCGTCCTGTGTGAAAATTGTCCCTCAGGCACATGCCTTAGTCATTGAACGTCTGGGCGGATACCAGGGCACCTGGGGCGTTGGACTGCATTTCAAAGTTCCGTTTATCGACCGAGTGGCAAAGCGCGTACTGCTGAAAGAACAGGTGGTGGATTTCGCGCCTCAGCCGGTGATTACCAAAGACAATGTTACCATGCGGATCGACACAGTAGTCTATTTCCAGATTACCGATCCCAAGCTGTTTGCCTACGGAGTGGAAAATCCCATTATGGCAATTGAAAATCTGACCGCCACCACTCTCAGAAATATTATCGGCGATCTGGAGCTGGACGAAACGCTGACTTCCAGAGAGTTGATCAATACGAAAATGCGCGCTTCCCTGGACGTGGCCACAGACCCCTGGGGCATTAAAGTAAACCGTGTGGAGCTGAAAAATATCATTCCGCCCCAGCAGATTCAGGACGCCATGGAGAAACAGGCCAAGGCAGAGCGGGAACGCCGGGCAGCCGTAACCCAGGCAGAAGGAGAGAAAACAGCAACCGTATTGGTGGCGGAAGGTAAGAAAGAATCCGCAATCCTGGACGCTGAAGCGGAAAAACAGGCTGCAATTCTCAGGGCAGAGGCGAAAAAAGAAGCTACCATGCGGGAGGCGGAAGGTGAGGCGGAGGCAATTCTCCGGATTCAGAAAGCCAATGCAGACGGCCTTCGTTTCTTAAAAGAAGCAGCCCCGGACGGTGCCGTGCTCCGGCTAAAGAGTCTGGAAGCTTTTGAGAAGGCGGCAGACGGCAAGGCAACCAAAATTATTATCCCCTCTGAAATTCAGGGTCTTGCAGGTTTGACAAAATCCCTGGCGGAGATTGGAAAAGAAAGTTAAACATGTTGTTTGCAGCGGGCTGCAGGAGAAACAGGCAGTCCGCTGTTTTCACGCGGCAGCAGGCGCAGTCCCCCAAAGGCATTGCGAAACGCCCCGCAGGAAGGAGAAAAAGATGAACTTACATGGAAGAAATTTTTTGAAATTAAAGGATTTTACGCCGGAGGAAATTACATATCTGGTGAATCTGGGCATAGAGTTCAAGCAGAAAAAGAAACAGGGAATCCCCCATGACGAATTAAAAGGAAAAAATATTGCGTTAATTTTCGAAAAGACAAGCACCAGAACCCGGTGTTCTTTTGAAGTGGCGGCCCACGATTTGGGCATGCATGTGACTTATTTAGATCCCTCCGGTTCCCAAATCGGGAAAAAAGAAAGCATCAAAGACACTGCAAGAGTGTTAGGCAGAATGTATGACGGCATTGAGTACCGGGGCTTTGGCCAGGAGATTGTGGAAGAACTGGCAGAATACGCCGGCGTTCCGGTGTGGAACGGCCTGACCAACGAATTTCACCCCACTCAGATGATTGCTGATATGATGACAATTCAGGAAAAATTCGGACATCTAAAGGGGCTCAAACTGGTATATCTAGGAGACGCCCGCTATAATATGGGAAACTCTCTGATGGTAACCTGCGCAAAGCTGGGCATGGATTTTGTGGCCTGCACCAACAAAAATTATTTTCCGGATCCGGAACTTGTTTCTTATTGCCAGGAAATTGCCAAAGAAACAGGCGCTTCTGTCACTTTGACAGAAAATGCGGACCAGGGAACGAAAGAGGCAGACGTTATCTATACGGATGTGTGGGTGTCCATGGGAGAACCGGATGAAGTCTGGGAAAGCCGAATCCGGGAGCTGACGCCTTATCAGGTCAATGAGAAGATCATGGCCAACGCCAAATCCACTGCAGTTTTCATGCACTGCCTGCCTGCTTTTCATGATTTGGAAACAACAATCGGCAAACAGATTCATGAGAAATTCGGCCTGACGGAAATGGAAGTGACAGATCAGGTATTTGAAAGCAGCCAGTCTGTCGTGTTCGACGAGGCGGAAAACAGGATGCACAGCATCAAAGCCATTATGTACGCCACCTTAAAATAACTAACAGGTCAGTTTCGAAATACTCATACACGAAGCGCCTAATCTTTATGTCAGCGCAAAGCGGAGGAAGTTATGAAGACAGAAATCTTACGTCTGCTGCGGCAGGCCGAACCGGGAAGCTATGTTTCCGGCCAGGAGCTTTGTGAGCGCCTGGGCGTTTCCCGCACGGCAGTCTGGAAATCCATGAAACAGCTCAAAGAAATGGGATACGAAATAGAAGCAGTGCCGAACAGGGGATACTGCCTGCTTTTTGTGCCGGATATCCTGTCGAAAAGTGAAATAGAAAGCTGCCTTTCCACCAAATGGGTGGGACATCCCATCCGTTATTACCACGAAATTGACTCCACCAATACTGAAGCAAAGCGCGCCGCGGAGGAAACCAGAGGAACCGAAGGCCATGGAACCGTATTTGTGGCGGATATGCAGACTTTGGGCCGGGGAAGGCGGGGCAGAAACTGGAATTCTCCCCACGGAACGGGAATATTTTTTACAATTTTGCTGAAACCGGAAATTGAGCCCGCCAACGCCTCTATGCTGACCCTGGTAAAAGCCCTGGCAACGGCAGCCGGAATCCGGGAGGTTACGGGACTGGACGCCGGAATCAAATGGCCCAATGACATCGTCGTAAACGGCAAAAAAGTCGTGGGAATTTTGACAGAAATGAGCGCGCAGATAGATTATGTGAACCATATTGTGGTAGGAACCGGCATTAACGTGCATCAGACAGAATTTCCGCCGGAAATTGCAGACACCGCAACCTCCCTGGATCTGGAATTGCGGCATGAGGGAACAATGCCTCAGATTTCCAGGGCTGAACTTTTAGGAAATGTTTTGAAACAGTTTGAACATTATTATGAAATTTATCTGAAAACCCAGGATTTATCGGCCCTTTATGAAGAGTACAATACTCTTTTGGTAAACTGCGGACGCAGAGTGCGGGTGCTGGATCCTATGGGAGAATTTGAGGGAACGGCTCTTGGAATTGACAGCCGGGGAGAACTTCTGGTAGAAGGGGAACAGGGCGTAGAAAAAATATCTTCCGGGGAAGTGTCTGTCCGGGGAATCTATGGATATGTGTAAGGAGCCTTTCTTTGGATAGCAGCCGGAACATAACACTGCCATATTGTGATGGATCTTTTCCGATAACAGCCGGAACATAACGCGCAAGCCCGGGAAAGCTATTGCCATTTCATTAAGGAGGAAATCATGGAGCAGGAAGAAATCATTCTGTGCGGTTCCAGCGCATATACGAAAAAATATTATCTGAATGAGGACTTTGAATCTCTGCCGGAGGGCATTAAAGAGGAACTAAAGATTATGTGCGTACTGTATACAGAGGATATCGGCGGCGTCCTGACTCTTTTTTTTGACGAAGAGGGCAGGCTGCAGTTTCAGACTGCGGCAGATGAAGGGGACCTGCTGTATGATGATATCGGAAGCGTGCTGAAAATCAAGCAGCTTGTGCAGACAAAGCGGGAACTGCTGGAATCCCTGGAAATGTATTTTAAAGTGTTCTTTCTGGGAGAAGAGTTTTCAGAAGAGGATTTGGAGGAATTATAATGTTATTAGTCGTAGATGTGGGAAATACCAATATTACTTTCGGAGTATTCGCGGGAGAAAAGTTAGAAGCAACCTTTCGCATGACAACCAAACTGCAGCGGACTTCCGACGAATATGGGATCTGTATCCGGGATCTGATCTCCCACAACAAATTAAATCCGGAAAACATCAGAGATGTGATTATTGCCTCCGTGGTGCCCAATGTGATGCACTCTCTGTTAAGTTCCTTTATCAAATATTTTGATATCAAACCTGTGGTGGTGGAACCAGGCATTAAAACGGGAATCCGAATTGCCACGGAAAATCCCAGGCAGCTGGGAGCCGACCGGATTGTGGACGCGGCGGCCGCTTACGAGCAGTACGGCGGACCGGTGTTTGTCATTGATTTCGGAACAGGGACCACCTATGATTTGGTGGACGAGACAGGAGCCTTTGTCTCCGGCGTTACTGCGCCCGGAATCCGAACATCGGCCAAGGCCCTCTGGGAGGACGCGGCAAAACTGCCGGAAATAGAAATCCGAAAACCCGGCAGCATTCTGGCCAGAGAAACCATCAGCAGCATGCAGGCAGGTCTGATTTACGGCCAGATTGGACAGACAGAGTACATCATCCGCCAGACCAGGAAAGAAACCGGTTACAAAAATCTGAAAGTAGTGGCCACCGGGGGCCTTGGCAAGATTATTGCAAAGGAAACGGATGAGATTGACATCTACGATCCCACATTGACTCTGCAGGGGCTCCGGCTGATATATAATAAGCAAAACCGCGGGAAATAAACCGGAAGAAGGAATGCAATGGAAAAATTAAAAATTGGAAATGTAATGCTTGAGAATCGTCTGATTCTGGCGCCGATGGCAGGGGTATGCGACCTGCCATTTCGTGTGCTCTGCAAAGAACAGGGGGCAGGGCTTCTCTGTATGGAGATGGTGAGCGCAAAAGGCATTTATTATAATAATAAAAATACGGAAATCTTACTGACAGCCGCTGAAAAAGAAAGACCCCTCTCCCTTCAATTGTTCGGCGCTGATCCCGAGATTATCAGTGAAATGGCAAAAAAAATAGAAGACAGACCCTTTGATATTCTGGATATCAATATGGGCTGCCCCGTTCCTAAAGTAGTGAATAACGGCGAGGGCTCCGCCCTGATGAAAACGCCGAAACTGGCTTATGAGATCGTTTCAAAAACGGTAAAGGCAATCAAAAAGCCCGTAACAGTAAAGATTCGGAAAGGCTTTGACGAGGATCATATTAATGCCGTTGAAATGGCGAAAATACTGGAGGAAGCTGGCGCCGCCGCCCTGGCAGTGCATGGAAGGACCAGGGAACAATACTACTCTGGCAAGGCGGACTGGGAGATTATCCGTCAGGTGAAGGAAGCGGTTTCTATTCCTGTCATTGGAAACGGCGATATCCGAAGCGGTCAGGATGTGCTCAAAATGAAAGAACAGACCGGGTGCGACGGGTTTATGATTGGAAGGGCCGCCCAGGGAAACCCGTGGATTTTCAGCCAGATCCTGCATTTTCTGGAAACCGGAGAAGAACTGCCAAAGCCAGATCTGGCCAAAGTGGCGAAAGCCCTTCTGCGCCATGCCAGAACTCAGATTGAATTTAAGGGAGAAACCGTTGGCATTCGGGAAATGCGCAAACACGCCGCCTGGTATACCAGCGGCTATCAGAATTCCGCCAAACTCAGAGGGAAAATAAATGAAGTGGAGACTTATGAGCAATTGGAGTCGTTGTTTCGATCAATTGTGCCTTTTTGACCGGATGGAGTGCCAGAGTCATTTTCCGCAATACTCCCGGAATAACTTTTTCAGACTGTTCATATAATTGGAAAAATGGATAAGCCTGGAGGAATCAGATGGAAGAAAACCCAATAGAGCGAACAGGCATTTTGCATTGGCTGAAATTTGGACTTGAAAAAATCCGAACGCATTTCAGAAAGCAGGCAGAAGAGGAAGAATGGGAGGAAGCCGCAGCAGAAGGAAATCCATTTCTTCCGCAGCTGCGGTGGATCTTAGAGCAGGTGTTGGAAAAATATGAGATGAACTACCGGATTTTCCGCCCTCTTTTGCTGGATACCGATACGCCGCCGGAATCCATGCTGGAAGAAGACGATGTGGCGCTGGTTCTGGAACAGATTTCCAGCGATCTGAATTTTCTGAGAATTGCGACAGATCGGCCTGCATATTTTGCCTCCTATATTGAAAGAATGTATGAGGATACCGGATTAGTGGTTCAGACCGAGACGCCGGAGGAAATTTCTTTGGACGGCATCAATGTGATTTTGGATATGGAGCGAAAGGGAAACTGCCATTACCGTTACATGAAAGAGGGCATACTTTATATTCCCCTCTACAAAAGGCCCTGGAGTCAGGTGAAAATGATGCAGAATCTTGACATTTCCATACCTATCGGGTATAATACTGTGATTGTTAAAGGGAGATAATTACTTGTTTTGCAGGCGGGACAGACGTTGCCTGGCGATATAAAATATATAGTGTAATAGGAAGGTGTTGTATTATGGAAAAGAAGAATTTATTAACTTACGAAGGACTGCAGAAATTAGAGACAGAGCTGCATGACTTAAAAGTAGTCAAACGGAAAGAGGTTGCTCAAAAAATCAAAGAGGCAAGGGAACAGGGCGATCTTTCAGAAAATGCAGAATATGACGCTGCCAAGGACGAACAGCGTGACATAGAGGCCAGAATCGAGGAAATTGAAAAAATATTAAAGAATGCCGAAGTTGTAGTGGAAGATGAAGTCGATCTGGATAAGATCAGCGTAGGCTGCCGCGTGAAAATCTATGACTGTGAGTTCGAGGAAGAACTGGAATATAAAATTGTAGGTTCCACAGAAGCAAACAGCCTGCAGGGTAAGATTTCCAATGAATCTCCGGTTGGAAAAGCATTAATCGGAGCAAAAGTGGGCGATACAGTAAGCATAGAAACCCAGGCGGGCATGCTAGAGTATAAGGTTCTGGAGATACAACGCTCAAATTAAGGATAAATAAGAAACTGTGCAGAAATAACTTTACCATCCTGCATGATAACAATTGAAAAAATATATATTTCAAAGACAACAGACATATTCTGATAACAATAAAAAGAAACGTTTCCCATCAGATAGTCTCCAGGCATTACAGAAATAGAGCAGAAACCAGCAGTTCGATCCAGAATACAGAATGGAGGAAAAGAAAATGGCGCAGAACAATCAGCCGGCGGAACAGGATTTAAACCAGTTATTAAAGGTCCGCCATGACAAATTAAGAGATTTGCAGGAAAACGGAAAAGATCCCTTTCAGATAACAACATATGATGTTAACAGTCACAGCATGGAAATCAAAAATAATTTCGATTCCATGGAAGGGCAGACCGTAAGCATAGCAGGCAGGATGATGTTTAAACGCGTCATGGGCAAGGCATCTTTCTGTAATGTGCAGGATTTACAGGGAAATATTCAGGCCTATGTTGCCAGGGACAGCATCGGCGAGGACAGTTATAAAGACTTCAAAAAATATGATGTAGGAGATATCTTAGGCATCAAGGGAGAAGTATTCAAAACAAAAACCGGAGAAATCTCTGTTCACGCAAAGGAGGTAACTCTTCTCTCCAAGAGTCTCCAGATCCTTCCGGAAAAATTCCACGGCCTGACAGATACAGATGTCCGTTACCGTCAGAGGTATGTGGATTTGATTATGAACAGCGAAGTAAAGGATACTTTCATCAAACGTTCCAAAGTGCTGAGCAGCATCCGCAGATTCCTGGACGGACAGGGATTCATGGAAGTAGAGACCCCCATGCTGGTAAGCAATGCGGGAGGCGCCGCCGCCAGACCTTTTGAGACGCACTTTAACGCCTTAAATGAGGATCTGAAGCTTCGCATCTCCCTGGAACTGTATTTAAAAAGGCTGATTGTCGGCGGCATGGAACGCGTCTATGAAATCGGGCGCGTCTTCCGCAATGAGGGTCTGGACACCCGTCATAATCCGGAATTTACTTTAATGGAACTGTATCAGGCATATACCGATTACCACGGCATGATGGATTTAACGGAAAATCTTTACCGCCATGTGGCAAAGGAAGTGACCGGTTCCGAGATTCTAACTTACGGCGAACGCCAGATGGATCTCTCCAAGCCCTTTGAACGGATCACTATGGTAGATGCCGTAAAGAAATATGCCAATGTGGATTTCAATGAAATCCACAGCACAGAAGAAGCGAAGAAACTGGCAGATGAGCATCATATTGAATACGAAGACAGGCATAAGAAAGGTGATATTCTGAGTCTGTTTTTTGAGGAATATGCAGAGGAACATTTGATTCAGCCTACCTTTGTGATGGATCATCCCATTGAAATTTCTCCTTTAACGAAAAAGAAGCCGGATAATCCAGAATATGTGGAGCGTTTTGAGTTCTTCCTGAACGGTTGGGAGATGGCGAATGCTTATTCCGAATTAAATGATCCCCTCGATCAGCGGAAGCGTTTTGAGGCCCAGGAAGCGCTGCTGGCGGCCGGAGACGCGGAAGCGAATCATACAGATGAGGATTTCCTGAATGCGCTGAGTATTGGGATGCCGCCTACTGGAGGAATTGGGTTCGGGATTGACCGGATGGTGATGATGATGACAAATTCGCCGGCGATTCGAGATGTTTTATTGTTCCCGACGCTTAAGAACCTGGATAAGTAAAACCCAGTGTTTATGCGGGATTGACGCATGTTTTCTGTACCAAAATTTTGAAATTGTACCATTTTTGTACCATTTAGAAACAGAATGGCAAAGATTTATGGAGAGATACCTTCGGGTATCTCTTTTCTGTGCCAAATTTCTTGAAATGCAAAAACGCGTTTGAACGGCGGCTTTGCCATTGCCGTATGAAAATTGATTGTGAAACAAAGAGGGATAAGGTATAATATGCCTAAGTAGGAATTCTGAGGGCAAAATACCATACAGTATCACATTCTGGAATGATATGGAGGTGGCAGCAATGAAGAAACCATTGCCGATAGGCGTTGAAAATTTTGAAGACATGGTAACGTCTGGCTATTATTACGTAGATAAAACAATGTTTATCAAGGAGTTATTGGACCTGAAAGGAAAGGTAAATCTGTTTACCCGGCCAAGACGTTTTGGAAAGACGTTAAACCTGAGCATGCTCCGGTACTTTTTTGAAGACACGGGAGATGAAAAAGTAAATGAACGAAAGAAAAATCTCTTTCAGGGAATGAAGATTATGGAAACCGGAGAAGGTTATACAAACCAGATGGGAATCTACCCTGTGTTTGGACTGACATTGAAATCAGCGAAGCAGGAAGACTATGATATGGCTTCTTATATGATACAAGACGCGGTCAGCACAGAATTTGAAAGGCACAGGGACGTTGTGGAAAGGGAAAAAGAACGCCTGTCTGCTAGAGAGTATGAACGGTATAATGCTATTGCGGAGGGAAAAGCGGATGAAAAAAATGTAAGAAATTCCCTGCAGTTATTCTGCCAGTGTATGTACAAGATTACAGGCAGGAAAACGGTTATCCTGATTGACGAGTATGACGTGCCGTTGGAAAATGCGTATTTCAGAGATTTTTATGATAAAATGACCAGTTTTATCCGTTCCCTGTTTGAATCCGCGCTAAAAACAAATGATTATTTACAGTTCGCTGTGATTACTGGATGTTTGCGTATTTCCAGGGAGAGCATATTTACAGGCCTGAACCACCTGAATATTATCTCTGTGCTTGATAAGAAATACAGCGAGCATTTTGGATTCACAGAACAGGAAGTAATTCAAATGATGGCCTATTATGGCGTGGAAAGCCGTTTCCCTGCCATGAAGGAATGGTATGATGGATATTTGTTTGGAGACACAGAGGTTTATAATCCTTGGAGCGTGGTTAAGTTTTTGTATGATTTGTATTCAGATGTAAATGCGTTTCCGCGCCCTTATTGGATTAATACCAGTTCCAATGATATCATTAAAGACATGATATCCAGAGCTG
>CAJUBP010000029.1 GCA_910584585.1 uncultured Lachnospiraceae bacterium | reverse complement strand
AAAACTTTTTTAACATTTTTCATTTTACCTATTGACATTTCTTAGCTGGACTTTTTAAGACACGCTCTAGTATACGAGAGAGCCGTCCTGCATTGACCTTCGTCTCTCAATATATAGTGTTCTTTTTATTGCTTGCCGGAACCTTCCTTTGCCAGATTCTTCTGGGCAGTAGAGAGCATCAGCTTAATCCGGTTTAACTGGTTCACCTCAGAAGCCCCAGGATCGTAATCTATAGCCACAATATTGGCGTTGGGATACTGATGCCTTATTTTCTTAATCACGCCTTTGCCTACCACATGGTTGGGCAGACAGCCGAAAGGCTGGGCGCACACAATGTTATTGGTGCCGGAATGGATCAGCTCTAACATTTCTCCGGTGAGGAACCATCCTTCCCCGGTCTGGTTTCCCTGGGATACAATGGGGGAGGCGTAGCCTGCCAGCGTATCAATCCGGGCAGGAGGATCGAAGCGGCTGCTTCTTTCAAATTCTTTTCTTGCGGCGCTGCGCAGCCATTCCAGAACCCAAATGCCCAGATTGGCAATTCTTGCGGCGGATTTTTTCTGTCCCAGCTTTTCTACGCGGAAGTTCTGGTTGTAGAAGCAGTAGAGCAGGAAGTCCGTCAGATCGGGAACCACCGCCTCTGCGCCTTCCGCTTCCAGAAGGTCCACCAGATAATTGTTAGCCGCAGGCAGGAACTTGACCAAAATTTCGCCCACAATGCCTACCCGGGGCTTTTTTTCTCCGGTGAGCGGCAGGCGGTCAAAGTCCCGGATAATTTCCCGGCAGTAGCGTTTGAAGGTTCTGTGGGAAACCATTCTGGGGCTTGAGACAAATGCCATGCATTTCTGTTTCCATTTGCTGTGAAGCGCATTGGCGGAGCCTGGAACTGCCTCATAGGGCCTGGTGCGGTACAGGCAGCGCATGAAAATATCCCCGAAAATCAAAGCGTACAGTCCCCGCTGCACCAGAGGCAGGGTGAGTTTAAAGCCCGGGTTGGCCTCTAAACCGCTTAAGTTTAAGGAGATCACCGGAATATCCGGGCAGCCGGCTTTTTCCAGGGCCCGGCGGATAAAGCCGATGTAGTTGGAGGCCCGGCATCCGCCGCCGGTCTGGGTGATGACCACAGCGGTTTTGGTTAAATCATAATTTCCTGACAAAATGGCTTCCATAATCTGCCCTACCACAATCAGGGAAGGATAGCAGGCGTCATTGTTCACGTATTTCAATCCCATATCCACGGCGGATTTGTCCTGATTGCCCAGAACTACTATGTTGTATCCGGCAGACTGGAAGGCAGGCTGCAGCAGTTCAAAATGGATGGGCGACATCTGAGGGCAGAGGATGGTGTAATGTTTGCGCATTTCCTCTGTAAATACCACCCGGTCAAAAGTAGAGGGCTGAATGACACGGCAGTTTTTCTGCTTCTCCTTCACCCGAAGGGCGGACAGAAGAGAGCGGATACGGATTCTGGCGGCGCCCAGGTTGTTGACCTCGTCTATCTTTAGGCAGGTGTAGATTTTACCGGATTTCGTTAAAATGTCATTGACCTGATCTGTAGTGACCGCGTCCAGGCCGCAGCCGAAGGAATTCAGCTGAATTAAATCCAGATCTTCTCTGGTTTTGACAAAGTTTGCGGCGGCATAGAGCCTGGAATGGTACATCCACTGATCCATTACAAGCAAAGGCCGTTCCACTTGCTGAAGGTGGGAGACAGAGTCTTCCGTCAATACGGCAATGCCGTAGGAGTTAATCAGTTCCGGAATGCCGTGGTTGATTTCCGGGTCAATGTGGTAGGGCCGTCCTGCTAAGACAATTCCCCGGCGCCCGGTTTTTTCCATGTATTTGAGGGTTTCCTCTCCTTTGCGGCGGATGTCCTCCCGCATGCGGGCCAATTCCTGCCAGCCGGCGTCCACTGCGGCCTGTGTTTCCTCCGGCGGAATGGAAAATTCCTGGGCAAACAGAGGAAGCAGCTGTTCGGCCAGCGTTTCTTTGGAGGCAAAGGACAGAAAAGGATTGAGAAAGCGCACTTTCCCGGAGGTAATTTCGTCCACATTGTTCTTAATATTTTCCGCGTAGGAAGTGACAATGGGGCAGTTAAAATGGTTGTTGGAATCCGGAAATTCATCCCGTTCATAGGGAATGCAGGGGTAGAAAATAAAGTCCGCCTGATGCTGAATCAGCCAGGATACATGTCCATGGGCCAGCTTTGCCGGATAACATTCCGATTCGCTGGGAATGGATTCAATGCCCAGTTCGTAAATCTTTCTGGTGGACTGGGGAGACAGCAGCGCGCGGAATTTTAATGTCTTAAAAAATACCGCCCAGAAGGGATAATTTTCATACATGTTCAGCACCCTGGGAATTCCCACGGTTCCCCGGACGGCTTCTTCTTCCGAAAGGGGTTCGCAGGCGAACATGGTTTTGTTTTTGTATTCGAAAAGGTTGGGGATCTGTTCTTTGTTTTTCTCTTTGCCCAGGCCTTTTTCACAGCGGTTTCCCGTGATAAACTGACGGTTTCCGGTAAAACGGTTGATGGTCAGAAGACAGTGGTTGGTACACCCCTGGCAGCGGGTCAGTTTGGTGTCTACTTTCAGGTTCTCAATTTCTTCGATTGAGAGCATAGTGGTGCCCGGGTTGTCCTCATAGCGTTCTTTTGCGATCAGCGCGGCTCCGAAAGCGCCCATAATTCCCGCAATATCCGGCCGGACGGCTTCACATCCGGAGATCTTTTCGAAGCTTCGCAGCACGGCGTCATTGTAAAAGGTTCCGCCCTGGACCACAATATGTTTTCCCAGCTCCTTGGCGTCTGCCACCTTGATGACCTTAAACAGCGCGTTTTTGATAACGGAATAGGCAAGGCCTGCAGAGATGTCAGACACCTCAGCCCCTTCTTTCTGGGCCTGCTTCACCTTGGAATTCATAAATACCGTACAGCGGGTGCCAAGGTCAATGGGATGTCTGGCAAATAAGGCAGCCTGGGCAAAATCCTCTACAGAATAATTCAGGGATTTTGCGAAGGTTTCGATAAAAGAGCCGCAGCCGGAGGAGCAGGCTTCGTTTAACTGTACGCTGTCTACGGTTTGGTTCTTGATTTTAATGCATTTCATATCCTGGCCGCCGATATCCAGAATACAGTCCACCTCCGGGTTGAAAAAGGCGGCTGCGTAGTAGTGGGCCACAGTTTCCACTTCCCCTTCATCCAGCAAAAAGGCGGACTTTAACAATGCTTCCCCGTAACCGGTGGAGCAGGAATGCACGATATGGGCGCCTTCGGGCAGCAGGGAATAGATTTCCCGGATCGCCAGAGTGGCGGTGGCCAGGGGATTGCCGTTGTTGCTGCTGTAAAAAGAGTACAGAAGGGAGCCGTCTTCCCCAACCAGCGCTACCTTCGTGGTGGTGGATCCGGCGTCTATGCCCAGATAGCAGTTTCCCTGGTAAGTGGACAAGTCTCCGGTGGCCACATGATGCCTGCTGTGGCGTCTCTGGAATCTGTCATAATCCTTCTGGGTGGAAAACAGAGGTTCCATCCGCTCCACTTCAAATTCCATCTTAATTTCAGAGGAAAGCTTCTTAAGGATTGTGTTCAGCTCCATGGACACTTCCGGTCTGCAGTTTAAGGCGGAGCCCACGGCCGCAAAGAGATGGGAGTGCTCCGGCGCGATAATATGTTCTTCATCCAGCTTCAAAGTCCGGATAAAAGCTTCCTTCAATTCTCCCAGAAAATGCAGAGGGCCGCCCAGAAAGGCCACATGTCCCCGGATGGGCTTTCCGCAGGCAAGGCCGGAAATGGTCTGGTTGACCACCGCCTGAAAGATAGAAGCGGACAAATCCTCCTTGGAAGCTCCTTCGTTGATCAGGGGCTGAATGTCTGATTTGGCAAATACGCCGCAGCGGGCGGCAATGGGATAAATGGCCTTGTAATCCTTGGCGTAAGTGTTCAGTCCCGTTGCGTCTGTCTGCAGCAGGGAGGCCATCTGGTCGATGAAGGAACCGGTGCCGCCGGCGCAGATTCCGTTCATGCGCTGTTCCACATTGCCCCCTTCGAAATATATGATTTTCGCGTCTTCGCCGCCCAGTTCAATGGCAACATCCGTCTGGGGCGCATAGTCCGACAGTGCGGAAGATACGGCGATCACTTCCTGCACAAAGGGAATGTCCAAATGCCTGGCCAGGGTCAGTCCGCCGGAACCGGTAATCACAGGCGACAGAGAAAGGTTGCCCAGTTCATCCTGGGCTCTTGCCAGCAGATCGGAAAGGGTTTCCCGGATGTTGGCGAAATGTCTCTGATAATCGGCGAAAAGAACCTGATTGTCAGTGTCTAATATTGTAATTTTCACGGTAGTTGAGCCAATATCAATGCCCAGCTTGTGCAAAGTATGCTGTTCCATATCATTTCCTCCAGTTTCCTGTAGAATTTAAATGGTAAATTTTGCTGTTTCTTCTTATTTATATAAGGTTTCAAAAATTGAACACCGCTTATTATACGACAGGAATTTACAAAAAACAATCAGTTTTTTTTATTTTAAGAATTTTAATAAATTGTTTAGGCGCCGCAGATTTAAGATTCTGATTGTTTTATCCTTAATATATGTCTGAAATGAAAATGCAGAACAATTTGAAATCATTTCCAGATGCGCTGTCTCTGCAGCAGTTTCATGGGTTATCTGAACTGCTGCAGAGGCCGAACCCATTTTCATTTCCGGAATATAATAGTAGAGAGATCACAGAAACAATATGGAGGAAGTTTATGGCGAGAGTGATTCCGATTCCCATCGGTCCTATTTACAATGAAGGATCCTGCCGGGGAATGGTGTATGTCATTGAGAAGGGAGATACCCTTTATCAGTTGGGAAAACGCTACCATGTCAGCGTGGGTCAGCTGATGTTTGCAAATCCCTTTGTAAATGTATATAATCTTCAGATTGGAGATGAACTCTGCATTCCCATCAGCATTCAGCCCAGAACCCCGGAAGGCAGAATGCAGGGAGAATTGATGCAGGATGGTCAGGCAATGCAGGGAGGACTGACGCAGGATGGTCAGGCAATGCAGGGAGGACTGACGCAGGATGGGCAGGCAATGCAGGGAGGACTGACGCAGGATGGTCAGGCAATGCAGGGAGGACTGACGCAGAATGGGGAACTGACCGGCGGACAAAGGGAGGAATTCTAAACTTTTTATGAAACTGAGCGGCTTTCGTTGACAAACCAGAAAGGAAAATCTATAATGGATACTTGAAGACAGACTGTCCGGATAGGAGGATATTATGAATTTTCTGAATAAGATGGAGCGGAAATTTGGAAAGTACGCCATTCAAAATTTGACTTTCTGGTTAATCGGAGCCTGGATTTTAGGATTTATTATACAATATACAATGCCGGAGGTTCAGAAGATGCTGATTCTGGAGCCTGCGCTGATATTGCGGGGACAGGTATGGAGAATTGTCTCCTGGCTGCTGGTTCCGCCGCCGGTGAATCTGCTGTTTTTGATTTTCTTTTTATCCTGTTATTATTTTATCGGGAATTCCATTGAACAGGCCATTGGGACGTTCCGCTACAATGTGTATTTAATCGGCGGTATGCTGTGTTCCATTTTAGGAGCGTTCCTGTTATACGGGTTCTATCATATTGTCCGGGGCATGGCTGTTGTTGGGATCGGCTATTATTTCAGTACGGAATACATCACCATGTCGCTGTTTATGGCGTTTGCGGTGATCTATCCCAATGTGGAATTCCGGCTGTATTTTTTGATTCCCATCAAGGCGAAATGGCTGGGAATTGTGGACGCGGTCTGGATGGCGTTTATGCTGATTTCCAGCAATGCGGCAGGGCGGACAGCGATTCTTGCATCCCTTATGAATTTCCTGATTTTCTTTTTCAGCACCAGGAATTATCATCGGGTGTCTCCGAAGGAAATACACAGGAAGCAGGTTTACAGGCAGCAGATGCGCCAGGCGCAGAATGTTACCAGACATAAGTGCGCCGTCTGCGGCAGGACAGAACGGGACGGGGCGGATCTGGAATTTCGGTTCTGCTCAAAATGCGAGGGCAATTATGAGTACTGCCAGGATCATTTGTTTACCCATCAGCATATCATCCATTGACAAACGCAAGATAAGAACTTATAATATCCATAATGTGGCATATCAGAAGTACTGAAGCTTCCGATATGCTTCATTCTCTTATAGGAAATTAATTTGAAAATACGAACTCAGGAGGAGCACAGATGGAAAATGAAGTGGTTTCCAGAAATTTTATTGAACAGGAGATAGAAGAAGACTTAAAGGAGGGACATTGCGAAACGGTTCGCACTCGTTTTCCACCGGAGCCGAATGGTTATCTTCATATAGGACATGCCAAATCCATTCTTTTGAATTACGGTCTGGCGCAGAAATACAACGGCAAATTTCATATGCGTTTTGACGATACCAATCCCACAAAGGAAAAGACAGAATTCGTAGAATCCATCAAAGAAGATATCCAGTGGCTTGGAGCGGACTGGGAGGATCGGCTCTTTTTTGCTTCGGATTATTTTGAACAGATGTATGAAGCAGCGGTGAAGCTGATTCAGAAGGGCAAGGCTTATGTGTCCGATCTGAACCCGGATCAGATTCGGGAGTACCGGGGGACCTTGACAGAGCCGGGGAAGGAAGATCCCAATGCGGGAAGAAGCGTGGAGGAGAATCTCCAGTTATTTGAGGATATGAAGAACGGCAAATATGAGGACGGCGCGCTGGTGCTTCGGGCCAGAATTGACATGGCGTCTCCCAATATCAATATGCGGGACCCGATTCTTTACAGGGTGGCTCATATGACCCATCACAATACCGGGGACAAGTGGTGCATTTATCCCATGTATGATTTTGCCCATCCCATTGAGGACGCCATTGAAGGCATCAGCCACTCCATCTGTACGCTGGAATTTGAGGATCACAGGCCGCTGTATGACTGGGTGGTCCGGGAGCTGGAATATCCCAATCCCCCCAGGCAGATTGAATTTGCCAAATTGTATCTGACCAATGTAGTGACGGGAAAGCGGTATATCAAGAAGCTGGTGGAAGAGGGCGTTGTGGACGGCTGGGACGATCCCAGGCTGGTGTCCATCGCGGCCTTGCGCCGGAGAGGCTTTACGCCGGAATCCATTCAGAAATTTGTGGAGCTGTGCGGGGTTTCCAAAGCCAACAGTTCTGTGGATTACGCCATGCTGGAATATTGTATCCGGGAGGATCTGAAGCTGAAGCGTTCCCGGATGATGGCAGTGCTGCATCCCATCAAACTGGTGATTGACAATTATCCTGAGGGGCAGGTGGAATACCTGGACGCTGCCAACAACCTGGAAAATGAGGAACTTGGCACAAGGAAGATTCCTTTCTGCCGGGAATTGTATATAGAACGGGAGGATTTTATGGAAGAGCCTCCCAGAAAATATTTCCGTCTGTTTCCCGGCAATGAAGTGCGCCTGATGCATGCGTATTTTGTAAAATGCGAAAGCTTTGTAAAAGATGAGAAGGGCAATGTCACCGAGGTACACTGCACCTATGACCCGGAGACGAAGGCCGGAAGCGGTTTTACCGGCCGCAAGGTAAAGGGAACGATTCATTGGGTTCCCGCGCCTTTTGCAAAGAAATGCGAAGTACGGTTATATGAAAATCTGGTAGATGAAGAAAAAGGGGTTTATAACAAGGAAGACGGAAGCCTGAACCTGAATCCGGAATCTCTGACTGTTTTAAAGGAGTGTTATATAGAGCCTGCATTGGCAGACGCCAAGCCATATGACAGTTATCAGTTCGTTCGGCAGGGATTTTTCTGCGCGGACGCAAAGGATTCCAGGCCGGAAGCGTTGGTGTTCAACCGAATCGTATCGCTGAAGAGCTCTTATAAGCTGCCCCCGCAGAACTAGCGGCTACAGGAGGAGAAAGGTATGAATTTGTTTTCAGGATTAGAGAAATTCGGTTTGAAATCAGCAGAAACTATGGAAATGTTTGAAAACGCTCAAAAGGATAAGGAGGAACAGGACAGATTGGAAAGGCAAAAGGAATTGGAAAGACAAAAAGCAGCAAAAAATACTATTCCGCCTGAGACAGATTTTCTATTGCCCAAAACCATGCGGTGTAAGGTGTGCGATCGGGAATTTAAGATTAAAGCGGTGAAAAGCGGCAAGGCAAGGAGACTGCAGCCAGATCGGGATTTGCGTCCCAGGTTTCAGTATATTGACACGCTGAAATATGATGTGGCTTCCTGTCCGGCCTGCGGCTATACGGCCATGACCCGTGATTTTGACAGGATTACCCCTACCCAGAGCAGAATGATTCGGGAACAGATTTCTTCCAAGTTCCAACCGCCAAAGGAAACGGAAGAAGAAGTCTATTCTTACGATACAGCCATTGACCGCTATAAACTGGCGTTGCTCAATACAGCGGTTAAGAGGGGGAAGGAAAGCGAGAAAGCGTATGCCTGTCTGAAAATTTCTTGGCTGATGAGGGGAAAGGCGGATACCCTGCCGGGGAATACGCCCGAAGAGCAGAAAATAAAAGAAGAGCTTAAGAAAGAAGAAGACGCGTTTTATCTGCAGGCGTATGAAGGGTTCAGCAAAGCGATTTCCCAGGAATTATTTCCGATTTACGGAATGGATGAGAATACCATGGATTATCTTTTGGCCTATATGTCCTTTTATTTTAAAAAATATGAGATGGCCTCTAAATTTCTGGGGAGCGTGCTGACATCCGCTACGGCAAGCCGGAGGCTGAAAGATATGGCATTGGATCTGAAACAGGACATTATAGCCCAGCTAAAACGGTAAGGCTTGGAGGCTGAAAGATACGGCATTATCTGAAACAGGACATGACAGTTCAGCGAAAGCAGTAAGGCTTGAAGACGGAAAGATACGGCGGGGTTGAAACGGAAGACCAGAGGAAACTTGGAAATGATATTGTGCAGTATGGAAGGAGGCAGAAAAATGAAAAAGTATCAAAAAGCTGCAGAGGCAGGTATTGCAATAATGGCAGCTGCAATGATTTTTCTGACAGGCTGTACGACAGAGGAACAGAGGGAGGCTGCCAGGCAGTATCGGGGGGAAGCAGAATCCTATCTGGAAGAGGGAAAGTATGAGGAAGCAAGGGCGGCGATGGAACAGGCTCTGGAGCAGACCCCTGAGGATGAAGAGCTTCTGGAAGCCTCCGAGAAAATGAATCAGGAGATCGATCAGAAGATTGAGGAAATCAATGGATATAACGCGACTATGGAGGCTGCCAGACAGGCCATAGAGAAAGACGACGGGGCTGCGCTGGATGCCCTGCAGGAAAGCGACGAAGGAAAAGCATTGGTGAAAGCGGCAAAGGAAACAGGAAGCTACATTTATATGCCGGAGGGGGGAACCAGCGGCAAAGGAATCGGATTTTACACCTTTAACGACTGCGATTGTGATCAGTGGTACTATGGGGATTATCAGGAAGGCAAACGGGAAGGCAAAGGAATCTGGTATTACGTCAGCAGCTATACTGAGGATAAAAGTCTCTACAAAGAAGTATACAATGGGGATTGGAGCGGGGACGCGCCCAATGGAACAGGGCATCAGGTGATTGCCCTGGGAGATAAGGTGGACACAGATCAGGATTTTAATGTAGAAAACGGATTATTTTACGGAACTTATGACATTAAGGACACCCTGGAGGATGGGACGGAAGTTACCGGAAAATATGAGCTGCAGAAGGGAAAATATGTGACAATTTCCGATGAAGAACTGGAAAAAAATAATTTTGTCGTGCCCGAGGAACCTCATCTTGCCATTGCGTTTCTCTATAATGAGGCCGGAGAAATCAAAAGCTGTACCATGGTGTACGCCGAAGATGCCACCAGAGGCGTAAAGCATTTTTATTGAATCCTTTAAGTCCTGATAATCTTGCTGAATAAATTTTCAAAACAGGTTTGAAAAGGAAATGGAAAGGAGTCAAAAAAGTGAAAGAAACGATATCTGCTGTTTGTCAACTCGGAGAAACTCCAAAGCATTTTTGTAGCTGCCCAGTCACGCAATGTCCCCGACATCCCCTTAATCACGATAAGGGATGCGATTTGTGCATAAGGGACAATCTTGAAAAAGGGAAAATGCCTGCGTGTATGTTTAAGGCTGTCAGTGAGGATGTAAGTGACGCTAAAGACTGGACTATAAAAGGATTTGTAGATTTTTACTTAAAGCATAACAAAAACCATACTCTTGAAAAATAAAAACTTTACTTGGATTTTATGCCCCGGAGCCTCTGGATATCGTGTCCAGAGGCTCGCTGCCGCTCTCCACCCTCCATTTGATCTGCCCATTTTCCGCCTTATGTAACGGCCTGTGTGCCCTTGTTAAGCGTTACTAGTTTTATAAATTAATTGTCAACTATAAAATATTAATGGTTGACAATTAAAAGTTTTACCTGTATACTCGAGAGCGAACAATCTATATTGCGATACACAGGAACTAGTTCCGTCCGTCTCCAAAGAGATAAAAGGTTCACTCCAAAGAAAAAAATTAGTACAGGAGGAAGTATTATTATGACAGAAACAAAAGGATTATCTATCAAGGCAATTGCGGCAATCGGCCTGATCACTGCAGTGACCTGCATTTTGGCTCCCTTTTCCATTCCCATCGGGCCGGTGCCCATATCTTTGACAAATCTTGCTATCTATTTTGGAATTTATGTTCTGGGCTGGAAAAAGGGAACAGTCAGCTATTGCGTCTATCTTCTGATTGGGCTGGCAGGGGTTCCGGTTTTTTCCGCATTTACAGCGGGGCCCCAGAAGCTGCTTGGACCCACCGGCGGATATTTGATTGGTTTTATCCCTATGGCGGTGATTGCAGGGCTTTTTATTGAAAAGTCCGGGCGGAAAGCCCTCATAAGCCTTCTCGGCATGATTCTCGGCACAGCGGTCTGCTATGGGTTCGGCACGGCATGGCTTGCGGTTTCGGCGCATATGGATTTTCGCGCTGCCCTGGAGGCCGGGGTGCTGCCGTTTGTGGCAGGAGATCTGATTAAAATGGTTCTGGCAGTGATAATTGCGCCGCAGATTTACAATGCTTTGCAGCGGGCGGATTTAATATAAAATTTTTAGATTCTCCCTCTTGACCGTACTGTTACTGTAAGGTTTAAGATAGAGTTACAGTCGAGAGAGGAGAATCATATATGGAAAATCAAACTGCATATTTAAAGCCTGTAACTCTGAAAAATATTTTTAAATTCGCGGTGCCCACCATTGCTATGTCCGTGTTCATGTCTTTTTACACCATGGTGGACGGCCTGTTTGTGGCCAATCTGATCGGCACAGACGCTCTTTCAGCTATTAATCTGACGGCGCCCGTCATTCAGCTTGTCACTGCTGTTTCCACCATGCTTGCCACCGGAGGCAGCGCAGTGATTATGAGAAAAATGGGGCAGCATAAGACGGAAGAGGCGAACGAGGATTTTACATTCCTGATTCTGGTGAACGTACTGGTGGGGCTTGTGATGTGCGCTTTGGGATATTTCGCCATGGGCCGCATTTTTGCAGGAATGAATCTTTCAGCGGATGTGGAAATGTACTGCGTGGAATATTTAAGCCGTTATCTGATCTTTACGGTTCCGATTCTTTTAATGAATAATTTTACCCTTTACATGATTGCCAGCGAAAAGGCATCATTGTCGCTGATCTGTTCTGTGGCGGGCGGCGTCCTCAATATGATTCTGGACTATGTATTTCTGGCAGGATTTCATATGGGAATCGGCGGCGCGGCAACGGCAACCGGCCTGGGATATTCAGTAACGGCAGTTGTGGGACTGTTTGTGTTTAGCAGGAAAAAGAACCTGCTGCATTTTCAGAAGCCGGCCTTCCGGTTCCAGGTTGTGGCAGGCGCGGCCTCCAATGGCTGTTCTGAGATGGCCACAGCCCTTGTCACCGGAATGATTACCATGATGTTTAACTGGACCATGCTCCGCTATGTGGGGGAAAACGGCGTGGCGGCTGTTACCATTATCATGTATGTGCTGATGTTCGCAAGTTCTCTGTACACAGGATATTCCTATGGCGTGGCTCCTATGCTCAGCTATTATTACGGGGAGCAGAATCATGAGAAACTGAAGAAACTGGTATCATTGAGCCTGAAAGTGATTGGCTGCATTTCGATGATAACAGTGGCGGCTTCCTTTTTCCTGACAAGGCCGTTAGTGTCAGTATTTGCCGATCCGAAGAATCCAGTGTATGATTTGGCGGTAACCGGCAACCGGATCTGTACGGTCGCGCTGCTCTTTATCGGATTTAATATTTTTGCCAGCGGGATGTTTACCGCATTGTCCAACGGAGTGGTTTCTGCGGTACTGGCCTTTTCCAGATCCTTTGTGTTTATGCTGATTACAATGATTGTGCTGCCCTTGCTGTTGGGCGTGAACGGAATCTGGCTGGCGACGCCTGCGGCGGAACTGATGGCCCTTGTTTTGTCTGTTTTTATGTTTTTGAAATACCGGAAAAGGTATGGGTATTAAGTGTTTGACTTTGGATTCTTTGTGTGATATTGTATTCATACAAAAGAAAGATAGGCGATGGGCATGGATCTAAATACAGCATTTAGGATGTTTATGGAGAGAACCCGGATGGTTCGCGGACTTCCGTTTCCTGCGGTGCTTCCTTCTGATAAAATGACAAAGGCAGAGGCACAGGCAGCTATAGACGCGGCGAGACAGGAAGCGGCAGATATGCCGGAATTGACGCTGGATGAAATTAATGCAGAAATTCGGGCTGCCAGAATGGAGAGGAAAGCAGAAAAATAAAATAGGATAATGGCGCTTATCTGATTACGGGGAATATCAAGCATTTCCCGAAAGAGAAGTACATTGTAACGCCTGCAGAAATGATGGAAATTTTAAGAAGAAAATAAGTTTTTTAGTGCAAAAACACTGCCGCAGGAAAATATCACCTGCGGCAATTTTTCTTCTTACATAATTTAGAAAGCGTTTTCATACAGGCTCAAGAGCGTATCAAAATGCAATGCGCTGCTTCTGCCTGCCTCTCATAAAATCCGCCTTATTTCTGCTCTTTCTCCAGTTCCGCCATCTTCATTGCGCGCACTTTCAGCGGCAGTCCAAACAGCGTAATAAAGCCTTCTGCGTCATGGTGGTCATACAAATCGCCGGTGGTAAAGCTTGCCAGGGACTCGCTGTAGAGAGAGTAGGGAGAAGTAGTTCCGGCTTTGATAATGTTGCCTTTATAAAGCTTGAATTTTACTTCTCCGGTGATATATTTCTGGGTGGAAGTCACAAAAGCCTGCACTGCCTCCCTAAGGGGAGTGAACCATTTCCCTTCATATACAATCTGGGCCATCCGGTTGCCCATGTCTTTTTTCGCTTCCATGGTTGCCCGATCCAGGACAAGCTCCTCCAACTGCTGCTGAGCCTCCATCAGAATAGTGCCGCCGGGCGTCTCATAAACGCCTCTGGATTTCATGCCCACCACGCGGTTTTCCACAATGTCGATAATGCCGATGCCGTGCTTTCCGCCCAGACGGTTTAACTCACGGATGATGTCGGCAACCTTCATGGCCTTGCCGTTGATGGTTTTGGGAACGCCGGCTTCAAAGGTCATGGTAACGTATTCTCCCTCATCCGGCGCTTTTTCCGGAGATACCCCAAGAACCAGCAGATGGTCATAATTGGGTTCGCAGGAAGGATCTTCCAGTTCCAGTCCTTCATGGCTGATATGCCACAGGTTCCGGTCCCGGCTGTAGCTGCTGTCTGCGGAAAATGGCAGGTCAATGCCGTGTTCCTTGCAGTACGCAATTTCTTCTTCCCTGGACTGCATATTCCACTTGTCGCTTCTCCATGCTGCGATAATTTTTAAATCAGGCGCCAGGGCCTTGATGCCCAGCTCGAAACGGATCTGATCATTTCCCTTGCCGGTAGCGCCGTGGCAGATGGCGGTAGCGCCTTCCTTCCTTGCAATCTCCACCAGGCGTTTGGCGATGCCGGGGCGCGCCATGGAAGTTCCCAGAAGGTATTTGTTTTCATAGACAGCGCCGGCCTGTACGCAGGGAATGATATATTCTTCTGCAAATTCATCGGTGATGTCTTCAATGTATAATTTGGAAGCGCCGGATAATTTGGCCCGTTCTTCCAGCCCGTCCAGTTCTTCTTCCTGTCCGCAGTCGATGCAGCAGCAGATTACTTCATAATCGTAATTTTCCTTTAACCATGGGATGATGGCGGTGGTGTCTAAGCCGCCGGAATAAGCTAAGATGACTTTTTCTTTCATTACATTTCCTCCGTTGTTTTACCTGGAAACAGCCGGCGGATGATTTACCGGCCCTTCCTTCATTTTTCACTGCTCACATCATTATATCTTAACGGGCCGAAAAAGACAAGTGAAAAAATATACATATTCAGGTAATAAAAATTCAAATTTACATGCAAATCGCTAAACAGAACGTAATATTTGCGAAAAGTTAAAATTCTGTCTTGAATAAAAATTAGAAATAATGTATAATTATTCAATCCAAAATGAATAAAAAAGACTTTACGAAACAGAAGAGATGTATTAATATGTTTAAGAGTGTAATTGTCTCAAGGAAAGCGAGGAAGATTATGATAAAAGCGGGAATTATAGGGGCTACCGGATATGCCGGGGCGGAATTGGCGCGGATTCTTCTGGGACACCCGGAAGTGGAAATCAAATGGTACGGTTCCAGAAGTTATATTGATGAGAAATATGCCAAAGTCTACGGAAACATGTTCCGTCTGGTGGAGGATGTCTGCCGGGATGATAAGATAGAAGAATTGGCCAAAGAGGCGGACGTGATTTTTACAGCCACGCCCCAGGGATTTCTGGCGGGAGTGCTGACGGAAGAAATCTTAAAGGACACGAAAGTAATAGATTTAAGCGCGGATTACCGTTTAAAAGACGTGAAAGTCTACGAGGAATGGTATAAAATAGAACACAAAAGCCCGCAATTTCTCGAGGAAGCAGTATACGGTCTGTGCGAGATCAACCGGGAACAGGTGAAGCAGGCAAGGCTGACAGCCAATCCGGGCTGCTATACCACATGCTCCATTCTGATGGCTTATCCTCTGATAAAAGAAGGGCTGATTGATCCGGATACCCTGATTGTGGACGCCAAATCGGGAACCTCCGGTGCGGGGCGGGGAGCCAAGCTGCCCAATCTGTTCTGCGAGGTCAACGAGAATATCAAGGCTTACGGGGTATCCACCCACCGTCATACGCCGGAAATTGAAGAGCAGTTAGGATATGCGGCGGGCCGTTCGGTGACCATTAATTTTACGCCTCATTTAGTGCCCATGAACCGGGGAATTCTGGCTACAGAGTACGCCTCTTTACATAAAGTAAAGCAGCCGGACGGAAGTCTGGCAATTCCGACAGCAGAGCAGGTGCAGGCTGTCTATGAGAAATATTATGGGAAAGAATATTTCATCCGGCTGTTAGGGCCGGGAGGCTGCCCGGAGACAAAATGGGTGGAAGGAAGCAATTTTGTGGATATTGGATTTCAGATTGACGAGAGAACCGGCAGGATTATTATGATGGGAGCCATCGACAATCTGGTGAAAGGAGCGGCAGGACAGGCAGTGCAGAATATGAATCTGATGTTCGGGTTTAAAGAGCAGGAGGGCCTTGCCCTTGTGCCCATGTTCCCCTGACGGATTCAGGCGGTCTGGTATCCGGCTGGTTTGCAAATCATTATAGAGTAGGAAAATCAGAAATGGAAAATTACAATCAGGAAATCAGGATCCGTTCCATGGAAGAGACGGATTATGAAAAAGTATTTCAGTTATGGAAAACAATCAAAGGCTTCGGCATCCGCAGCGTGGATGATTCCAAGGAAGGCGTGATACGGTTTATCCGCCGCAATCCCGGGATCAGCGTTGTGGCGGAAAGGGCGGGTCAGATCGTAGGAGCGATTCTCTGCGGCCATGACGGCAGGCGGGGCTGCTTCTACCATGTATGCGTGCGGGAGGGTTACCGGCAGCAGGGGATCGGGAAAAATATGGCGGTATTCGCCATGCAGGCACTGCAGGAAGAGCATATCAATAAAGTGTGTCTGATCGCGTTTAAGAAAAATGAAATAGGAAATTCTTTCTGGAAGAGCGTAGGATGGACCTTCCGGGAGGATTTGAATTATTACGATTTTGTGCTGAATGATGAAAATATTACCACATTTCAATAAAATCCCCACATTTTCGCTGCAAAGGCTGGCGAAAAGAGGAATTGCCGGGGCAGAGATCAGAAAAGAACAGGAGGAGTAAGCAATGGAGATGATCACAGGCGGGGTAACCGCCGCAAAAGGATTTCAGGCGGCGGCAGCGGCGGCCGGAATTAAATATCAGGACAGAATGGATATGGCCATGATTGTAAGCCAGGTTCCTGCGGTGACAGCCGGAACCTTTACCACTAATGTGGTGCAGGCGGCGCCGGTCAAGTGGGATAAACGTCTGGTGATGGAAGAAAGCCATGCCAGGGCAGTTGTGGTCAATGCGGGAATTGCCAATGCATGCACCGGAGCAGAGGGAATGGAGTATTGTAAAAAGACGGCGGAAGCAGTGGAGCATGTGCTGGGGATTTCTGCCAGTCAGGTACTGGTGGCCTCCACAGGCGTGATTGGCATGCAGCTTCCCATGGAGAAGTTGACATCAGGCATTGAAGCCATGGCGCCGGAATTAAAGGATACCAAAGAAAGCGGCCATCAGGCAGCCTGTGCCATTATGACTACGGATACCAAAGCAAAAGAAGCGGCCGTCACCTTCGAAGTGGAGGGTCGGACAGTGACCTTGGGCGGCATGTGCAAAGGCTCCGGCATGATTCATCCCAATATGTGCACCATGCTGGGATTTCTGACCACGGATCTTGCCATTTCCAAAGAATTGCTGCAGGAAGCGCTGCGGGAGGATATTGCGGACACTTATAATATGGTTTCTGTGGACGGGGATACCTCCACCAATGATACCGTGCTGCTCCTTGCCAACGGAATGGCAGGAAATCCCGAGATTATCCAGAAAGACGAAAACTATCAGAAATTTAAAGAAGCGCTGAAATACGTTAACACTGCCCTGGCAAAGATGATGGCGGGAGACGGAGAGGGCGCGACAGCCCTTTTTGAGACACAGGTGATTCATGCGGACACCAAAGAACATGCCCGCACCCTGGCGAAATCAGTGATATGTTCCTCCCTGACAAAAGCCGCAATCTACGGCCATGACGCCAACTGGGGAAGAATTCTCTGCGCCCTGGGCTATTCCGGCGTAACGTTTGATCCCGAGGCCATTGAACTGTTTTTCCAGAGCAAATCCGGCAGGATTCAGATCTATCAGAATGGAACGGCAGTAAATTACAGCGAAGAGGAAGCCACAAAGATTCTCTCCGACCCGGAGGTCACTGTTCTGGTGGATATGAAGATGGGAGAGGAAGAGGCTGCGGCCTGGGGCTGCGATCTGACATACGATTATGTAAAAATCAATGCGGATTACCGTTCTTGATCCAGGATATTCTGAAAGAGAGGCTTTCCTGACCTACTTAGTCGGAGTTAGCAGTTAGTTTGCCGGAACGCTGCCCAGTTTGCGTGGCAAAGGGCTATCCTGCCTTGGCCTCCTTGTTCGCATATTAAACGTTCGCTCAAGACAGGAGGAAGAAGATGAAATATTCCTGGAAAAATCGGATATGGTATTTGCTGGCGGTTCTCATGTGCGTGTTCTTTCTGTTTTTCCATGTGCTGCCATTAATAGAAATGGGCTATCAATGGTATTATAAGAAAGACGACGTTTATCTGATTACCGGTACGGGACTGCCTGCTGCGCTGTTCCTTTTGCTGTTTTTCACCGTTCTGTGGCTGTTTGCCCCGGAGGGGGTTAAGGGTTGCTTTGAGGATGATGAGGGAAGGGGGATGAAGGCAGGCTTTTCCCCCAGGAAAAAAGCGGCGGTTTGCGCGTTGGCCGTTTTCATCACGCTGTCGGCCACTGCCGGGAGCATGCTGTGGTATCAGCGTTTTACCATGAACGGAGTGGAGTACCGATGTTTTTTGTACAAAAAAGATTATACCTGGCAGGAAGTGAGCGGCCTGACTCTAAAAGCAGACGCGCAGGGAGTATTGATGTTTGAATTTCAGATGACAGATGGAAAAAAACGTTCCTTTAACGGAGGATTTTTGTGGTGTGTGGAATACTTTGGAGAGGGATTTGAAGAAAAATTTCCGGAGGATGTGTACGATTACGCCCTGTGGCTGGGACAGGAGCTGGGCAGTCAAAAAATTCCCCTGAAAGCAGAAGGCGGCTGGGAGAAGCTGCAAGAAGAATTAAATTATGAATCCTGGCGGATTCTGGCGGAGGATATCCGCCAATGCTATGAGAAAGCTGCTCTGAGAACAGGAAGCCGGTTTCAAGACACGCTCTACAGCGAACAATCTATATTTCGATACACAGGGAAGGGCCATCCTGCCTTGACCTCCGTGTTCGCATATTAAAAGTTCGCCGTAGTGCCAGGCTATCAATAAAAATAACAGAAAGAGGAATCAAAATGGAAGAGAAAAATATGCAGGAAATCCTGCAGAAAGCAGAAGTGCTCATCGAGGCGCTGCCCTATATTCAGCGGTTCAACCGCAAAATTATCGTGGTAAAATACGGCGGAAGCGCCATGGTGGACGAGGAACTGAAAAAAAGCGTAATTCAGGATGTGACGTTATTAAAGCTGGTGGGATTTAAGCCCATTATCGTCCACGGCGGCGGCAAAGAAATCAGCAAATGGGTGGAAAAATCCGGCATGGAGCCGGAATTTGTCAACGGCCTTCGCAAAACCGACGCGGCAACCATGGAGATTGCCGAGATGGTGCTGGGCAAGGTCAACAAATCCCTGGTGCAGATGGTGCAGGAACTGGGGGTAAACGCCATTGGAATCAGCGGCAAGGACGGCGGCCTTCTGAAAGTGGACAAGAAATATTCCGACGGTCAGGACATTGGATTTGTAGGAGATGTGAAGGAGGTAAATCCAAAGGTGCTCTTTGATCTGCTGGAAAAAGATTTCCTGCCCATTGTCTGCCCCATCGGCCTGGGGGATGAATTTGACACCTATAACATCAACGCGGACGATGCGGCCTGCGCCATTGCAAGGGCGGTAAACGCGGAAAAACTGGCCTTTCTCACAGACATTGAAGGGGTGTATAAAGACCCTTCCGACAAATCCACACTGATCTCTGAACTGTCTGTTTCCGAGGCACATGGGCTCATCGGCGATGGATTTATCGGCGGCGGCATGCTGCCGAAGCTGAACAACTGTATTGAAGCCATTGAAAACGGGGTGTCCAGAGTGCATATTCTGGATGGCCGGATTCCTCACTGCCTGCTGTTGGAAATCTTTACCAACCGGGGGATTGGAACTGCTATTTTGGGAGACAGCGAAGAGCGGTTTTATCATAAAGGGTGAAGTTGGACAGAGTTTTATTGTAACGCGATAGAAAAGGAGAATCAGAATGGAAACAGCAAAATGGATGGAACAGGCGGAAGAGGCCATTTTACATACTTACAATCGTTTTCCGGTTGTGCTGGATCACGGAGAGGGGGTATATCTCTATGACACGGAAGGGAAGAAGTACCTGGATTTTGCAGCGGGAATCGGAGTGCAGGCATTGGGATACGGGAATCAAAAGTACAATGACGCCTTAAAAATGCAGATCGACAAGCTGCTCCACACTTCCAACTTGTATTACAACCAGCCTATCATAGAGGCGGCGGAGAAACTCTGCAAAGCATCGGGCCTGGATCGGGTGTTTTTTACCAACAGCGGCACGGAAGCCATAGAAGGAGCCATAAAAGCCGCCAAAAAGTATGCCTATGACAGAGACGGGACGACGGATCATGAAATCATTGCCATGGAACAGTCCTTTCACGGAAGGAGCCTGGGGGCTCTGGCGGTAACCGGAAACGCCCATTACCGTGAGCCTTTTGAGCCGCTGCCCGGAATTGTGAAATTTGCGAAATACAATAATCTGCAGAGCGTTTCGGATCTGGTCAATGACAAGACCTGCGCTATTCTTATGGAAACAATTCAGGGAGAAGGCGGAATCTACCCGGCGCAGGAAGAATTTCTGGCAGGGGTGAAACAGATCTGCCAGGCCCATGACATCCTCCTGATTCTGGATGAGATTCAGTGCGGCATGGGAAGAACGGGAACCATGTTTGCCTGGCAGGAATACGGAGTAAAACCAGATATTATGGCATGCGCCAAGGCCCTTGGCTGCGGCGTGCCGGTGGGAGCCTTTGTGATGACAAAGAGGGTGGCGGATTCCTCCTTAAAGCCCGGCGATCACGGCACCACTTACGGGGGAAATCCCTTTGTGGGAGCGGCGGTCAGCAAGGTGCTGGATCTGTTTGAAGAGCAGAGGATTTTGGAGCATGTTCAGGAGATTTCCGGATATCTTAAGGAACGGTTGGAAGAGCTGGCGGCGGAATACTCCTGCATCATGGCAAGGCGGGGCCGGGGGCTGATGCAGGGCCTGGAGTTAAAATCCGCCGTACCGGCAGGAGAGGTCAGCGCAAAGGCGCTGGAGCAGGGCCTGATTCTGATTACAGCGGGAAATAACGTGCTGCGGTTTATCCCTCCTCTTGTCATTGAGCAAGAGCATGTGGATGAAATGGCGGCAATCCTTGGAAATGTGCTGCGGGAATATCATCCGTAGAAGATTCCCGGCGTTGTGCGAAAAAGAAATATCAATATGTGAAAATTTGTAGGAGAAATTTCCCAAAAAAAAGAGGAAAAGGTAATGACAAATCGAAAAAAATCTTATATTATAATATTGTATCATTGCACAAGGAGGATATCATGGGAAATCAATTAGTGTGGCAGGATCGGTTCAATATAGGAGTGGAAGTAATTGACAAAGAACATAAGAAGCTTTTCAGCATTCTGGGCAAGCTTTTTGCCAATAAACGGCAGGATGAGAAGAGCCGGTGGGCCTGTCAGGAAGGAATCAAATACTTTAAAGAACATGCCATGAAGCATTTTGCGGAAGAAGAGGTCTATATGGCGTCCATCAGCTATCCGGGGTTTGAAACTCACAGACGGGTTCATGATAACTTCAGGAAAAAAACCCTTCCGTCTTTGGAGAAAGAGCTGAATCAGTCCAATTACTCAGAAGAGGCCATTGAGCATTTTCTGGGAGTCTGCGCCGGATGGCTGATTGGACACACACTGACGGAAGATCGCGCCATTACCGGAAGAGTTGAGAGCAGGTGGCGGGAATTGCTTCCGGAAGAAGAGCAGTCGGCAATGAGAAGGCTGATTCTCCATCTTCTGGATGATATGTTCGGGTTAAAGGCCCAGGTAGTCAGCGAATGTTATGGCGGGGAACAGTTTGGGAAAGGGATTTACTACCGTCTTGTTTATGGCGCAAGCAAAGAAGAAAAATGGGAGATTCTGCTGGTTTTCGAAGAAAAGCTGCTGGTCAAGACGATAGGGAGCATTTTGGGGATGGAATCAGGGGAAATGAGCGTCTTGGTGATGAATGCGGCCAGGTACACGGCACGCCAATTCGTGGAACGGATTCGGGAACAATTTCTGCCTTCTGATTTGTATGAGATAAAAGAAGAGAATCTGCTCAGCCACGAGCAGTTTGAGAGACGGTTTACGGGGGAGAAGCCCCAGTTCAGCCTGCTGTTTGACACAGGGAAAGGGTATTTCGCTTTCTGCGCCCTTGCGCCCCATCTGATCCAGGATGGAAAGGGAGCCGTCTTGGGGAATGTGGCCTCTATTCAGGAAGGGAATGCCATGTCTGAGGTGGAAAAATACCTGAATAAAAGCCATGAGCAGCAGAAGCAGGTCAGCAGGAAAAGGAAGCTGCTTCTTGTGGATGATTCTGAATTTATGCGGCTGGCGATGCAGGAACTTCTGGGAGAGGACTATGAGATTGCGGAAACCGATTCCGGATTAGGAGCCATCCGGTGCATTACCTTAAACCGGCCGGATTTGGTGCTTCTGGATTATGAGATGCCGGTTTGCGACGGCAGGCAGGTATTGGAGATGATCCGTTCTGAGAAAGAATTTGCGGATATTCCAGTGATGTTTTTGACCAGCAAGGTAGATCGGGAAAGCGTTCAGAAGGTAATATCCTTAAAGCCGGCAGGATATTTGCTGAAATCACTGCCTCCGGAGAAGATTCGAAAAGAGATTGACGATTATTTTAAAAAGAAGAGCAGGTAAATGAACTGCGGTAAGCGGCAGAAGGTTTTTCGGCTGTCCGGTATAAAAATTCCAATTATGGTATATCCTACATACAAACAAGACAAGACATTCAGGAGGATTATCATGATTGGGATTTTTATTGCCCTTTTATCCGGGGCGTTGATGAGTGTTCAGGGAGTATTTAATACGGGGGTGACCAAGGGGACCAGCATGTGGGTCAGCAATAGCTGGGTGCAGTTTTCCGCGCTGGTGATCTGTCTGGTGGGATGGTTTTTTACGGACCGGACAAGCTTTGCGGGCATTCTGCAGGTGCAGCCCAAATATATGCTGCTGGGCGGCGTGATCGGGGCCTTTATTACTTACACGGTGATCAAGAGCATGGATGCGCTGGGACCGGCCCAGGCGGTGATGCTGATTGTCATCGCTCAGCTGATTGTGGCCTATCTGATTGAGCTGTTCGGCATGTTCGGCATGGAAAAACAGCCTTTTGAATGGCGCAAAGTGATTGGAATGGCGGTCTGTATCGGCGGAATTATCCTTTTCAAATGGGAGCCGAGATAAAAAATTGTAACAGTTCAGCGATCGGCTTCACTGTTACAAAAATTTCTCAATATTTTTGAAATACTCTTGTAATAATTCCGAAATTTCGTTACAATAGAAAAGATTCGTGAATAAGGTTTTTCTCTTCTTGCGATATTTTTGAATTAATTGGAATGTCAAAGGCATACAGTAAGAAGGGAGAAAAGCATGAAAAGACTTATCATATTTTTTATTATGGCGGCTTTGCTTGCAGGAGGATGCGGGAACCGTGAACCGGGAAACATCCTGTTGGAAGGAACGGAACAGGAAGCGCAAAGCCAGACAGAGGATTCGCCGGAGGCGGGCCAAAACCAGATGGAAGGTTCATCAGAGGCGGGCCGGAATCAGGCGGAAAGTTCGTCAGAGGAAAGCCGGATTTCCAAACAGGAAGAAAACATGCTCTATGTGCAGGTAAGCGGGGCGGTAAAGGAGCCCGGGGTCTATCAGCTGGCGGAGGGCAGCCGCATATTTCAGGCAGTGGAATTGGCAGGCGGCCTTTCGGAGCAGGCAGATCCGGACAGGATCAATCAGGCGGAATGCGTACAGGACGGCCAGATGATCTATATTCCGGCAGCGGGGGAGCAGGAGCCGGAGAGGGCTTCCGAAGATCCCCAAAGCGGGGACGGCAGAATAAACCTGAACACTGCCACGGAAGCGGAACTTATGACGCTTCCGGGAATCGGGGCGGCCAAGGCGGGGAGCATCCTTGCCTGGCGGGAAGCCAACGGCGGTTTTGGCCAGATAGAAGATTTGATGAAGGTTGAGGGAATCAAAGACGGTGTATTTGCAAAAATAAAGGACAGCGTTAGCGTTGATTGAGGTGCAGATTATGGCAAAGAGAGTTCTTGTGGTGGATGATGAAAAATTAATCGTAAAAGGTATCCGTTTCAGTTTAGAGCAGGACGGCATGGAGGTGGACTGCGCTTATGATGGAGAAGAAGCGCTGAAGCTTGCGACGGAACAGCCGTATGATATGATACTGTTGGATCTGATGCTTCCCAAAATGGATGGTTTTGAAGTATGTCAGCATATACGGGAATTTTCTTCTGTGCCGATTGTGATGCTTACCGCCAAAGGGGACGATATGGATAAGATTCTGGGCCTGGAATACGGGGCAGATGATTACATAACCAAACCCTTTAACATTTTGGAGGTCAAGGCAAGGATTAAGGCCATTATGCGCAGAACCTCGCCGAACCAGCCGAAAAAAGAGAAGTCCAAAGTGGTGGAAAACGGAGATTTAAAGCTGGATCAGGAGAGCCGGCGGCTGTTTATTCTGGGAAAAGAAATCAATGTGACAGCCAGAGAATTTGACCTGCTGGAGCTTCTGGTGTTAAATCCGAATAAAGTATATAGCCGGGAGAATCTGCTGAACCTGGTATGGGGGCACGAGTATCCCGGGGATGTGCGCACGGTGGATGTGCATGTGCGCCGCCTGAGAGAAAAGATTGAGGCCAATCCCAGTGAGCCGAAATATGTGCACACAAAATGGGGCGTAGGCTATTATTATCAGGGTTAGGCATAAAGGGTAGAAATGAAAAAACTGAAATTTTTACACAGCCTGAGATTTCGGCTGTTTTTATTGATGGCGCTGGTGGGAATTATTCCGAATTTTGTGCTGCGCACAGGAATTCTTGCCAGTTATGAGAGCCGGGCGGTATCCAACCGGAGCATTGACATTGCAGGGCAGGCGAAAATGCTGGGGAATCAGGTGATTACATACAATTATCTCCAGGATCCTTCCGAGGAAATGATCAATGTCCAGCTGGAGATGCTGTCCAATATTTACGACGGCAGAATTATGATTATCAACAGCAGCTTTCAGATTGTAAAAGATACCTACGGGCTGGATACCGGAAAAACCATTATCTCTGAGGAAGTGGTGAAGAGTTTTCAGGGGGAGGAAATTACAAAGTATGATTCCAGAAACCGTTATATTGAGCTTGCCATTCCTCTGAAAAAAGCAGATTCTGAAAAAAATCAGGGGGTTATGCTGGTCAGCGTGTCCACAGACAGCATCATGATGAACTACGATTATCTGAAAGACAATGCTGTAATTGTGGAACTGGCCTGTCTGGCGGCGATTCTGGGATTTGCCCTGTTCTGGTCCAAACGCCTGGTGCGCCCGCTGGGAAAACTGACCAAGTACCTGGAAGAGGTGCAGACAGAGGACGAGGAACAGCTGATGATTTCCGATTACACGGAGACAGAGGCTATTTCGGAGGCGTTCAATGAGATTTGGGGAAAAATGCGTGTGATTGATGATTCCAGACAGGAATTTGTATCTAATGTGTCCCACGAATTGAAGACTCCCCTTACTTCCATGAAGGTTCTGGCGGACTCCCTGCTGGCCCAGGGAGACGTTCCGGCGGAATTGTACAAGGAATTCATGGGGGATATTGCAGAGGAAATTGAGCGGGAAAATAAGATTATCAATGATCTGCTGTCTCTGGTGAAAATGGATAAATCGGCAGGGAATTTGAATGTTTCCGTGGTAAATATCAATGAGCTTTTAGAGACCATTATGAAACGGTTAAGGCCCATTGCGGCGGGGCAGAATATTGAACTGGTGTTGGAAAGCTTCCGGCCTGTCAGTGCGGAAGTGGATGAAGTGAAGCTCTCCCTGGCTCTTTCTAACCTGGTGGAAAACGCCATCAAATACAATAAACCGGAAGGGTGGGTGCATGTCTCCTTAAATGCGGACCACAAATATTTCTTTGTGCGGGTGGAGGATTCCGGCATTGGAATACCTGAGGAATCCCTGGAGCATATCTATGAGCGGTTTTACCGGGCGGATAAGTCTCATTCCAGGGAAATCGGAGGAACAGGCCTGGGCCTTGCCATCACAAGAAATGCGGTTCTGATGCATCGGGGAGCCATCAAAGCCCACAGCAAAGAGGGAGAGGGGACAATATTCACTGTCCGCATTCCCCTGATGTATATTGTTTAGGAGGATGGAATGAGAAGAAAAAAACGAAGTCTGTATCTGTTGCTTCTGATTCTTTCTCTAGCGGGGCTTGCAGGATGCGAAAAAGGCCGGGAAGATGATTCGGAGTACAGGATTTTCTACGTGAATAAAGAAAATACCAAGACGGTTGCAAAAGGGTATGAGCCAAAAGCGAAAGATGACAGAGAGTTGATCCAGGAGTTTTTGGACAGGCTTTTTCAGGAGGAAGAAAATAAGGATTACCGGCAGGCGGTGCCGAAAGATGTGAAACTGACATCCTGGAAACTGGAAAACGCCCAGTTGTATCTGCATTTTGGAAGCAGCTATATGGAGATGGACAATGTCACAGAGGTGCTGTGCCGGGCCGCAATTGTAAGAACTCTGACTCAGGTAAAAGGGGTGGAGTGCATTTCCTTTTACGTGGAAGATTCTCCGCTGATGGACGCCAACGGCAATCTGATCGGCCTTATGACCGGAGAAACTTTCATTGAAAATCCGGGAGAGCAGATCAATACGATCCAGACTGCCAGCATCACCCTGTATTTTTCCAACAAAGACGGAACGGGATTGATTCCGGAAGTGCAGGAGGTCCATTACAGCAGCAATATTTCCATGGAAAAGCTGGTAATGGAGCAGCTGCTGAAGGGGCCCGAAGGCACAGAGGCGCGTTCCGCCCTTCCGGAGGGCACGAAGCTGGTGAACGTATCGGTGCTGGACGGCGTCGGGTTTGTGAATCTGAATGAAGGGTTTCTCAGTCAGAATTATGAGATTGCGGAATCCGTGGTGATTTATTCCATTGTAAATTCTCTGGCGGAACTGCCGAATATCAATAAAGTTCAGATTTCCGTCAACGGAGACAGCAACATGACCTACCGGGAAAAAATGGATTTGAACGCCATGTACGAAAGAAATCTGGATTATCTGGATGAAAGCGCCCGCACTCAGGAGGAACAGATCGAAGAGGGCGCGGAGAAAGTAGTGATTGAAGAGGAGGGATCCGGTGACTAAGCGAGTCATTTGCTGTGTGACGCTTTCTCTTCTGTTAGGAATACTCTTTGGAGAGGAACAAGATCTCTTATTTGCAGCAGTCTTTTTGGCGTTTGTCATTGCTCTTTGCATTGGGGTGGGCAGAGACAGGAAGATGGCGTGGGAAAAATACAGCCGTGCGCCGGAGAATGTCGGCAGCTATGTCAGGACAGCCGGCTGCGTGTCAGAGAATATCGGCAGCCATGCCGGGACAGCCGGTTGGGAGCCAGAGGATATCGGCCGGCATGGTGAGACTGCTGGCTGGCGGAATTCCCGCTGGGCTGTATCCTGGAAGCGGAGGACTGCCGCGGAAGCGTTTACCCGCAGCCTGCTTTGCCTGCTGGCCTTTTTAGCGGGAGCGTCTCAGATTCAGGCGCAGCGGCAGGCCAGGGACAAGCTGGAGGCGGCATTGGAAGAGGGAGATCAAATAACCGTCTGGGGAGAGGTTCAAAGAAGAGAAGAAAAGAAGGAGCAGTATCTATATTATCTGACAGATACCCGGGTGCTTGCAGGGGGAAACGTTTACCCCTCCTACGGGATTCTTGTCTACAGTTCTAATCGGCATATCCGGCCGGGAAATATTCTGAAAGCCACCGGCAGCTATGCGCCATTTCAAACATCCCGAAATGAAGGGAATTTCGATGAAAAACAATATTACCAGAGTAAAAAAACAGAATTCCGCCTGTACGCGGAAGAGGAACTGCTGATTTCCAAAAAGGAACGCAAATTGGCGGCGTTTCTGGAAAAGCTGCGGCATAAGTTTCGGAATGTGTACTTGCAGTGCATGTCTCCCAAAGACGCTGGATTACTGGCGGACATGACCCTGGGAGATAAGAGCCTGCTGGATCAGGAAGTGAAGGAGTTATACCGGAGCGCTGGGATTTCCCATATCCTGGCCATTTCCGGCCTGCATGTCTCTCTGTTTGGCATGGGAGTGTTTCAGCTGCTCTGCAGGTTGGGCTGTCCCGGGAAATTCAGCAGTTTGGCGGCTGTGGGGATTGCCGTCGGCTTCGGTCAGCTTTCCGGCATGGAAATCTCCACAATCCGGGCGCTGCTGATGTTTGGCGTGAATATGGCGGCTTATCTTTTGGGGCGCGGCTACGATACCTTAACGGCGCTGGGGATAAGCGCGGGGATTCAGATGTGGGAGAATCCCTTTGTGCTGGGATATGCCGGGTTTTTGTTTTCCTACGGGGCGGTCTTGGGGGTTGCCGTGATTGGAGCGGTTCTAAAGGAGCCGGGAGCCAGAAAAGAGGATACAGAAAAGGAGCGCTCTGAGAAGGGAGTGTTCCGAAAAGTTTGCAAAAAACCAAGAGGCGGGGGAGAAAAAGACCCGGAAAAGGACACAAAGAAAAAAATTTCTGCCTGGAAAAGATGGGCGGAAAATTTCTGGGATTCCATCTGTATCAGTGTCTGCATTCAGCTTGCGACGCTGCCTCTGTCCCTGTATTTTTATTATGAAATCCCCTGTTACAACATTCTGGTGAACGGATGCGTTCTGCCTTTTCTGGGATTGCTGTTATCCCTGGGAGCGCTGGGGGCTTTAGCAGGGAGCGTCTTTTTGCCGGCGGGGAAAATCATTCTGTATCCGGCGGGATGGATGTTGGCGGCAAATGAATGGATATGCCAAAAATCATTGGAGCTGCCCGGTTCAATGCTGACCGTTGGAAGACCGGACATAACTCTTGTAGCATGCTATTATGTGAGCCTGGCGGCAGTGTTATACCTGTATCGGCAAAAGGGAAAAAAGAGATGGTTGGCGGTGCTTGGAGCGGCTTTGGGAATGATTTTATTTCTGCGCGAACCCCCGCAGTTTGAGATTGACGTGCTGGATGTGGGTCAGGGAGACGGTATTTTCATTGAGACGGAATCCGGGGAGCATTTCTTTGTGGACGGCGGCAGCAGCGATGTGCCAAAGGCCGGAACTTACCGGATTCTGCCTTTTCTAAAGTCCAGGGGCGTGACTTCCATTCAGGGCTGGATCGTAAGCCATGCAGACCAGGATCATATCAGCGGTTTAAAAGAATTGCTGGAAGCGGGATATCCGATTGAAAATTTGATTGTGGCGGAAGGGATGGTCTGGGACGAGGCAGGGACGGAATTGCTGAACCTGGCGGCGCGCAGGGAATGCAGGATTCTTTTCGTTTCGCCCGGAATGCAGTTCGGAAGCGGGGAAGCAGTGTTTACGGTCTGGCATCCCCAGGCAGAAGGAGCAGAAGGCAAAGAGGATCGGAATGGGAATTCTATGGCGTTGTCCTTGGAATACCGGGATTTTACGGGATTTTTTACCGGGGATATTGGCATGGAGCAGGAGCGGAAGCTGATGGAAGAAGGAAAGATCAAAGCGTGGATGGAACAAAAGGGAATCCGGGGAATTACATATTATAAGGCTGCCCATCATGGCTCTGACGGTTCCAACAGCCTGGAATTTCTGGAGCTGCTGTCCCCTGAGATTGCCGTAATTTCCTGCGGGGCGGGGAATTCCTACGGACATCCGGGAAAAGAGGCGGTTGAAAGGATGAAGGCAGCGGGAAGCCGGGTGGTAAGCACTATGGAGAGGGGGCAGGTTTTGATTCAGCCCTGAGAGAGCAGACACGCTCTAGGAACTGTCGCGAAATAAAATCCTTTGTATGCTGTACATTTTCTTTTGCTGCAGTTTCTTAGAAAGAGCGCTGCAGTTAAATATGCCGCAGCGGCACGGCAGATGCCGAATGCGCTGCGGCGATTAACTTTTGAAAAATGATTGCTGTTCACCAAATGACGGCTGCGTCAGCAAACCCAAATATACTATTTCTCACCGGTACAGTTCATATCTGTGATGCTGCAGGTCGTGTCGTCATCATCAGAATTGCAGTTCATGTTGGTGATGCTGCAGGTGCTGTCATCTTCAGCAGTGTTGCCCAGACAGTTCATGTCATTTAATCCGCAGGTAGTATCTTCGTCGTTGGTTACGCCGTTCATGTTAGTGATATCTAAATTTTTTTGTTCCATGGTTCCTCCTCCTGTTTGATGTATGGATAAAATAGTCCCAAATACATATGATAGCTTTATTATATCCTGATTCTTTTTTGGTTACAAGTGGAAAAGAAAGGTTTTTGACATTTGCGAAAATGTGTACGAGGCAAAATTGAAGTTGCATTTTGCAGGAAAGATCTTTATAATTTAAATATATGAAAAAAGGAGGAAGACGCAATGGAGCATATGATTAACAAAAAAGTAGAAGAGTTTCAGGTTTCTGCTTATACAAAAGGAGATTTTACAGAGGTGAGCCAGGAAGATTTGATGGGGCACTGGTCAGTGCTGTTTTTCTATCCGGCGGATTTTACCTTTGTATGCCCTACGGAATTGGGCGATCTGGCAGATCACTATGAAGAATTTAAAAAAGAAGGCTGCGAGATTTATTCCGTATCAGAGGATACTCATTTTGTGCATAAAGCATGGGCGGACGCTTCTGAGACAATTAAGAAAATCCAGTATGTGATGCTGGCAGATCCTGCAGGAGTATTGGCCCGCCAGTTCGGCGTTTTGGTGGAAAAAGAAGGACAGGCGCTGCGGGGAACCTTTATTTTGAATCCGGAAGGCGTGGTAAAGGCTTATGAGATTCACGATATGGGCATCGGAAGGAATGCAGCGGAGCTTTTGAGAAAAGTACAGGCGGCGAAGTTTGTGGAAGAGCACGGGGATCAGGTATGCCCGGCTAAGTGGCAGCCTGGAGAAGAGACATTAAGCCCCAGCCTGGATCTGGTGGGAATGTTATAGGAGGAAAAGGATGGATATCGACAAAATTGCTTCAACAAGCAGCCTGATGACTCCGGAACTGGAAGAACAGATCCGGGGAGTGTTCGGCAAGCTGGAAGGCGAGGCCGGCCTTGTATGTGTCATTGATCCTGAGGATTCTGTATCTGTGGAGATGGCAGAGCTGACGCGCCATGTCGCAGGGCTTTCGGACAAGCTTTCCTGCCGGATTTACGACAAAGAAGAAGCGGAGGAGAAGGCGCCGGAACTGGACATATCTCTCCTGCCCGCCACCGGGCTGTACCGCCAGGAGGAGTATTCCGGAATTTCCTTTCACGGGGTTACCGGCGGGAAGGAAATGAATTCCCTGATTTTTGCTATTTACAATGTGGCAGGCCCCGGACAGGAAATGGAGAAGCGGATGAAGAAAAAACTGGACAAGCTTACCCATAAAAGCCAGATTAAGGTCTTTGTCTCCCTTTCCTGCCATCACTGCGCCCAGCAGGTGATTACCTGCCAGAAAATGGCGGCGGAGTGCGGGGTAATCGAGGCCAGAATGATTGACGCAAGGCTGTATCCGGAACTGGTGGAGAAATATAAGATTGAACGGATTCCCATGACAGTGATCAATGAGAAGGAAGTGCTCCTGGGAAGTAAAAATATGGATGAAATCTATCAGATTCTGCGCACATATAAGTAGAACGGAGCAGCGGCGTTTATGAAAAGCATTGATGAAGACATTAAAAACAGCAGTTTTCAGCGGGTATATCTTCTGTACGGAGAGGAAAGTTATCTGAAACGGCAGTATAAGCAGAAGTTAAAGCAGGCATTGTCTTCTCCAGGAGATACCCTCAATGCCGCTTACTATGAAGGGAAAAACTGCAATATCGGAGAGATGATTGATTTGGCGGAAACCCTGCCTTTTTTGGCGGAGTATCGTCTGATTATGGTAGAAAACAGCGGATTTTTCAAAAGCTCCTGTGATGAACTTGCGGAGTATATGAAGCAGATTGCAGAGACTGCGGTCTTTGTGTTTGTGGAAGAGGACGTGGACAAGCGCAGCAAGATGTATAAGGCCGTAAAAGGCTCGGGACGTATTGTGGAGTTTGCCAGGCAAAAAGACAGCCTGCTGATTCAGTGGATTCTGACCCGGCTGAAGCGGGAAAATAAGAAAATCACTCAGCCTGTCATGCAGCTTTTTCTGGAGAAAACGGGAAATGACATGGAAAATATTGACAGGGAGTTAGAAAAACTGTTCTGTTATACGCTGGGAAGAGAAGTGATTTCGGCGGAGGATGTGGAAGCCGTCTGTACGGTGCAGACCACCGGAAGAATTTTTGAGATGATAAACTGCATTGCGGATGGGCGCCGGAAACAGGCCTTGGAATTGTACTATGATTTGCTTGCCCTAAAGGAGCCCCCCATGCGGATTCTGTTTCTCATTGCCCGGCAGTTTCAGATTCTTCTGCAGGTCAAAGAACTGGGCAGGCAGGGATACGATCACAAATTTATCGCTTCCAAAGCGGGCATTCCGGAGTTTACAGTCAGGCGGAATCTGTCCCAGTCAGGCAGATTTACCTTAGAACAGCTGAAAGAGGCGGTACTGCGCTGCGTTAAGTCTGAAGAAAGCGTTAAAACCGGGAATATGAATGATAGAATGGCCGTAGAGCTTCTGATTGTAGGGAGTACAGTCTAGTATAATCCACCTTAAATAAGCGTACATTTGACAGGCCTAAATTTCCGATAGCACATGTCAAAAAAGTGCGTGTCTTAAAATTCATTTCCGCCATCTGCCGCCCACTTCCCGCTGTGCGTAAAAAAAGAGCCGACTGACGGTATCGGCTCTTTTTTAGTCTGTAATAATTACGCAATATTGTTCACAGCTTTGGTTAAGCGGGAAACTTTCCTGGCTGCGGTGTTCTTGTGATAAACGCCTTTGGAAGCAGCCTTGCTGATCTGAGAAATAGCAGCTGTTAACGCTGTCTTGGCAGCCTCTTTATCATTCGCTGTTACAGCGGCTTCCACTTTCTTCACAGAAGTCTTCACAGCAGATCTGATTGCTTTGTTGCGGGCTGTTCTGGTCTCAGTTACTAAAATTCTTTTCTTTGCTGATTTGATGTTAGCCAATTCGTTCACCTCCATTTTCGAAATGATTATGATGACAATCCAATTGACTGTTTCTGCGGAAAAAGGATTGCACTTTGCAGTTGTTTCATTAAATCCGGACACGGACGTTCTAATGTAAACATACTAATATATTTTATCCCCTAATTTTCTCCATGTCAATACATATTCCTGTATTTTTTGCAAAAAATATCTATGCATCACAGTTTTGGAGGGAATATTATGAGACAGTTTCAGGTGCGTACGGATTTGGCATTGGAAACCCGTGAAAAGTTCGAAGAAGATCATGTGGAAATCAAAGGAGTGCGGGTGGAAGAAGAATGCCTGGAAAAATCGGAAATCAAGATTACAACAATGGTAATTGAGACGGAAAACGGGGCAAAAGCCATGGGAAAGCCAAAAGGAACCTATATTACGTTGGAAGCGGCTAATTTGGACAGCCAGGACGAGGATTATCACAGGGAAGTTTCTGCGGAGCTGGCAAAGTTGATTCGCAGGCTTCTGCCCAAAAAAGAAGATCCCGTGTCCGTGCTGGTGGCAGGGCTTGGGAACCGGGAGGTGACGCCGGATGCCTTAGGGCCCAGAGTGGTAGACAATATGCTGATTACCCGGCATGTGCTGAAAGAATTCGGCAAATACGCCTTTGGAGAAGATGAAGTTCACGCAGTCAGCGGAATTGTTCCTGGGGTGATGGCCCAAACCGGAATGGAGAGCCAGGAAATTATCCGGGGCGTGGTGGAAGAGACGAAGCCGGACGTGATGATCGCCATAGACGCGCTGGCGGCCAGAAGCACACGAAGGCTTAGCCGCACCATACAGATTACCGATACGGGAATCAATCCGGGCTCCGGCGTGGGAAATCACAGGCACGGCCTGTCGGAAGAGACGGTGGGAATTCCGGTGATTGCCATCGGCGTGCCCACCGTTGTGGACGCGGCCACGATTGTAAATGATACCATGCACACGCTGATCCAGGCTATGGAAGAAAACAGTCATTTACAGACCTTAAGCACCGGTCTGAATGCATTGAACGAGATGGAGAAATATGAGCTGATCCGGGAATTGTTATCGCCCCAGCTCAATACCATGTTTGTGACGCCCAAGGACATTGACGAGGCTGTCAAGCGTTTGAGTTTTACCATTTCTGAGGGATTGAATATTGCGTTTGCATAAATATTTTCGTACAGGCATATACTTTATTGTTCGTAAATGATTCAGCAATTAGACAGCTTGGCGGGAAAAGGAATATGAGAAGAAAGTGGATGAAGCGCAGGAGCTTTTACGCAAAGGCAGTGGCGGCGGACAGGAGAAGAAAAACAGGAAAATCCATCGTTTCTGTTCTGTGGGGCTTGAGCCTCCTGTTTGTATTTGTGTGTTATCAGAATCTGGCAGAAAGGAACCAGGCGCCGGCTATGGAACAGATTGCGGCGTATTTGAAAGAAGAACTGGCTGTAGGCGCCTGGAAAAACTGTATGATGGTTATGGTGGCAGACCAGGAGGAAGAGGAACTTTCTCTGGGAAACTATATGATGGATAAGCTGGAGAATTTCTATCCGATCTGCGGATTCAGTGAAACAATGATAGAATATAATACACAGATTGAAAGCGATTTCATGGAAGAGCTTCTGGCGGAAAACGGGCAGGAAGGGGAGAAGACCGGGGAGGAAGCCCCAAATCAGGATGCTTCTTTAGACCAGAAAGAGAAGGAGACAGAGGAAAAAGAAGCCAAAGGGAAGAGAAAAAAGAAAAAGGGCAAAAAGAAAAAACAGGAGGATACAGAAACGGCAGCGGAGGGCTCAGCGGGAAAAGTTCAGGAGATTTCCAGAGAGAAGCTGAATGATTTTGACTATCTGGTGCAGAATTTCTATCAGATAGACCGCACCACCACCATAGACGGCAGCCAGTTAAACGCGGATGCTCTCTTGGGCAAGAGCATGAAGCTGGAAACCGGAAATGAGGAAGTGCAGATCTTGATTTATCATACCCATTCCCAGGAGGGGTATGCGGATTCCGTGCCGGGGGATCCCAGTACCGGGGTGGTTGGGGTTGCGGAATATCTCACTCAGCTTTTAAAAGAGAAGTACGGGTTCAATGTCATGCACCATACCGGGGAATACGATGTCAAAGACAGGGATAACGCCTATTCCTATGCCGGGCCTGCTTTAGAGCAGATTCTGGCGGAACATCCCAGCATTGAAGTGGTGATTGATCTGCACCGGGACGGGGTGGCAGACACCACCCATCTGGTTACCGAAGTAAACGGCAGACAGACAGCCCAGATTATGTTTTTTAACGGTTTGAGCAGAACTACGGCAAATGGGGATATTCCTTATCTGGCCAATCCTTATCTTTCGGATAATCTTGCTTTTTCTTTCCAGATGAAGCTGGCGGCGGAGGAATATTATCCCGGATTCGCCCGGGCCAATTATCTGAAAGGCTACCGGTATAATCTCCATTACCGGCCCAAAAGCCTGCTGATTGAAGTGGGCGCCCAGACCAATACTTTTGAAGAGGCGAAAAACGCCATGGAGCCGCTGGCAGACATCATACATAAAGTTTTAACGGAATAAGGGAAAGCGGATGTCAGATATATAGCTAAATCAGGATAAGGGAAAGCTGACAAAAGGTACATAGCTAAATCAGGATAAGGGAAAGCTGACAAAAGGTACATAGCTAAATCAGGAAAAAGGGTGTGAAAAGATATGCCGGAGAAAAGGAGCAAAGGAGATATGCCGGAGAAAAGGAGCAAAGGAGATATGCCGGAGGAAAGGAGCAAAGGGGATATGTCGGAGAAGAGGCATAAAAGGGATATGCCAGAGGAAAGACGCAAAGGGGATATGCCAGGAAAAGGGGATGGAAAGGCGAAAAAATATGGGGATAAGAAAGTACAGGTGATAAGTCTGGCGCAATTGGAAGAAAAAGTCCGTGACAGCCGGGAAGAGCTGTTGTTTCAGTCCATTTGCAGGCTGGATCCGGTTTATTGGTCCGGGGTGAAGCTGGCAGAGGGCTTTCTGTACGGCGCGTTCAGTTTTCATGGAGGCCAGAATCCGGAAAACAGGGCAAGCCTTGCCGCGTTTTTGCTGGGAAAAGAAGAGTTTATCCTGGCCGTTATAGAGGATGAGGGCGGCCTGTTTCCTCCAGCAAAACTGTGGGACGGGGAAGAACAGCCGGGGAAGAGCTGTGAAACAGCCGGGTGGAAAGTTCTGGAGGCGCCGTCAAGAACCGCGCGCAAAACTGCAGAGAGCCAGGAGGCAGGCGGCCAAAGCTCAGAAGGCCGCGGGCCTGGCGGCTTAGAGATGGAGGAGGGACTGGAACAGTTTTTTGAGCGGATTTTGGAATGCGGCCGGCAGAAAACGGAAAAGATGGAGCGGTATCTGATTGAACTGGAGCGAGAGATTGTCAGCGGCAGAATCAGCCGGGATCGGAACCGCAATATTTTTGAATGCAAGCGGACCCTTACGGTTTGGAAAAATGATTACGGCCGGTTTTTAAATGTGATAGAAGGAATTAATGGTCTGGAACAGAAAAAGAATGAGGGGCAGGAGCAGGTTTTAACGGAGGAATCTGCCTGTTTTTTTCGCGTCTATGAAAATAAGCTGAAGGGGCTGACGGAAGAGACGCAGTTTCTTTATGAAGAACTGGTGCATATCCGGGAGGCGCTGGACGCGGCCTTGTCTTATGAACAGAACAGGATTATGAAAGTATTTACCACGGTGACCACGGTGTTTATGCCCCTGTCACTGATTGCGGGCTGGTACGGGATGAATTTTACAGGGATGCCGGAACTTGGCTGGAAATACGGGTACGCTTTTGCCGGGGGATTAAGCGTATTGGTGATTCTGGTGTGTATCTGGTTTTTTAAGAAGAAGAAGCTGTTTTGACAATTAGGGCGGGGATAGGGCGTTTCAATATAATTATCATTATAAAACATAATATTCTTATAACATATCATCACACTGTACTTTATATTACAATAAAAACAAGAGGTGATAGGAAATGTTTATACTAAAAAAAGAGTATGTAGAATATGAAAATAAATCGCTGCGTTTGCCTAAGGATTTAATAGATAAAGTTCAAACTTTGGCAAATGAAAACCAAATGTCATTTAATAAAGTTGTTATCCAATGTATTGAATACGCATTAGCAAATACCGAAAAAAAAGAAAATAATTAGTACTCCATCTGGTTAGAAATTACAGCCCCGCCTGGCACTGGAGTGGGCAATGCAGGGCTGTTTTTGTGGCCTGGATACTTTTTAGAGTATGGTTGGATACAGCCTGGACAGATGAGGGAAAAGACCTTATGGCCTATCTTTCATATATGAAGACGATGCTCGGCCATGGAGGATTTGGAGAGACCGTCTATTGCGTCAAACTTACAGCAGAACGGTTCCCATATATAAAGGAATGTTTAAGAGTATCTTTTTCGGACCTGAAGATGAGTTAAAGTGTGCTATGGCTGTCAGAGTTCCAAAGAAAGTAATACTTTCTTAATTTCTAGCCGGAAACTTCTGTTGCAAAGATGACGAAGATTCGCAGGGAATACGAATAAAATCCTTTGTTGTGCTTCTCGGTAAAAGTGTTTATAATGGAATGTAGAATGAGATATACGGAGACGGGAAGTTATCCTGTTTCCGCTAGAGACATGAGGTGGTAGCGATGCAGATGGTTGACGGTGTTAGGTTTCCAAAACGAAAAGACAGTTGTAGCATGTGGCGATTTTTTAGAGGATGGTGACAAACTATATGAGTTTGATAAGATAAAGGTAACTTTTGATCCGCCATTTCTGGATTCCAGTGGAAATGAAACGAACGGCGTCGGTGTGGATTTGTATGAAATTTTAATGACCATACAGGAGCATCCGTTTCTGAAAGGACTGGATTTGGTACAGGAGCATTTCTGGAATATGTTTGTGGTAGATGCTCTGATTGGCAATACTGACCGCAATAACAGTAATTGGGGCATTATTGTCAGAGAGAATGGGAAAAAGGAACTGGCACCTGTTTATGATAATGGAAATTGTCTGAACTAAAAATGGGATGGTGAAAAAATGCTAGAGCCAACGTGTCATAAGATCACGGAGTAAGAAACGCGAGCAGAAAGGCAGATAAAATCCAGAGAAGAAAGAAGGTGCAGATAGATGTTTATTGACGACGCGATAAAATTGCGGGAGGATTTGCCAGAAGGATTGCAGCGTGATTTTGCGGAATTGCGGGAATATTATGATGCGGACGATTGGCTTCATTTTGATATATTCTTTGAAGCAGTTGAGGCGAGTGTTAAAGCGTATTATCTGGCAGGGAAAATCAGCAGGGAGGATTTGAACTGTATTTTTAGAAAGTATGGGATTTTGTGAATTTATTTGTGACCTTTGTTCTATAACCGTATATCTTAGGTTCCACAGGGAACCACTTAACTGCAAAAGAAAAGAAAGGGTTTCCGGTACTTTCCGTTCCTGCAATCCAGAAAATGGGAATTATAGTAAAGGATCAGGCCTGCCTTCACCAGACAAGTGACAAGGCAGGCTTATTTGACGCCTGTAAGTAACAGTTCAACCTTCGGCTTCACTGTTACGAAATCTGCCCATTCCAAGTCGCCTTCGGCGAGGGGCAGATTCCCTTTTGACATAATTTACACATTCTCACAGACTTTGCAGCAAGCGCAAAGTCTTGGACTGAACGGTTACGTCTGTAACCGCTTTCCGCAAAAAAAGATTGCGAATAGATCCCAGAAAGTATATACTGTTAAAAGGATTATGAAAACAGGAGGATTATGAAAAGATTATGGCAGCGATTGATCAAAGTAAAATCAGAAATTTTTGCATTATTGCCCATATAGATCATGGAAAATCAACACTGGCAGATCGGATTATTGAGAAAACAGGGCTCTTGACCAGCCGGGAAATGCAGGCTCAGGTGCTGGATAATATGGAACTGGAGCGGGAGAGGGGCATCACCATCAAGGCTCAGACCGTCCGCATTGTGTATCAGGCAAAAGACGGAGAGGAATATATTTTTAACCTGATTGACACGCCGGGGCATGTGGATTTTAACTACGAAGTGTCCAGAAGCCTGGCGGCCTGCGACGGGGCCATTCTTGTGGTGGATGCGGCTCAGGGGATTGAGGCCCAGACGCTGGCCAATGTGTATCTTGCGCTGGATCATGATCTGGACGTGCTTCCAGTGATCAACAAGATAGATCTGCCCAGCGCGGATCCAGAGCGTGTCATTGAGGAAATCGAGGACGTGATCGGTTTGGAAGCGCAGGAAGCCCCTCAGATTTCCGCAAAGACAGGACTGAATATTGAAGAGGTGTTAGAGCAGATCGTAGAGAAGATTCCAGCGCCGGGAGGAAGCCCGGATCACCCGCTGCAGGCCTTGATTTTCGACTCGGTGTATGATTCCTACAAGGGCGTGATTGTGTTCTGCCGTCTGAAAGAAGGCCGGGTAAAACCTGGGACAACCATTCAGATGATGGCCACAGGCGCAACTGCCGAGGTGGTGGAAGTGGGATATTTCGGCGCAGGTCAGTTTATCCCCTGTGAAGAATTAAGCGCCGGCATGGTGGGCTACCTGACTGCCAGCCTGAAAAATGTCCGGGATACCCAGGTGGGAGACACCATAACAGACGCAAAGCGCCCCTGCAGGGAACCTTTGCCTGGCTATAAGAAAGTAAATTCCATGGTTTACTGCGGGATGTATCCGGCAGACGGGGCAAAATATCCGGATCTGCGGGATGCGCTGGAGAAACTGCAGCTAAATGACGCAGCCCTTCAGTTTGAGCCTGAGACTTCCATTGCGTTGGGGTTTGGTTTCCGGTGCGGATTCTTGGGGCTGCTCCATTTGGAAATCATTCAGGAACGGCTGGAGCGGGAATATAATCTGGATCTGGTCACCACAGCTCCGGGAGTAATTTATAAAGTCTATAAGACCAACGGGGAAGTGATTGAACTGACCAATCCTTCCAATCTTCCGGATCCTGCGGAAATCGAATATATGGAAGAGCCGGTGGTCAGCGCGGAAATTATGGTAACCAGCGAATATATAGGCGCTATTATGGATTTGTGCCAGGAACGGCGGGGAACCTACATCAGCATGGAATATATGGAAGAAACCCGGGCATTGCTGAAATATGAGCTTCCGTTAAATGAGATTATTTACGACTTTTTTGACGCGCTGAAATCCCGTTCCAGAGGATATGCTTCCTTTGACTATGAGATGAAGGGATATGCCCGTTCCGAACTGGTGAAGCTGGATATTCTGATTAATAAGGAGGAAGTGGACGCTTTGTCCTTTATTGTCCACAGCGGAACAGCTTATGAACGGGGCCGGAAGATGTGCGAGAAGCTGAAAGAAGAGATTCCAAGGCATCTCTTTGAGATCCCCATTCAGGCGGCCATCGGCAGCAAGGTCATTGCCCGGGAAACTGTAAAAGCTATGCGCAAAGATGTGCTTGCAAAGTGTTACGGCGGCGATATCAGCAGAAAGAGGAAGCTGTTAGAGAAGCAGAAAGAGGGCAAGAAGCGGATGCGCCAGATTGGAAATGTGGAGATTCCCCAGAAAGCTTTTATGAGCGTGCTGAAGCTGGATGATAAGTAGGGCTGCACACATGGGAAAGATGGAAAAAGTTCACAGAACCCGAAAGGAATTGGAACTGTACCTTCATATTCCGTTTTGTATACAAAAATGCAATTACTGCGATTTTCTTTCAATGCCCGCAAAAGAGGAAGTCCGCAGGCATTATGTAAATTGTCTGTTGGAAGAAATCAGGCAGAAGGGTGAGCAGTGCAAAGAATACCAGGTTTCCACTGTGTTTTTCGGCGGGGGCACGCCTTCCCTTCTGGTAGGGGTTCAGATTGCGGAACTGATGGAGGCCATAAGAAACTCCTTTCAGGTGGACGCAGACGCGGAGATTACCATAGAATGCAATCCGGGAACGTTAGACAGACAGAAGCTGTTGTTTTATCAGCGTTCGGGCGTCAACCGCCTGAGTATTGGGCTGCAGTCGGCAGTGAACCGGGAACTGCAGCTTTTGGGCCGTATTCACACCTATGAGCAGTTTTTGGAGAATTACGATCTGGCTCGCAAAATGGGATTTGAAAATATAAATGTAGATTTAATATCAGCGCTTCCAGGGCAAAAAACAAAAGATTGGGAATATACATTAAAAAAAGTAATGGAACTGCGTCCGGAGCATATTTCCGCCTACAGCCTGATGGTGGAAGAAGGAACGCCCTTTCATGAAATCTACGGGCAGGACGCAAGGCGCAGGGAACAGGGGGAACATCCCCGGTATCTGCCGGAGGAAGAAACGGAGCAGGAGATGTATCAGCTGACGGGACAGATGCTTGCGGAAAAAGGATACCGCCGTTATGAGATTTCCAATTATGCCAGGCCTTTCAAAGAATGCCGCCATAATATCGGATACTGGCAAAGAGTTCCTTATCTTGGCCTTGGCCTTGGCAGTTCTTCGCTGATGGAAGAGAGGAGATTTTCCAATACCGGAAGCCTGGAAGAATATCTGAACCGGTGCCCTGAGTTTGGAAAAGAAAATATAACTGTGCTGGGAAAGAATCAGCAGATGGAGGAATTTATGTTTCTTGGCCTTCGCATGACAGATGGGATATCCAGGGAAGAATTCGAAAAACAGTTTGAACTGGAACTGGAAGGCGTGTATGGAACAGCGCTGCAGAAACTTTGCCGGGAAGGCATGCTGCTGCAGAAGGCGGGACGGATTTGTCTGACAGAAGAGGGGATTTTGGTCAGCAATTATGTTCTCAGCCAATTTCTTCTGTGAAAATCTTATCCTTAGCCGGAGTCAGCAGTTAGTTTGCCGGAGGTTGCCCAGTTTGTACGGCAAAGGGACATCCTGCCCTAACTTTCGTATTTCAATATGAAGCCTTTGCAGGAACTGTAGAAAAAGGAGTAATGATGAGGAATTACCAGAAAGAACTGGATCAGATAATCGAAAACCTGGACAGGCAGGCCCAGGCGCCCAGCTTGTTTCTGCACAGCTGCTGCGCGCCCTGCAGCAGTTATGTACTGGAATATCTGTCCCGGTATTTTCAGATTACGGTGTTTTATTATAATCCGAATATTTATCCGGAGGAAGAATATTTCAAGCGGGTAAAAGAGCAGAAAGATTTTATTGATCGGTTTTGGAGAGATATATCTGAGCGGGGAAAGAAGGAAAATTATAATAAGATTGAATTTTTGGAAGGGAAGTATGATAAGGAAAGCTTCTACCGGATGGCCCGGGGAATGGAACAATTGCCGGAAGGGGGAGAGCGGTGTTTCCGGTGCTATGAGCTGCGTCTGCGGGAAGCGGCGGAATATGCAAGGAAGCTTGGGATGGATTACTTTACTACTACCCTGTCCATCAGCCCTCTGAAAAACGCGGCGAAGCTCAATGAAATCGGAGAAAGGCTGGCAGAGGAATACGGCGTATCTTATCTTGTTTCTGATTTTAAGAAACGGGAGGGCTACAAGCGTTCTGTAGAGCTTTCCAGGGAATATCAGATGTACCGGCAGGATTACTGCGGCTGCGTCTTTTCCATGGAAGAGCGGAAAAGGCTTATGACATACAAATGTGGAAAGAGGTAAGAAATTATGGCACAATTATGGGGCGGACGCTTTACGAAAGAAACCGATCAGCTGGTTTATAATTTTAACGCGTCCATATCATTTGACAAGAAATTTTACAGGCAGGACATGGAAGGCAGCATTGCCCATGTGAAAATGCTGGGAAAACAGGGAATTCTCACTGAAAAGGAGACAAATGAGATTGTAGCGGCCATTCAGGAAATCCTGCAGGAGGTGGAGGCAGGAACCCTGGAGATTTCCCAGGAATACGAGGATATTCATAGTTTTGTGGAAGCTACGCTGATTGATCGTCTGGGAGATACCGGCAAGAAGCTGCATACCGGAAGAAGCAGGAATGATCAGGTTGCGTTGGATATGCGGCTCTATACCAGACAGGAAGTTCTGGAAACGGACGGACTGCTGGAAGAATTATTAAAAGTAATTTTAACAATTATGGAACATCATACAGATACCTATATGCCGGGATTTACCCATCTGCAGAAAGCCCAGCCGGTAACCCTGGCCCACCATCTGGGCGCCTATTTTGAAATGTTTAAGCGGGATCGGCAGCGCATGGAGGATATTTACCGGAGAATGAACTGCTGTCCCTTAGGCTCCGGCGCTCTGGCAGGCACTACTTATGATTTGGATCGTTATGATACGGCCAGGAGACTGGGATTTGACGGGCCTTCCTTAAACAGTATGGACGGAGTTTCCGATCGGGATTATCTGATTGAATTTTTGTCCGCGCTGTCTACGGTTATGATGCATTTAAGCCGTTTTTCGGAGGAAGTGATTCTCTGGAACAGCAACGAGTACCAGTTTGTGGAAATTGACGACGCCTACAGCACCGGCAGCAGCATTATGCCCCAGAAGAAAAACCCGGATATTGCGGAGCTTGTCCGGGGAAAAACAGGGCGGGTCTACGGGGCGCTGATTTCTCTGCTTACCACAATGAAGGGAATTCCGTTGGCGTATAATAAAGATATGCAGGAGGATAAAGAGCTGACCTTTGATGCTATGGATACGGTGAAAGGATGCCTTGCGCTTTTTACAGGAATGCTCTCCACCATGAAGTTTCAGAAAGAACGGATGGAAGCAAGCGCGAAGAACGGATTTACCAATGCCACAGACGCGGCGGATTATCTGGTGAATCATGGCGTGCCTTTCCGGGACGCCCACGGAATTGTGGGGCAGATTGTCCTGTATTGTATTGAGAAAAAGATTGCCATTGACGACATGTCTCTGGAAGAGCTGAAAGCCATCAGCCCTGTGTTTGAAGAGGATATTTTTGAAGCGGTTTCCATGAAAACCTGTGTGGAAAAGCGCTTGACCATCGGCGCGCCCGGCCAGGAGGCCATGAAAAAAGTAATTGCTCTGGAACAGGAATATTTGTGCAGAGACTGGAAAAAGGATTTGAAAGACTGGGAACAGGAGTTGCTGAACTCATAAGACGGCGCGTCAAATGCGGTTCGGTTTGCGTGCCAAAGGGTAACACACAGACTCTGGGAAGAATAGACAGAAGTCCGGGAGATATTTTTGTAATTTTGTGTAATATGCGGGATTGCTTTTTACCGGGAAATGTATTAGTATATTCAACAAAACGACAGTTGTGCGCCTAAAGCGGACAAAAAGAAAAAGTGAGGAGATTATGAGATGAGTCAGAAATTAAAAGCAGGAATTCTTGGAGGAACCGGAATGGTGGGCCAGCGTTTTATTGCGCTGTTAGAAAATCATCCCTGGTTTGAGGTGACAACCATTGCGGCCAGCCCCCGTTCCGCAGGAAAGCGGTATGAAGACGCAGTGGGAGGACGTTGGAAAATGGATACTCCCATGCCGGAGGCGGTAAAAGATCTGGTAGTGATGAATGTAAATGAAGTGGAGGCAGTGGCTTCCAAAGTGGATTTTGTATTCAGCGCCGTTGATATGTCCAAGGAAGAAATCAAGGCTATTGAAGAGGCTTACGCTAAGACAGAAACTCCGGTGGTTTCCAATAACAGCGCCCACAGATGGACGCCGGATGTGCCTATGGTGGTGCCGGAAATCAATCCGGAGCACATGAAGGTCATTGATTTCCAGAAGAAACGTCTGGGGACAGAGCGGGGATTTGTGGCGGTGAAGCCTAACTGTTCCATCCAGTCTTACGCCCCGGTATTGACTGCCTGGAAAGAATTTGAACCCTACGAAGTAGTGGCGACCACCTATCAGGCGATTTCCGGAGCCGGCAAGACTTTTCAGGACTGGCCGGAAATGGAAGGAAATATCATTCCCTATATCGGCGGCGAGGAAGAGAAGTCAGAACGGGAGCCTCTCCGCATCTGGGGCGAGATCAAGGACGGCGTGATTGTTCCGGCCGAAACTCCGGTAATTACCTGTCAGTGTATCCGCGTTCCGGTATTAAACGGCCATACGGCGGCAGTATTCGTGAAATTCAGGAAGAAGCCCACCAAAGAACAGCTGATTGAAAAACTTAAGAATTTCCGGGGCGAGCCTCAGGAACTGAAGCTGCCCAGCGCGCCGGAGCATTTTATCCAGTATCTGGAAGAGGACAACCGCCCTCAGGTAACCGAGGATGTGAACTATGAACACGGCATGGGGATCAGCGTGGGACGCCTTCGGGAAGATACCGTATATGACTGGAAATTTGTGGGGCTTTCCCATAACACAGTCAGAGGCGCAGCTGGCGGAGCCGTGCTCTGCGCTGAATTGCTGAAGGCCCAGGGGTATATCAGCGCGAAATAAAAACTACAGCTGATCCGCCCGGAGGAATTTGCTGAGAGAAGGCGTGAAAGAAGAATAAGGGACTGTCCTATCAGGAGTTTGACTGCCATGAATGTGTATCAATTCCTTATTAGGGCAGTCTTTTCGATTAATACACTTGAAGTATTAATTTGCCTGCGCTGTGAAAGAATTAACGATTCTTGCATTCCCGGAACTTTCCGGTTAGAATAGATTATGAGGCTGGCGGAAAAGGGAGGATTTCCGTCAGTCTGCATAAAAAATAACCAGGGAGAAGGAATATGAGCAGATTATCAGTAATATCTACGGACAAAGTAAATTCCACCACAGAGACACTGATGAAAGAATTTACACAGCGTATTATCGCAAATCCGCCCGGGGTCTGTCCCGTTGACATGCAGCTTGCGTTTTTGAAAGTATGCCATGCGCAGACCTGCGGAAAATGCGTCCCATGCCGGATCGGACTTGGCATTTTGGAAGAGCTTTTGGAAAGCGTTCTGAATAATACAGCCACCATGGAGACGCTTGATTTAATTGAACATGCAGCTACCAATATTAAGAATTCGGCGGACTGCGCCATTGGTTTTGAGTCCGCCCGCATGGTGCTGGCCGGACTGGAAGGATTTAAAGAGGATTATATTTCCCATGTCAGGGAGCATCAGTGCACAGGTACCTTTGAACAGCCCATTCCGTGTGTTACCCTTTGTCCGGCGAATGTGGACATTCCGGGATATATTGCGCTGGCAGGAGCCGGCCGCTGCGAGGACGCGGTGCGCCTGATCCGCAAGGACAATCCCTTCCCGACGGCATGTGCTTTGATTTGCGAGCATCCCTGCGAGAAGCGGTGCCGCAGGAATATGATCGATGATTCCATCAATATCCGGGGAATCAAGCATTATGTGATGGACAAGGCCAACGCGAAAGATGTTCCGGTTCCCGCCTGCGCAGCCTCTACCGGGAGAAAGGTGGCAATTGTGGGCGGCGGCCCTTCCGGACTTACGGCGGCGTATTTTCTGCAGCTGATGGGGCACCAGACTACCGTTTACGAGGAAAAAGCACAGCTTGGCGGCATGCTGCGCTATGGAATCCCCAATTACCGGTTTCCAAGAGAAAGGCTGAAAGAAGATATTGACGCGATTCTTTCCACCGGCGTGGAAGTGAAATTAAACGCGGCAGTGGGAACGGAAGAATTGAAGGAGATCAATGATACATACGACGCCGTGTATCTTGCCATCGGCGCCCATGCGGAAAAGCGCCTGAATCTGGAGGGCGAGGACAGCGGCAATGTGATTTCAGCAGTAGAAATGCTCCGTGAAATCGGAGACGATAAATACCCGGACTTCACAGGCCAGCGGGTGATTGTAGTAGGCGGCGGCAATGTGGCAATGGACTGCGCAAGAACGGCAATCCGCTCCAACGCAAAGACCGTCAGTATTGTATACCGCAGGCGGAAAGAAGATATGACGGCGCTGCCGGCAGAAGTGGAAGGAGCCATTGCGGAAGGAATTGAACTTCTCACTTTGAAAGCGCCCCTTCGGGTGGAGAAAGATGAAAAGGGCAATGCGGCTGCGCTGTGGGTGCAGCCACAGATTATCGGTCAGGTAAGAGGAGGCCGGCCTTCCCCGCGAAAGGCGGATAAGATGGAAGAACGGCTGGAATGCGACGTAATCCTTATGGCTGTTGGACAGGATATTATCACAGAGCCCTTTGAGCAGGCAGGGATTGCCACAAAGGGCGGAAGGCTTTTGGCAGACGCTTCCGGCGCGCTGAACCGTGTGGGCATGTACGCAGGCGGCGACTGCGTATCCGGGCCGGCCACGGTGATTAAGGCCATTGCAGCCGGAAAAGTGGCTGCGGCTAATATTGATGAGTTTCTGGGATGCCACCATGAGATTTCAGTGGATGTGGAGATTCCGGAACCGCTGTTAAATGATAAAGTTCCCTGCGGACGGGTCAATCTGGGAGAGAAAGAATCCTGGGCCCGCAAAGATAATTTTGAAGGTATTGAATATACCATGAGCGATGAAGAGGCATATCAGGAATCCAGCCGCTGCCTGCGGTGCGATCGCCATGGCTGCGGCGTATTGAGAGGAGGCAGACAGGACAAATGGTAAATTTAACGATTGATCACAAACAAATACAGGTGCCGGAAGGCACGACAATTTTAAAAGCCGCCGCTGCTGCCGGAATCGAGATTCCCACCCTCTGCTTTTTGAAGGATCTGAATGAAATCGGCGCCTGCCGCATCTGCTGTGTGGAGATAGAGGGCAAAGACGCCCTTGTGGCGGCCTGCAATACCGCTGCGGAAGAGGGGATGGTGGTATATACCAGCAGTTTGAAAGCCCATTATGCCCGCAGAATGAATCTGCAGATCATTTTGTCTCAGCATGATTTCCGCTGTGCAGCCTGTCAGCGGAACGGAAGCTGCGCTCTGCAGAAAATTTGCGCGGATATGAATATCAATGACGTGCCCTTTGGGCAGTCCTATGAAGTAAAAGAATGGGATTTGAGTTTTCCGCTGATCCGCAACGCCAGCAAATGCATCAAATGTATGCGCTGCGTGCAGATTTGCGACAAGGTACAGTCTCTGGGGATTTGGGACATTGTAAATACAGGAAAACGCACTGGCGTGGGCGTTTCCAAAATGCGCACCATTCAGGAATCAGACTGCGCCCTGTGCGGACAGTGCATCACCCATTGCCCAACGGGAGCGCTGAGAGAGCGGGATGATGTGCGCAAAGTGATGGACGCAGTCAATGATCCGGAGAAAATTGTCGTGGTGCAGATTGCCCCGGCAGTTCGGTCTGCCTGGGGCGAGGGTCTTGGCCTGCCGGAAAAAATGGCCACAGAGAAGCGTATGGCGGCGGCAGCCCGGGCCCTTGGCATGGATTATGTTTTTGATACAAACTTCAGTGCTGATTTAACAATTATGGAAGAAGCCAATGAATTCCTGGAGCGGATGACTCACAGAGAGAAATATCAATGGCCCATGTACACCTCCTGCTGTCCCGGCTGGGTGCGGTTCTTAAAATCCCAGTACCCGGATATGACAGAGCAGCTTTCCACGGCCAAATCTCCCCAGCAGATGTTTGGCGCGGTGGCAAAGACATATTTTGCTGAAAAAGTGCTGGGCACCGACCCGGATAAGATTTTCTGTGTATCCATTATGCCCTGCACGGCCAAAAAAGCAGAGTGCGCCCTGCCGAATATCAATGATTCCGGCGCTGACCGGGATGTGGATGTGGTGCTGACCACCAGAGAATTTGACCGGATGCTGCGCTCTGAGCTGATCTGCCCGGCCAATCTTGAAGAGGAAGAATTTGATTCTCCTCTGGGCACCGGTTCCGGCGCAGGCGTAATTTTCGGAGCCACAGGCGGAGTAATGGAGGCGGCTCTTCGCACGGCTTACTATGCTTTGAAGCAGGAAAACCCTAAACCGGACGCCTTCAAAATGGTGCGGGGACTGGATGAAATCAAAGAAGTAACGGCGGAAATTGCAGGAATTCCAATCCGGGCCGCTGTGGTCCACGGACTTGGCAATACCAGAAAACTGATAGAACGGATCCTTGCCGGAGAAGCAGAGTATGACTTTGTGGAAGTGATGGCGTGTCCCGGCGGCTGCGCCGGAGGAGGCGGACAGCCTATTACCGAGGGCCGTGAAATGGCAGGAGAGCGGGGAAACAAGCTCTATACGCTGGATAAGAAAAATCCCCTGCGTTTTTCCCACGAGAATCCTTCCGTCCGCGCCCTTTACAGCCAGTATTTGGAGAAACCGCTGTCTCATAAAGCCCATGAACTTTTGCATACGGATCATCTGGGATGGGACATGCCTTCCAAGGCATAAAAAATATTTTCATGTTTGCGCCGGCAGAACCAGAAAGGGCAGGCATTCAGAACCCATAGATAAGAAAGGATTGCAGTAATATGGATGGATTTAAAGTAATTGAAGTAAAACAGAGTATCTTTGAAGACAACGACAAAGATGCCCAGAAGCTGCGGGAACAATTAAAACAGGATAAAACATTTCTTCTGAATCTGATGTCCTCGCCTGGTTCCGGCAAAACTACAACCCTTCTGGCTCTTGCGGAGGAATTAAAGGGCAAGGTGAATATGGGCGTAATGGAAGCGGATATTGATTCAGCAGTGGATGCTCAGGCAATGGAGGAAGCAGGAATTGCCTCCATCCAGATTCATACCGGCGGCATGTGCCATCTGGATGCGGATATGACAAGGCAGGGGCTTGCGGAATTCGGAAGAAAAGATCTGGATCTGGTGATTCTGGAAAATGTGGGAAACCTGGTCTGTCCGGCAGAATTTGATACCGGCGCAGTGAAAAACATGACGATTCTCTCTGTGCCGGAAGGCGATGATAAACCGTTAAAATATCCATTGATGTACCAAGTCTGCGATCTTCTGGTAATCAATAAAATAGATGTCATGGATTACTTTGATTTTGACAGAGAAAAAGTAGTGGAATATGCCAGAAAGAGAAACCCGGAAATTGAGATTATCTTTCTCTCAGCCAAAACGGGAGAAGGGATTCCGGAATTGGCGGACTGGATTTTAAGAAATGTAAAAGAGTGGGTACAGTAACTTTCATTTGCCATGCCGGGGCGTTCGAAGCGCGAAAGGAATGCCAGGCAGAATTTATCAAAGGCGCAGTAACTTTCATTTGCCATGCCGGGGCGTTCGGCAGGCGGTATGGTTGTCTGGTGCAGTGAAAGTACGCTGTTATGCTGTATCGCGCGCAATTTCCGGCCGGAGGGCGCGCTGCCTATAACCGGTGAACCGGGGCTGCTGGAGAATGACAGATTTTCCGCAATATATACGATCATTCATTTGAGAATGCAGTGATATATTGTGTGTGAATTTCATTTTCCGGCGGCCCCATTTTGTTGATTTATTTTTAGAATCAAAAGAATTCTATTGTAAAAGAAATTAAATCGTGATATGATACAGAAGGGAAATTACGTATATGTTTCGGCACACAGAAAATGCCGAATGGAGTACGAATGCATAATCGAAAAATACGGGGGCTTGTTATGGCAGGAAGGAAACAGGAGATACAATATATGGAACAGATGTATCAAGAGAGGGGCAACCAGCTTTTGATACTCTATGGAAGGAAGGAAAACGGCGGCAGAGAATTGGTGCGGGAGTTTTGCGGAAATAAAAAATTTTTTTATTATTACGCGCCGGATATTTCTCCCCAGTCTCAGAAACAGAGGATGCAAAAAGAAATTTCAGACAGATATCAGGTGGCGGTTTCCGAGGATTCCTATGATACGTTTTTTAAACGGATCAAAAGCGGAGACGGCAGCAAGCTGGTGGTGGTAATTGATGAGTTTCACCGGATTCAGAAAAAAGAACCGAAATTTATGGACAGCATTCTGAAGTTAAAGGGAAAGAAATTATATCCGGGGCCGGTGATGATCCTTTTGTGCAGTTCTTCTATTCCCTGGACAGAGCAGGAACTGCCTCAGATTCTGGGAAATTCCATGAAGAAAGTAGACAAAATGATCAAGATTCGGGAACTGGGATTCTTAGATCTGGTGCGGCAGTTTCCCAATTACAGCGTTCGTGAGAGCATAAGAGTCTACGGCGTCATCGGAGGCGTGCCGGAATACATGAAAGGGTGGGAGGATCAGCGGGATATCCGTTCTAACATCTGTACCCATATCCTTTCAGAACGTGGGTTTCTGCACGGGAAAGCGGAAGAGATTATCCGCAGCCAGCTGCGGGAATTGTCAGTGTACCACACCCTTCTGGAAGTGCTGGCGTCCGGGAAGCATAAATTAAATGACATTTATCAGGCCACAGGATTTTCCAGGGCCAAAATCAGCGTTTATTTGAAGAATCTGATGGAATTCGATGTAGTGGAAAAGGTTTATTCTTTTGAGACGGGAGGATGGCAGAATGCCCAGAAGGGTTTGTATCAGATAAAAGATACATTTCTTAATTTCTGGTTTAAGTTTGTGTATCCCCATTTGTCGGAATTTTATCAGAGGAAGCCGGAGGATTTCTACGATCAATTTATTGCGGGAGAGCTGGAGGGCTATCTGAAGCGTTATTTTGTCAATGTATGCATGGAATATCTGGAATTGCAGGACATGGTGGGCAGGCTGCCTCTGAAAATCCATAAGATGGGCACATGGATCGGAAAGAAAGGGCATATTGATATTATAGCCCAGAACAGTGTGCGGGAGAATCTCATCTGCCTCTGCAACTGGTCCCAGGGAACCATGACCTTTGATATGTGTCAGCAGCTTTTTCAGAGTATGGAACAGGCGAAGATCACGGCCAATTATTACTATTTGTTCAGCGCCGGAGGGTTTGATGAGAATCTGGTGAAAGTGGTGGCGGGGGACGACAGAATTCTGTTAGTGGATATGAACAGGATGTAAAACAGACAGAAAGCAGGATTAAAATTTCCGGCGAAAGTCTAAAACAGACAGAAAGCAGGATTGGAATTTATGGCGAAAGCTTTATACATAGCAGAAAAACCAAGTGTGGCGCGTGAATTTGCCAAAGCATTAAAACTGGATTTAAAAAGTTATGACGGATACATGGAATCCGGGGAGGCTGTGATTACCTGGTGTGTCGGGCATCTGGTAACCATGAGTTACCCGGAGGTTTACGATGAGAAATATAAGAAATGGAGCCTTGCCACGCTGCCCTTTCTTCCTGAAGAATTTAAGTATGAAGTGATACCGGGTGTGAAGAAACAATATAAGATTGTGGCGGGGCTTCTGAACCGGAAAGATGTGGATACCATTTATGTGTGCACCGACTCCGGAAGGGAAGGAGAATATATTTACCGTCTGGTGGAGCGCCAGGCCAGGGTCAAAGGGAAAACGCGGCGCAGGGTATGGATTGATTCGCAGACAGAAGAAGAGATTCTGCGGGGGATCCGGGAAGCGAAGGATTTGTCCGAGTATGATAATCTCTGTGAATCCGCTTATCTGAGGGCGAAAGAAGACTATCTGATGGGCATCAATTTTTCTCGTTTGCTGACCCTGAAATACGGCAATGCCATTTCGAATTTTCTGAGGACCAAATATACGGTAGTCAGCGTAGGCCGGGTGATGACCTGCGTGCAGGGCATGGTGGTGCGCAGGGAACGAGAGATCCGGGAATTTGTTAAAACGCCTTTTTACCGGGTGCTCAATACCCTGGAGCTTAAGGGAAACGCCGTGGAGGGAGAATGGCGGGCGGTGGAGGGCTCTGAATACTTTCAGTCTCCTAAATTATATAAAGAAAATGGCTTTAAAGAGCGCAAGGATGCAGAAAAATTAATTCAAGACATAATTTCACAATATGAACCTGGAAAACTGACGGCAGTTATTTGTTCCATAGAGAAGAAAAAGGAAAATAAGAATCCGCCCCTTCTGTATAACCTGGCAGAACTGCAGAATGACTGCTCCAGATTGTTTAAAATCAGCCCGGATCAGACTTTGCAGATCGTTCAGGAATTATACGAGAAGAAACTGGTGACTTATCCCAGAACCGACGCCAGAGTCCTGTCAACGGCTGTGGCAAAAGAGATTCATAAAAATATCGGAGGGCTGAAGAACATTCCGTCGGTAAAAGGATTTGCCGAAGAAATTTTAGCGGGAGGAAGCCATAAGAAAATTGCGAAGACCCGTTATGTCAACGATAAGCAGATTACCGATCATTACGCAATTATTCCCACCGGTCAGGGATTTTCCGCAATCTCCGGTTTGAATCAAACCGCGCTGCATGTGTATGAGACCATTGTGCGGCGGTTTCTGGGAATCTTTTTTCCGCCGGCGGTTTACCGGAAGATCAATCTGGTAACCAGCATGAAAATTGCCGGTTCAGAGAGAAAATCCCCCGATCATTTCAGAGAAAGTTCTCCCGAACATGCCGGCAGAGGCCCGGAGGAAAAATCAGAGAAATTCTTTGCTTCTTTTAAAGTGCTGGAAGATCCCGGTTATCTGAAAGTTATGAATTATTCCTTTCAGAGGAAAAAATCAGCGGATCAGCCAGAGGCAAAAGAATCAGAATCCAATGGTTCCGGAGCCGGAGAGACTTCCTGTGACAAAAACTTAATGGAAGCGCTGTCCTCTCTGAAAAAGGGCATGCAGCTTCCGGTGAAGGAATTAAACATCAGGGAGGGAGAGACTTCCCCGCCCAAACGCTACAATTCCGGCTCCATGATTCTGGCTATGGAAAACGCCGGCCAGTTAATTGAAGATGAAGAACTCCGGGCCCAGATCAAAGGGAGCGGAATCGGCACCAGCGCCACCAGGGCGGAAATTCTGAAAAAGCTGGTGAACAATAAATATCTGGCCCTGAATAAGAAGACTCAGGTGATTACGCCTACTTTGCTGGGTGAAATGATATATGACGTGGTAAATGCGTCTATTCGTTCTTTGTTAAATCCTGAGTTAACTGCAAGCTGGGAAAAGGGGCTTACTTATGTGGCGGAAGGCAGCATCACTCCCCAGGAATATATGGCCAAACTGGAGCATTTTGTAAGAAGCCGCACCAGCGGCGTGCTGGGGCTGAATAACCAGTACGCGCTGCGGGGGTATTTTCAGCAGGCTTCTTCTTATTATAAAAATGCGAAAGATCAAAAAGAAAAGGCAAAAGAGAAAGCGCCTAAAAGCAGAGGGAAAACACAGCAGGCGAACTCATTGCCGCAGTAAAAAGACAATAGGCGAAGTCATTGCAATAGTGAAAGTACAATAGGCGAAATCATTGCAATAGTGAAAGTACAATAGGCGAAATCATTGCGGCAGTGAAAACGCATTTAATGTATAAAATCATATTTTAAGAAAAGAGGAAAACAAAATGGAAACATGTAAAATCAGCAGCTTATACACATTATCAGAGACAATCGCGGCAGATTTGTTTCAGGATTTGACTTATCCCTGGGAGGCGCTGCCGAAAATCAGCGGCTTTATCTGCCGGCTGGGAGAAAAACTGGACCCGGAAAAATATGAGAAAAAAGGGGAAAACATCTGGATTGCCAAATCAGCCAAAGTTGCCCCCACTGCCAGTCTGAACGGTCCTTTAATTATCGACGAAGAAGCAGAGGTGCGCCACTGCGCTTTTATCCGCGGAAACGCCATTGTGGGAAAGGGAGCGGTGGTGGGCAATTCCACTGAATTGAAAAATGTGGTATTGTTCAATAAAGTTCAGGTTCCTCATTACAATTATGTGGGAGACTCCATTCTGGGCTTTAAAGCGCATATGGGAGCCGGTTCCATTACTTCAAACGTGAAGTCCGACAAAACCCTGGTTGTAGTAAAGGGGGAAGAGGAAATCGCCACCGGACTGAAGAAATTCGGGGCAATGCTGGGAGATGAAGTGGAGGTGGGCTGCAACAGCGTCCTGAATCCGGGAACCGTAATCGGAAAATCCAGCAATATTTATCCCCTTTCCATGGTGAGAGGCGTGGTTCCTGCCAATTCCATTTATAAAAAGAAAAATGACATTGTGGAAAAGGCATAAAATTTTTCTGGCAGGCATACAGAAAAACAGAAGATAAAGGAGAGTGGGTTATGTTAGAAATTCAAAATTTGACGAAAAAATACGGACATTACCTGGCTGTAGATCACGTAAGCTTTACGGTCCCAGGCGGCCAGGTGGGGATTCTGCTGGGTCCCAACGGCGCCGGAAAGTCCACAATAATCAAAAGCATTGCAGGGCTTTTGCGCTACGAAGGCGGCGTGGGCATTGAGCAGATGCCGGCAAGGACTCTGGAAGCCAAGCGGATCTTTGCCTATGTGCCGGAAATGCCGGCCATGTTTGACGCGTTAACGGTGCGGGAGCATATTGAATATGTGCGGCGAGCCTACAATTCGCCCATTACGGATGAGGAAGTGGAACAGCTTCTGGCCCGTTTTGAACTGGAGGATAAACAGAAAAAGTTAGGGAATGAACTCTCCAAAGGCATGATGCAGAAAGTAAGCATCTGCTGCGCCCTTGCGATCCAGCCAAAAGTAATACTTCTGGATGAACCTATGGTGGGGCTGGACCCGGCGGCCATCAAGGAATTGAAGGAAGTGGTGCTGGAACTGAAGGAACGGGGAGTGACCGTATTGATCAGTACCCATATGCTGGAAATGGTGAAAGAGCTGTGGGACGTGATGTTTATTATGGAACAGGGAAAAATTATAGGCACATTTACCAGGGAGCAGGCAGAGGACGCGGATATTGAGGAATTGTTTTTCCGGATTACAGGAGGCGGTGAGTCAGAATGAGAGGATTAATTTACCTGTATCAGAGAACAATTGCCAACCGGATCAAAAAGGCGCTGAAGCGCCCGGTTACCTATATTATGGGAGTTTTTATTCTGCTCTATGTTGTAATGATTTATAACAGTTTTCACATGATAATCCAAGAGGGCAGCTTTAATTCTTCGGAAAATCTGGTGACAATTCTGTCTATCGCTGTGTTCTGGCTGATTCCGGCCAACCTGGTCAGCTATGCCAAGCGCAGAGGGCTGCTGTTTCGTCCCAGTGAGGTGCATTTTGTCTTTTCTGCTCCGGTAAGCCCGAAAATGGTGCTGATGTTTGCAGGAGTGAAATCTTTTGCCGTAAATATTATTTTGGGTGTTGTGATTGCTGCGGCGGGCCTGATGTGGTTTGACGCCGGCATTGGGCAGGTATTGGTATATTTTCTGTTTTTCGTCGTATTTGAAAGCATTTTGGAGGCGTCAGCCATTATTTTCTGTTACGGCAATGAAAAGCTGTCCGGAAAATTTTTCAAAGGCCTTGTTATGGCAATGTACCTGTTTATGGGAGTGATGGTGGCAATCGCCGCGTATCTGATGATTACCCGGGAGCCTTCTTTTCGGCTTTTGCAGGAGTTTTTTGCCATGCCAGTAATACAGATGGTTCCGGTGGTAGGCTGGAATGTGGCGGTAATCCGGCTGATTTTTCTGGGAATGGATACAGTGAATCTCATCGGCATGATCCTGTTTCTGGTTTCTACGATTCTGATGTTTCTGGCGGCCTGGAGAATGAAATGCACAGGCGAATATTATGAAGACGCTATGAAGTTCGCAGACGAATATCAAACCAGAAGAGAGAAGCAGAAAAAGGGCGTGGCCTCGGTTCCCTGGCTGGAAAAACACCGGAAGTTCCGGCAGGCCTCCGTGGAATACAAGGGCTCTTACGCCAAAGCAATTTATTTCCGGCAGATGCTGGAGTATAAGAAAAATCCCACCTTTATTTTCGGATGGAATACGCTGCTGTGTCTGGGCCTTGGGATCCTCATTGGTGCCGTAGGTTATTTTAACGACGCAGTACGTGAATTTGGGCCGGGCAAAATCTTTATTATCCCCGGAGTGGCCAGTTACGTGACGTTTATTTTCAGCGGCTATGCCACCAAATGGTCCAAGGAACTGGAGAATCCTTACACTTATCTGATCCCGGACACTCCCCTGAAAAAAATGTGGTACGCGACAAAAATCGAACATTTCCGGGCAATTGCGGACGGGATTCTCATCACTCTGCCGGGAGCGGCGGTATTGGGAATCGGCCCGGCGCTTGCCGTGCTTACGGTTCTTTTGTATGTCTGCCTCCAGGCAAACCGCCTTTACTACGGGATGCTGGCGGACGCTTTGATTGGAAATATTCTGGGCAGCGCCGGGCGCAACCTTGTGAAAGTGCTGTTTCAGGGACTTGCCATGGTGATTGCCATGATTGCAGCCATTGCGGCCGGGATAGTGATTTCCGTAGAGGCCGGCTTTGCCGCCATGATTGCAGTGATGGGGCTTCTGACCTTTGCCGGGGCTGCAGCGGCCTCTGTTTCCTTTACAAAGATGGAAGTTCTGGAATAAATACGGCAGGATTTGGGTAACAGTTCAGCCCAGAACTTTGCACTTGCTGCAAAGTCCGTGAGAATGTGGAATGGTTGAGAAGAATCCGGCCTCTTTGCCGAAGGCAAACTGGAATAGGCCGGATTCCGTAACTATGGAGCCGAAGGCTGAATAGTTAGTTACAATTCACATCCATGCCAGATTTTATAATGTTTTTATTATATCTGGGCGTGGATTGTAACCGGGACTGCCATTTAAAATCGCCTTCGGCGAGGGTAGTCCCTTTGGCTCCAGAACGGTACTGGCTCCATGCCAATCAGCGGGGGATTGGCATGAGCATGAAAAGTAACAAGACAGGAGACTTTAGTGAAAAATTCTGTGGAAAACACTGGACTAATTAGTCAAAATATGGTTAAATATGGGTAAGAATGTTAAATGCATAACAATGTTTTAACATGTGAAGCATGTGCCGCCGGACCTGCCGCAAGATGAGGCCGCGGCCATCAAATAATGTATACATTGAAAGGAGTCTTAAAATGATTTACACGAAGGAAGTCGAAAACATGTGTCCGGTAGCCAAGGGCGCAAAACATGAACCAGCTCCCATTCCAGAAGAAGGAAAATGGGTGCATTCCAAGAAAATTGAGGACATTTCCGGTTTTACCCATGGAATAGGCTGGTGTGCTCCCCAGCAGGGCGCATGTAAGCTCTCACTGAATGTAAAAAATGGCGTGATTGAGGAAGCTTTGGTAGAGACAATCGGATGCTCCGGCATGACTCATTCCGCGGCTATGGCAGCAGAGATTCTGCAGGGAAAGACAATCCTGGAAGCATTGAATACAGACCTTGTCTGCGATGCGATTAACACAGCTATGAGAGAACTGTTTTTGCAGATTGTGTATGGACGTACCCAGAGTGCATTTTCTGATGACGGACTGGCAGTAGGAGCTGGTCTGGAAGACTTAGGAAAAGGGCTTCGTTCCCAGGTTGGTACGATGTATGCAACGAAGGAAAAGGGCGTTCGTTATCTTGAAATGGCAGAAGGTTACGTAACCGGCATTGCTTTGGACGCTGACAATGAAGTGATCGGATATCAGTTTGTAAGCCTTGGCAAAATGACCGACTTTATCAAAAAAGGTGATGATCCTAACACCGCATGGGAGAAAGCAAAAGGCCAGTATGGACGTGTGGCAGACGCAGCTAAGATTATCGATCCGCGGGCAGAGTAGCCTGAAGTTAAGTACCGTTGTCAAAAAGATAGGAGGACATTTCAAATGGCTTTATTTGAATCATATGAAAGAAGAATTGACCAGATCAATTCTGTTTTAAATAACTATGGAATCAGCTCCGTAGAAGAAGCTGAGAAAATCACCAAAGATGCTGGACTTGATGTGTACGAACAGGTAAAAAAGATCCAGCCGATTTGTTTTGAGAATGCATGCTGGGCATACACCGTAGGCGCGGCAATTGCAATCAAAAAAGGCGCAAAGAGAGCGGCAGACGCAGCAGCGGCAATCGGAGAAGGGCTTCAGGCATTCTGTATTCCCGGTTCTGTTGCAGACCACAGAAAAGTAGGTCTTGGCCATGGCAATCTGGGCAAGATGCTGCTGGAAGAAGAGACAGAGTGTTTCTGTTTCCTGGCAGGCCATGAATCCTTTGCAGCTGCGGAAGGCGCCATCGGCATCGCTGAGAAGGCCAACAAAGTTCGCCAGAAACCTCTGCGGGTTATCTTAAACGGTCTTGGAAAAGACGCAGCGCAGATTATTTCCCGTATCAACGGTTTTACTTTTGTTGAGACAAAATATGACTATAAAGAAGCAAAATTGAACGTAGTTTACGAAAAACCATATTCTGACGGACTCCGCGCAACTGTAAAGTGTTACGGTGCAGACGACGTTCAGGAAGGCGTTGCAATTATGCATCATGAAAACGTGGGTGTTTCTATCACCGGCAATTCCACCAATCCTACCCGTTTCCAGCATCCGGTAGCAGGTACATATAAGAAAGAATGCAATGAGCAGGGCAAGAAATACTTCTCTGTTGCATCCGGCGGCGGTACAGGACGTACTCTTCATCCTGACAACATGGCAGCAGGACCGGCTTCCTACGGTATGACAGATACTATGGGACGTATGCATTCAGACGCACAGTTCGCAGGTTCCTCTTCCGTGCCGGCTCATGTGGAAATGATGGGATTAATCGGAATGGGCAATAACCCGATGGTTGGAGCTACTGTTGCGGTTGCAGTTTCCATCGAGGAAGCCGCAAAAGCCGGAAAGTTCTAAGAAAACCCTATAAAATGGGCATTCCTGACGCCCAGGGACGGCGTGGGACAGGCTGGATTTTGCTCCGCAAGACACGCGCATGACACACACAAGACTCAGGGACAAGTCACACAAGACACAAGACCCATAAGGCGGGCGGTTTTGCCGTCAGACAGTCCATTTTGCCGTTTGGTTATCGGAGGCAGTTTTTTGGCTGTTTGATATGGGTGAGTTGCTTCATGTGGGAGTTTCCTTCCAATACAGGCTATAGCAGATGTGGTTTTACATTTCTGTTTGCCTGTTTTGGGAGGGGACTCTTTTTTTGTTTTATGAGTTGTAAGGATACTTTGTTTTAAGGCGGATATTCTATTTTGAATTATATGGGGGTGTTTTAAGGCAGTCCCGCCGATAGTATCCTGCACTACAGATTCCTTCCAAACTGGCAGCGGCGTTATTTTTGAAGGAGGTCTTTGTTATGGCAATGAGAAGGGCGAATGGCTCAGGGAATGTTGTTAAGATGAAAGGGAACAGGCGCAAGCCTTGGCGGGCGCGCGTGACTGTTGGGTGGACGGAAGATGGGA
>CAJUBP010000028.1 GCA_910584585.1 uncultured Lachnospiraceae bacterium | reverse complement strand
ATCCATCCCAATCTGCCGATGCTCTATAGTCCGGCAGATTGGGAAAGTATTATTATATTCTGCCTGAAAAGCCTCTGTATCTTTGCAGACGGCGGAATACAGCCTGCCCTGCGGAAGATTGCTTTCCTTTGACATTTCCTGAAAATCATTTCTGCTTATGACGCACCGCTGGGTGCCCATCATATCTGAGCCCAGAAAGGCGTCTTTCAGTTCTCCCGCCACCTCAAATTCTTTTTCAAACCCGTTCTCAGACTGAATCTTTAGCCGATCTCCGGTTTTCAAACGGCTTTTCCCGGCCATGCGCTGGCTCACATAAATCATTCCGTCTTCCATTTGGGTGATTTCGCGGTTTTCTTTATCATAGAACTTCTGCTGGCGGATGTCAAAAGAATTTAGAATCGCTGTACTGTCCAAAACTGCCGTCTTCTCATTCTCCAGTTCCAATTGGTTTTTTGTAAAAAAGAGAATTTCGTCTGCCGTATATTGCTCCACCTGCTCCTGATTCTTTAGAAATTCTTCTATTTTCCTGTCATTCTCAGAAAGCTCCCCCGGAGCGCTGCCCATGGTTACAATTAAGAAATCCCCGATGCCGGACTGATCCATAAAGTTTTCCACTCCATTTAAAATAACCGCGAAGTTATTCAAACTTCCCGCAATAAACATAGTGGATAAAAAGATAAATACCAGCAGAATCAGATTGATGGATTTCTTCCGCTTTAAGTCTTTTCTTAATATTCTGAAATACATGTGAATCTCCTTCCTTTATTCTGTTCGCATCATCCGGATGCGTGATTTGCTCTGTTGGATGATACTGGCATTATAACGCAGGAGATATTAATGAATCCTTAAATGATGATAGATCAAAGAAATTTTTCAGATTATGATATTCCATTGGCAAACTTGAAACGCGCTTCACAGAGGCTGCCGGAAAATGGCAGATTTCCACAATATATAAATATAAGCCATTTACTTTCATACCATATATTGTATGTAAATTTCATTTTCCGGCAGCCTCTTCCTGTAACGCATCAGGATGCCTCTACAAAAAGAGAATATGCGTCTTTCCTCCGCTGTCCCTTACAATTTCCGTTTCCACCTGATAGATTTCCCGGATAAACTCCCGGGTCAGCACTTCCTCCGGCGTACCGGCGCCGACAATCTGTCCTTCCTTTAAGGCGTAAATTCTATCGCAGAAAGAAGCTGCAATATTCAAGTCGTGAATCGCTGAAATTACCGTGACTCCCAACTGTTTTACCAGTTTCATCAGCTGAAGCTGGTGGGTAATATCCAGATGGTTGGTGGGCTCGTCCAAAATCAGACATTCGGTCTGCTGGGCCAGCGCCCGGGCCAAAATCACTCTCTGCTGCTCCCCGCCGGACAGGGTGGAAAAACTTCTTTCCGCAAACGCGGTCATTCCCACTGTTTCCAGGGCTTCGTCCACAATCTGATAATCCCCGGCATTGTCTCGTTCCAACGTCTTTTTATGAGGCGTCCGCCCCATAAGGACAACCTCCCGCACAGAAAACTCAAAATTATAATAATTGTGCTGAGCCACTACCGCCATTTTTTTAGCAGATTCCCGGTAAGGCATATGCAGCAGCTCTTCCCGGCCCAGATAAACACACCCCTGGTCCGGCTTTAAGACACGGTAAATGCATTTTAACAGCGTGGACTTTCCGCTTCCGTTGGGGCCTATGATTCCCACAAATTCTTTCTCTTGAGCCTTTATGGATACATCCTTTAAAATCCGCTGCTTTCCATAACTGAGCGCTATCTGTTCCGCTGCAATTTTCATTTCCCGGCACCTCCGAACCTGTTGTTTTCCAATCTGCGGCAAACTCCGCGTCGGTACATTCTCATTCTCTGGCACCTCCAAATCCGTAGGATTTCCGCACCATCAGATAAATAAAGCAGGGAGCGCCGATCAGCGACACGAAAATTCCAATGGGCATCTCAGCGTTTTTCAGGATACTGCGGCAAATCACGTCCGCCCATATCAGAAAAATTGCCCCCAGCATTGCGCAAAGAGGAATCATCCGCCTGTGATCCGTCCCAAACAGCATGCGGATGACATGGGGAATAATCAGTCCCACAAAACCGATCATGCCGGCGCAGTAAACTGCGAATCCTACCATCAGAGAAGCCAGTATCATATACCAGGTCCTGACTTTATGCAAATCCGTTCCCAGGGTAATGGAAACTTCATCTCCCAGAAGCATCAGGTTCAAGCTTCTAAACTGCGTCCAGAAAAACAAAGTTCCAAGCAATATCACAGGCAATATCACCCTTACATTCTCCCATTTTGCCCCGCCCAGGCTTCCCATGGTCCAGTAGGTCACTTCCGCCATACCGTTTTTGTCATTGGAAATATACAATAGAAAACTGGAAAATGCCGAGCAGACGGAACTGACTGCCATGCCTGCCAGAATCAGCTTCCCCGCATTGGCCCTGCCTCCCATATTCGCAATAAAGAGCACTCCGAAGGAAGTCAGCATTGCGCCCAAAAACGCCATAACCCCTACGGAATTCGAACCGAATAAAGTACCGAATCCAAACAGGATGGCCGCCGTAGCGCCCAAGGAAGCTCCGGAAGAAATTCCAAGCACATAGGGATCTGCCAGGGGATTTTTCACAATGGCCTGCATCACAACTCCGCAGACCGAAAGTCCCATTCCCACAGCCGCTCCCAGCACCACCCGGGGAAACCGGATTAGCCACACCACGTCATGAATGGCTCCCTCCCCAAAAGCAGAAAACTTCTCCACGCCAAACACTTGATACAGCAGCACCTGATATACCTCTTTGATGGAAATATCCGCATTTCCAAAAGTAATCGCCGCCAATATAGAAAAAATCAACCCTGCCAGCAACAGGATTCCTATCAGGAAGAGGAAAGAGGTCTTCCATAAAGAAGACCCTTCCCCGCTTTGTAATTTTCTGTTCAAAATCTATCCCTCTATTCTAACTGCAGGCCGTATCATTGGCAATGTTATTCGCTGATTTCCAAATCCGGATACAGCCCTTTCGCAAAGGTAACAATGCCGTCCATGGTTCTGGTTGCGCTGGCGTACATTTCACTCAGCATAATCGGCACAACCCTGTTGTTTTTCACAGCGTCCAGGCTGGCATAGGCTTCATCCCCTAAAATCACGTTCAGCTTTTCCTGCTTCAGCTGCTCTGGATCATCTCCGGAATAAGGCATATATACCACAAAAATCACATCTGGATTAGCTGCGATGACATCTTCTTTTCCAATGCTTCCGCCGTCCGGGTTAGCCAAAACGCCGCCCAGCTGAGTTACCATATCCCCGCCCAGAGACTCGGCATTATAATTGGTAAATCCGTCGTCATAGGATTCCAGAATCAAAACGGAAGGCTTATCTTCCTGCCCCTTTGTCTGTTCCTTAACATCCGCAATGACATCCTGCATCTCTTTCACGATAGCTTCCGCTTTTTCCTGAACATCAAAGATTTTTCCGATATTTAAGATATCCGTATATTCATTTTCCAGGGTTTTCTGATAAGAAACATCCCCGTTTTTCGGGTGGGTATTGGTGTTCATATAAATATTTGTGCCTTTTTCCACCCATCCTTTCGCGTCCCCCAGAGTCTTCTCCCCAAACAGGGAACCCCAGGAAAAAATCAGATCCGGTTCCAGCATTGTAACTGTTTCCAGGGACGGCGTAAATTCATCCAGATAATTTATTTTGGTAAATCCCGGCTTCTGTTCCTCGGGCACTTCGTTATCCAAACCGGCCGCCGCCGCGATATGATCTTCCAATCCCAGCGCCAGCAATGTCTCTACCGAACCCTGGTACACCGCAAGCACCTTTTGCGGCGCTTTTTCATAGGTAGTGGTAAGTTCTGTCCCGTCAGAGCCATAGGTGGTGATTGTCAGAGGATACTCTGTTTTTTTGCCTGTTTCCGGCTCCTGGCTCCCCTCTGCGTCTCCGGCTCCTGATTCTTCCCCGTTCCCTGCCTCTTCTTTCGTATCGGCAGCATTTTCTTCTCCGGCCTCTTCATCCTCCGCCGTCTGCACCTGATTCTCTTTTGCAATCTCCTCCGGGTCTTTCCGGTTGGAATCTCCGCTTCCGTTATTATTTCCGCCGCAACCCCACAGGGACGCCGCCATTCCTGCCGCCAGGATTACAGCCAAAATTTTCGTTCCGATTTTCTTTTTCATTCCTCAATTCATCCTTTCCTTTTTCATATCGTTACTTATTCGAACTATTATCTCATATGTGACAGCCTAATCTCTCCACCTCCCTTTCCACTTCGCCGCTTTTTGGAAAGGATTTTTATTTTTAAGGAACCAAAAAAGGCTGTGGCATTCTGCCACAGCCGTATTTCTGTGTCTGCAATTAATCTTCTCAGTTCCTCAAATTCCTCATTTGTACTTTCCAATTAATTTCCTGCTCTTTGTAGGTCTTCTGACTCATGCATTCAAAGAGAACTCTTAATGCCTATATCCTGCCTTCTCAGGTAATCCCAATGACTGATTTTCATCAATGGATACAGACTATGCATATACAGCGGCGGTACCGTATGGGATTTTCACCCATTTCCCTTGTTCATCTGTGCCGCTATTACCGCAGACACAGCAACAAAAAGCTATATTCTATTGTAGAATCATTGTAACGCCCGGCAATTCTCTTCGTCAGGTTCATCACTCAAATCATTTGCCGCGTCATTACAAGAATTATCATAACACCCGGCAATTCTCTTCGTCAAGGCCTAATTGTCTAAATTTCCTCAATTCGCAGCATTACCGTTACTTTTCACACCCATGCCAATCACCCCGCTGATTGGCATGGGTGTGAATTGTAACACATTACCCTCTGGTCCTCTCAATATCAATCACGCTCTCCACCTGCCGGATCTTATCTATCAGACTGCTCAGTTCTTCTTTCCCCCTGGTGCCGAAAGCAAGGGTAATGGTCGCCACGCCCTGCTTGCTGGTATTGGAGTGAACAGAACTGATATCGATCTGACGTTCTGTCAATACCTTTGTGATATCCACCAGAAGCCCGGTGCGGTTATTTCCGTATATTTTGATTTCCGCCATATAACGGCCGGCTTCCCCTTCGCTCTCCTGCCATTCAGCGTCCAGAAGCCTTGCCCGTTCTATCTCCGACAGGTTAATGATATTGATGCAATCTGTCCGGTGAATGGAGATTCCCCTTCCCCGTGTGACAAACCCCACAATCTCATCGCCGGGAACCGGCGCGCAGCAACGGGAAAACCGCACAGCCACATCGTCAATGCCTTTTACCACAATGCCGCTTCTGGAACGGATCCGGGAATCCTTTTCTTTATTTCCGGAGGATGCGGCAGTTCCAAGACCCTCGTTGGCTGCCCGTCTTAGGATCTCCTCATCTGTGATAGCCGCCTTGTGCTCTTTCTTGTAGTATTCCTGCATCTTATTGATAATCTGGCCTTCTTTTAGGCCGCCGTGGCCCACCGCCGCCAGCACGGACTCCCAGTCCCGGAACCCGTATTTGCGCATAATGCGTTCCTGATAAGAAGACTGATTCAATTCCGGCCAGCTGATGGCTTTGGCCTTGCAGTACTGGGCAATCAGTTCTTTTCCCCTGGAAATATTCTCTTCCTTAAATTCACTGCGGAACCACTGGTTGATCTTATTTTTGGCCTGGGTGCTCTTGACAATATTCAGCCAGTCCCGGCTGGGGCCTCTGGAATTCTGGGAAGTCAGAACTTCAATCCGATCTCCGTTCTGAATCACATAGTCAATATTGACCAGCTTGCCGTTTACCTTGGCGCCGATCATCCGGTTCCCCACTGCGGAGTGGATGCTGTAGGCAAAGTCAATGGGGGTGGAGCCGTTGGGCAGATTCTTCACGTCGCCGGAGGGAGTAAAACAGAACACTGCGTCGGAAAACAAATCCAAATCGCTCTTTAACAAACTCATAAATTCCCGGTTGTCAGACATATCCTTCTGCCACTCCAGAATCTGGCGCAGCCAGCTTAACTTCTCCTCTTCCTGGCTCTTTTCCGCCACTTTGCTGCCGTTGGAAGCCTCTTTGTATTTCCAGTGGGCCGCAATTCCGAATTCTGCAGTCCGATGCATCTCAAAGGTGCGGATCTGGATCTCAAAGGGCTGCCCGGTAGGCCCGATTAAGGTCGTGTGCAGAGACTGGTACATATTGGGCTTCGGCATGGCAATGTAATCCTTGAAACGCCCGGGAATGGGCTTATACATCTCATGAATCACCCCCAGGGCCGCGTAACAGTCCTTGACAGAGTTCACGATAATCCGGATGGCAAACAAATCATAAATCTGATCCAGCGTTTTATCCTGATTTACCATCTTCTTATAAATGCTGAAAAAGTGCTTGGCCCTGCCGTCAATGGAGGCTTCAATTCCTGCGCCCCGGACATGTTCCTTTACTTCTTCCACCAGCTTAAAAATATACTCTTCCCGGACGCTTTTGCGAAGGGCTATTTTCTCCACCAGATCGTAATAAGCGTCCGGCTCTAAATATTTCAAAGACAAATCGTCCAATTCTATTTTAATTCTGGAAATACCCAGCCGCTGGGCGATGGGGGCGTAGATATCCATGGTTTCCCTTGCCTTTTCCTTCTGCTTCTCCGGCCTCATATATTTCAGAGTCCGCATATTGTGCAGACGGTCCGCCAGCTTAATCAGAATCACCCGGATATCCTTAGCCATGGCCAGAAACATCTTGCGCAGGTTCTCTGCCTGTACTTCCACTTTATCCGCGTCATAGGACAGCTGGCCCAGCTTAGTGACGCCGTCCACCAGAAGCGCGACTTCCTCGCTGAATTCTCTGGCAATCTCTTCCTCTGTCATTACAGTGTCTTCCACCACGTCATGAAGAATTCCTGCAACGATGGTCTCTTTATCCAATTCCAGCTCCGCGAGAATAATAGCGACACAAAGGGGATGGATGATATAGGCCTCGCCTGATTTGCGCACCTGTCCCTTATGCGCCTCATCTGCAATCTTATATGCTTTTTCAATCAAAGAAATATCCGTAGAGGGATGATACCGCTTCACGCTGGCAATCAGCTCATCATACAGGCTCTGAGGGCTCACGAACTCCTTGGTAGCCTTAATATGCTCATCCGCAATAATCGCTTCTTTCTGTTCACTTAATTGAATCTTCTTATCTTCCATATGCATTTCTCCATCCCGCAGCTCTCTTCTTCCTTCGTGTACTGTCCCCAGGGCGTCCGGCCGGCAAACCTGCAGACAGTACACCAGATTCACACTCTTTCATCATTTTCGCATGAATTATATTATAATTAATTTTTTCTAAAAATGCAACGATTTCGTGTACCTTTGCATGGTCTTTCCCTGAATTTTTATTTCCTCCCGCCATTGAAATCCAAGCTTTTTGGCCAGACGCACGGAAATTTTATTGTCCTTTTCGATCAGGCAGTTCAGTTCTTCAAACTCCGTCCCCTCTGCGGCAAATTGAAGGATTCCCTGGCATAATTCCGTGGCAAATCCCTGATTCTGAAATTCCGTTCCAATGAGATAACCCAATTCCAACACGGTTTCTCCATGAATTTCCCGGAGATTCAGTCCCGCTCTGCCAATCATCTTCCCAGTGGCCCGTTCTATCGCCAGCCACATGCCGAATCCGTAAAAAGAATACATATTCCGAATATACGCTCTGGTATATTCTTCCTCTTTTTTCCGGTCTTCATACAATCCCTCGATAAAATCTGTAATTCCCTCCCCTTGATACAATTCATAGAGTCCCTCCAGATCCTCCGGCGTCATTTCCCGGAGATAACACCGCTTCGTCTCTATCACCGTCCAGGGCAGGCCGTGTTCCCGCTGGTACATCCGCTCCAGAAAATAAAAATCCACCTCTTCAAAGCCTTCCGCCACCAGCAGGGCGTCCTCTAACTTCTGCCCCGGCAGTCTGGGATTGCGGTACGCCACCGCCGCAATTTTCATCTCTCCCCGCAGAGACAGCGTCTGATCCGTTGCCCCCAGCAGCAGACATTCCTCCGGCCTTAGCCGGTGCAGCTCTAATACCGTCCGCAATTTATCCTGAGAATCCGCCTGAAACAAATCCAAATTGATAATCTGAACTCCAAACCGGTAAATTCCGTCCAGAAGCTCTGTCAGTCCGTCTTCCATGACGAAACGCTCCGAATCCTCCGGTTTTGCCCTATTCAGTTCCTTCAAAGAAAGAATCAATCCCTTCAGCTCCATTGCCGACCTCCGTTCACAAACCAAAAGATAAGGAATACTATAACACATTCCGGGCTTCTTGACAAATAACGGCAAAAAAGTTGCGTTTCCCGGCTTTTTTCCTTTATAATTTAGCGGTAAGGAACTACCGTCTTTGCACAGCATTCCATACGTATAGGCGAAAACTTTTTTAGGAAAGGAAATGAAAAAATGAAGAACGCCCGGATTATTTTTATCAAAGGCGCAGTGGAAACACTGGAATTTTTCTCCCTGCAGCTTGCCAAAGCTCTGAGAACGCAGGGAGTTGAAACCTGGTTCTGGGATATGAGAGCCCCCTTAAGCAGCAGGGAAGATTTTTTGGAATGGAAAGATTATGAACGCACAATTCTTTTGACCTTTAACTTTATCGGATTGTCGGGAGAATCCCAGTTTCAGTCCGGACAGACGTCCCTCTGGGAAGAACACGGCGTCTGTGTCTTTTGCATTATGGTTGATCACCCCATGTACTATTACAAACCTCTGCAGGCAGGCGTCAAAAACCTGACGCTGATTTGCATTGACAGAGATCACCAGTCATTCGTCAGCCGCTATTATCCGCAATACGGCAAAGTGTATTTTCTTCCCCTGGCCGGCACCATGCTTCCAGAAGAGCCTCTGCCCCTGGGGGATCGGAATATTGATGTGATTTTTACGGGAAATTATGTCCCCCCGGAGCATCTCACGCCCCATATCCAGCATATGGATGAGGAAAGCCGCAGGTTCTACTTTGATATCATAGAAGATCTGATCCAGCACCCCAGCCGGCCCATGGAACAGGAATTAATCGCCCGCCTGACGGAAGAATTTCCCCGAATTACCAGGGAAGAAACCCTCTCCTGTCTCCACAGCATGATTTTTATTGATCTGTATGTGCGCTCCTGGTTCCGCCGGGAAATCATCTGCGCCCTGGCTGAAGAGGGCATCCCGGTAACCGTCATCGGAAAAGACTGGGAAAAGGCTGGCTGCCGATGTCCCGAACATCTGATCCTCGCCGGCCAAAAAGATTCCCTTGCCTGCCTGAAAGCCATGGGACAGTCAAAAATTTCCGTCAATGTCATGCCCTGGTTCAAAAACGGCGCCCATGACCGGATTTTCAACGGAATGCTGCAGGGATGCGCTGTGGTGACGGATTCCTCGGCTTATCTGGATGAAATATTCTGCAGCGGAACAGACTTTGTCGCCTACCGGCTGGAGCATTACCGGGAAATCAGCGGCAAGGTAAGACGCCTTCTAGAATGTCCGAGGGAGGCGGAATCCATTGCCAGAGCTGGATATGAGAAAGCGGGAAAGGGGCATTCCTGGGCGGATCGTGCTCTCACTTTTCTGGATATTATAGATAGCAAGGGCAGCAATAAGTATTCCAATCTGAATTAAATCAGCATATGTAACATACATTGTATCGCCCTCCTTTCTTTCGTCTGGAGGGCTGTTACACCCTCCGAAAATACAAGAGGGGTCAAGGCCATATGACTATGCTAAATTTTCTTTAATATAGGAACAATTTCCTATATTGTCGAAAAATAAGAGAATTTGTCGATAAGTTTTTCTTGAATTCTGATAAATTTCAACTTATAATGAGAAAAATTAACAAATTTTTACAGTACCATTTTTTCACAAAGGAGGAGTTGAAGCTTATGAGCAAAAACAAGAAAAGGGCGCTGATTATTCTCGCCGTAATCCTGCTGATTCTGATTACCATTGGGGTCTGCTATTTTCTCTTTACCAGAAAAGACGCCAATGAACTGCAGTACGACGACAACGCCACCACCGGTATTCTGCCCGGCGTTGATGTGGATGAGAGAAGAAAAGAACTGCAGAATCAATTGGACCGCAGCATGATTGCATTTTCCATTAATACCTCTCCCGTTTTCTTAAACGGAACTGACAAGGGTAACCTGCTGATCGAAAATCCCGGAAATAACGCCAAGCTGCTGCGGGTCAGCATCGTGGTGGACAAAACAGAGGAAGAAGTCTATGCTTCCAAATATTTAAAGCCGGGAACTTACATAGAAAATGTCAAGCTGGACAAGGTTCTGAAGAAAGGAACTTACAACGCCACCGCTTATTTCAAAGCTTATGAAGAAGAAAGCGGCGAATATATCGGGCAGACCGGCGCGCAGATTACCATTACGGTACAGAATTAACCTGCTGTATCCGCACTGTGCCGGATGCGCTATGGAGGGATACTTATGAAGAAAAAAAATATGTTTTTACAGCTTGCATTAACGGCAGCCTTGCTTGCTTCCGCATTTTCCACTACCGTTCACGCTTCTGATGTGACAACCACCAGGGATATCCCGGTGGGCGGTTCCGGACAGGTGGAGATGGTCGGCACCATTGAGCCCACCATCCTCTCGGTTACCATGCCCACATTTGTTCCTTTCAACATCAGCAACAGCCTTTCCACTCAGAACAAAGTTATTTCACCGCGTATCAACGTGAAAAATAACTCCAATGTTCCGGTGCAGGTAGATGTGTCTTACACCAGCGTGGACATCAGCAAACTGAGAAACACCACCTGGAGCAACACCGGCGCTGTTACCGCCAACCAGATTGCCATTGGATTAAAGCAGGAAGAAACTCCCGGCGAAATGCCCACAGACCTGGCAAACGCCAGATGGCTGGAAGCCAACAAACGTCAGGATATGAATGTTCTGGTTCTGAATTCCAACCAGGAAGGCGCGCTGTATGTAGTGGGCACACTGGGACAGGATGTTTCTGAAAGCGCAACCTTCAATGTTACGCCTACTTTCGTAGTAAGCAAAACATCCATTACAAATTAGCAAAGATTTTCCGCCACGGGAAATCCGCCGAAACAAAAGACACTGAAACAAAAGATTAAATAATCCGCGTCTGGCACAGTGCGTTACCTTATGGAAGATAAAAAATTCCGTAAGAACAGAATATAAAACAAGCAGCCGCTTTCCGATTCTTACGGAAGCGGCTGCATAATCACTGTAGAAAAGTCTGAAGTTTTTATAAAATTATCATCCCGCCATATGAAAGAAAGGAGTCCGGCTATGGCTGTTTATTACGTTTCAATCTCCCTGCTGACAGGGTTTGGATATTTTTTCACCGGCAAAAAGCAAAGTCAGAAGCAGAACGCCTGTTATCTTGCCTTCGCTTTCCTGCTGTTTTCGTTTCTGGCTTCCTTCCGGTACGCCATCGGATTTGACTATTTTTCCTACCGCAATATTTATCACATGGTAATCCCCTGGTCTTTTCAGGATATTTTTCTGTACCACAGAAGCGAGCCCTTTTACTATCTGGTCTGCAAGCTGTTTTCGCTGGCAGGCTGCCCCTTCCCTGTCTTTCTGATGTTTATCAACCTTTTTCTGATGGCCGCAGCCATGCATTTTATTTCCCGCAATTCCAAAATTCCCTGGGTCAGCGTCTACCTCTATCTCACGCTGCAGTTTCTGGCCTATAATATGAACTTAATCCGCCAGTCCATCGCCGCCGCTTTCTTTCTGCTGACATATCCTTACCTGAAAAACAGGAAGCTACTGCCTTATACGGTTCTCATCTTTTTGGGCGGCCTGTTCCACAACTCCCTGTGGTTTGTCTGGCCCCTGTATTTTGTTCTGCCCAGAAAGCACAGCAAACCCTGTCTGGGATTTCTGCTGGGAGCCGCCTGCCTGACCTATGTTTTCTTTGATCCGGTTTTCCGTTTTCTGACGCCGGTTCTTCCGGCAAGATACGCCAATTACCAGGGCAGTTATTTCTGGAGCGCTAATGGATTTGAATATATCTTGCTGCCGGCAGTTTACTGCCTGTTGATCTATTTATTCCGAAACCGAATCAAAGACCAGCAGCGGCGCAACATTTACTTAAACAGCGCGCTTTATCAATTTTTAATCAACCTATTTATCACAAAACACTTTATTCTGGAACGTTTTGCCATCTATCCCTTTGTGTTTTCCCTGCTGGCGATTCCGGAAATCATTGACTCTTACCGGAAGGATGGCCTTTCTTCTGCCTCCGAAACGGCAGGGAAGTCTTATTGGCTGGATAACCTTTCTTCTGCCTCCGAAACGGCAGGGAAGTCCCATCAAAAAACAGGAACTCTGGCGCTGACTTACCGCCGCGTCCTGTTCCTGTTTCTGTTATTCGGCCTGGCCTGGTTCCTGTTTGCCGCAGCAGAAGGCTTTCACCGGGTCTACCCTTATGTCAGCTTATTGGACATGAGCCTGTCTCAGCCGGATGGGGCGCTGCTGCCTTAGAGCGTGAATTGGAACGACATCTTGCGGAAAGCAATTTTAAGGCACGCTCTAATGCTGCAGGAAACTTAGGAATTGCCGCAAAATAAAATTCTTTGTAACCCGCGCCTTTCATTTTGCGGCAGTTCCTTATTTAATTTCTGCTTTCCACAGCCCATGCAGGTTGCAGTATTCGTAAGCTGCCACCGGTTTATCATTCGCGGAAATGGGGAATTCCGCTTCCGGCTTCTCGCCGGCGGAAAGCTTCCTCAGCATTCCGCCATGCTCTGTCTCCAGATAAATCCACATAATATGATGCTCTTCCAGCATAGGATGCTCCAGTTCTCCCACTTTTACCAAAATGGCGCCGTCCTTCTTCTCCACCACCGGCACATGTTTCTCTCCGGAAGCATCTGTAGTATTGGCTTTTAATTCCTGAAATACTTTTGCGCTGTCATGTTCTCCTGACACAATCTCCATTGCCAGGCTGCCGCATTCCCTGCACTTAAAAAATTTCATAATGCTTTCTCCTTTTCTCTGCCTTCGGAACTGTCAGAATAGAAATTCCTATTTCCAGGCTTTTCTTTTATTATATCCTCCTGGGAGATTTTCATTCCAGAATTATAATGAAAAATCCGGGCGATTGCCTGATTCTTAGTTACAATTCTTATCAGATTATCATTTCTACTGTTCTACGGTAATCTGATAGGAGCGCTCAAAAACGCCACCGGGCACAAGCATATTGTTCCATTCCCGATTCTTCAGCGTTCCGGAAAATTCCTCTCTGTCGCATCTTCCGTACCACGGCTCAATGCAGACAAAGGGCGCGTTTTTCTTCTCCGGCGACCAAATTCCCACCAGGGGAGACTGAAAACTCACGGTGAGGTAGGGTTTATTTTCCGGATCAACCAGTGAAATCTTCTGCACCTGATAATCTTCCAAAATATAGGCTCCCTCATCGAAAAATCCTTCTTCCAGTATCCGCCTGCCCTTCGGAAGAGTCAGCAGATTCTTATAATTATACATCAGTCCCGTCTCCAGATTTATTTTAGAAAAAAGCACTTCCTCCTGATTCATCCAGATACTGTACTCGCTTTGGGACTCGCCCTCTTTCAGGGGGCATAAAAATCCCGGGTGTCCTCCAATAGAAAAGTACATCTCCCGCTCCGGCTCCTGATTGGTCACTTTCCAAATCACAGTAACCGTCTCCTCGTTCAGCCGGTAACCGATTTCCAGCCGGAAATCAAAAGGATAATTCTCTCTGGTTACGGGAGTCGCCTCCAATAAAAACCATATCTCATCTCCGTTTTCCGAGATACATTCAAACTCCATATCCCTGGCAAACCCATGCTGAGACATAGGATATTCTTTCTCTTCATACACAAACCGATCCCGGATCAGCCTTCCCACCACAGGAAACAGAACCGGTGAACGGCGCCCCCAATACTGGGAATCTCCCTGCCACAGATATTCCTGGCCTGTCTGATTATTTTTCAGTGAAATCATCTCTGCGCCCTGATCCGAAAACTGAACTGTAAGCTTTTCATTTTTCAACTCATACACCATAACTTATTTCTCCTTTTTTACTGCTGATATTTTTCCACATTGGAACTGTCCACTTTTTCAAACGGAACCCAGACATATTTACCGTCTTTAGACAGTCCATCCTGATCCTTTGCAGAACCGCCGGATCCCAGGGCAATGGCCGCTTTTACCGCCGCCTCTCCCTGACCGACAGCCGACTGGTACACCGTAAACGCCATGTCACCCGCAATAATTGCCTCACATCCGTCGGCTGTGGCGTCAATTCCCAGAATAACCGGATCTTTCACTCCATTTTTCTTGCAGGAGTCAATCACCCCTAAGGCCATGGCGTCGTTATTGCACACTGCCACATCAAACTCTCTTCCTGTACTGAGGAAAATGTCAAAATATTTCTCCGCTTTCTCCTGATCCCAGTCTGCCTCATCCTGAAATACATAGTTGATTTTCTTTCCGGAATCATTCAGCGTATTTTTCAGCTGACCGGTTCTTCCCTCCGTGGCGGAATGGCTGGAAGGGCCTGTCAAAATCGCCACATTGATCTCATCTTTACCCGACATTTTATCCAGAATATATTCCGCCTGATACTGGCCGGCAACCCCTTCGTCTGATCCCACGTACATATACTTGTCCGCTTCCAGGCAGGAATCATCCGGACAGCTGTTGAAAAATATAATGGGAACATCCCCCGCAATTGCTTCCAGCTCCAGGGTAGTGTCGGTATCCACCGGAGAGCACATAATCACATGGAAGCCTTCTTCCACCGCTTTCTTAATCTGCGCCACCTGCACCTCAATGGAGTCCTCCGCTTCATGAATCTCCAGAACCGCCCCCATTTTTTCCGCCGTTTCCTTTGCCTGATTCACCAGCACGGTTCGGAAAGTATCTGCCGAAGACAGGGACAGATAAATCTTCACATTGCCGCCCCCGGCAGAAGCGCTGCCCTTTCCGGCGCACCCGCACAGACCCAGCGTCACTGCAATTATCAATAGTAAACCTGTTATCTTTTTCATCACAACCCCTCCTTAAATCCGGAATAATTTCACCTGTTCTGCCAGTTCTTCGGATGAGGCTGTCAGGCTTCTGGATTCATCCGCCACATGGGCGCTGTTTTCCGCAATTCCTTTGGCCTGCTCCAGCATATTTTCCGAAGTAGCCAGAATCTCGTCGGAGCTTGCCGCCTGTTCCTGTGAAATGGCCGCCACATTTGCCGCAACTTCGTCCACCTCATTGATCTTGCTTACCATATGCTCTATCATTTCGCTGGTTTCCTGAATGTTGACAAAAATCTTCTCAAAAGTGTCAATGGCCTCGTGTATCAATACGCTGCTTCGGCTGATATCGTCCGCGCTTTCGCCGGTCTGGCGCACTGCATCCTTTACCAGCCCGTTGACCTGCTCAATTAAGGATGAAATATGATCCACCGATTCTGCGCTGTTATTGGCCAGGGTTCCGATTTCAGAAGCCACCACCGCAAATCCTCTGCCTGCTTCTCCGGCTCTTGCCGCTTCAATGGACGCATTCAAAGACAGCAGGTTCGTCTCTTCAGCAATATTTCCAATCAACTGGACAATCGCCACGATTTCACCGGAGGCTGTCCCAACCTTTCCCACGGCCGTTTCCAGATTATGGATGGAAACCATAATGTTTTCCAGTTCTTTTCCTACACGCTCCATATCCTGTCTGCCCTTTTGGGATACCTCTACGGTCTCCTGCATCTTATGTTCCACATTATCGCTGTCTTCCTTGGTGTCTGCCACCACGCCGGCCAGTTTCGTTGCGTTTTCTGCAATCTCATATACCGAGAGGGAAAGCTGATCCACTGTGGAATTCAATTCCCCCATAGATTCCGACTGAATTGTAGCTGCCGACTGCATCTGCCTGGACATATTGTCGCTGGTGTCCGCCTGGGCTCCCAGCTTTCCTGAAATATCCCCCATGGACGCAATCATCTTCTTCATAGAACGGATAAACCGTTCTACGCTGCGGCTCATCACTGCAATTTCATCATTTCCCTTACTGGTCACCTCTACGGTAAAGTCCCCGTCTGTCATGGCCGCGATTACCTCAGTCAGCTTCTTCACCGGGTTGATGACAATATGGGTCACCCGCTCAATCACTGCGCACAATACCAGAATGGACACTGCGCTGATAACGATCATAATGGTGCGCAGCCTTGTCAAATCTGCCATAACCACATCTTTCGGAACATAGGAAATGAGAATCCAGTCTGTTCCGGCCACCTTTTCAAATACCGTCATATTCCCGTCCAAAACACTGAATTCATAATCCCGGGCCGCGATTTTCTCTCCCACCTGCTTCTGAAAAGCATTGCCGCCATCCCCGCCGATTTTGGTGGAAATCAGCTCATTGTCCCGATTTGCCAGAATGGTTCCGTCTCTTCCGTCCACAAGAAATGATTCCGCATCTTTCATTTCCATAAAACCATTTACTATGATGGAAATGCGATCCAGCGTCATGTCCGCGGAAATTACTTTTGTCTTGCCGGAGCCGTCATTTAAAATCCCGGACGCACTGATTACATTTTCTCCCTGGGCATTCACATAGGCGGAACCCACCGCCATATTTACTCTGGTAAGCCCCTCCTGATACCAGGTGCTGTTCAGGGGGTCCGGCTCATTCAGGGAAGATTCTGACGCCTTAAACATGTTTCCTTCTTCATCTGCAATATACACGCCCTGGGGATAATTGGAATTATAGTTATAATATGTATCCAGAATGTTCTGGAGCTGTTCCCCCTCCGGTTTCATGCTTTCCAATGCCGTTTTCACAGCCTGAAACGCCTCAATATTTTCATTCAGCCATCCTTCGATATGGGAAGACTGGTTTCCTACCGAAGATTCCAGAAGATTTTTGGAATAATTCTCGATAATTCCTGCCGACGTGTTGTAAGCTACCAGCACCATTGCCACCATCAGGAGTATCACGATGGGCACGATGATTGCCAGAAGCTTCATTCGGATGGATATGATTCCCCGTTTTTCCTTTGTTTGTACTTGCTTTTCCATGAACACCTTCCTTTTCCTGACATGATTTGCAGGAGTGTATTTGATCTTCTTCTATTTTAGTACGTTTCGGCAAATTATACAAGAAAAGTTTCTAAAATGGGTTGATTTTTCGCATTTTTTTAAAGGGCAGAAGGCAATTCAGAGTGGAAGTTTTCTTTTTTTTAGAAACGGACGGCAATTCAGAGCGTTCCTTCCTCACGCAAACCGGGCAGCGCTCCGGCGAACTAACTGTTAACTTCGACTAAGGAAGTCGGGAAAGCCCTCCTTCCTAAGTCTGCGTAAACAGTGGATTTCGCCTGCGCTAAGAACGCCCGTGAATCGTTTGCTTAGAGGAAGGAACGCTCTGAATTGCCTGTGTATCGAAAAATAAGAAAGGATTTTGGGAGGGCGGGTGTCCTATTGATGTGCAGTGAAAAATAGGAAAAAGAACTGGGACGGCGGGTGGCACTGGATTAGCTGTGCAGCGAAAATAGGAAAAGGAACTGGGACGGCGGGTGGCACTGGATTAGCTGCGCAGCGAAAATAGGAAAAAGAACTTGGACGGGTGAGTTGGTCTGTATTGGCTGTATTTTCTTTATAGGATTTTCTTTATAGAATCAAACGGGCATTGCCAGCATTGGACAAATACCATATAATAAGTCTATAATGAACGATATAAAATTTGTACCTTAAAGGGAGAAAAACAATGATTATTTTGATTACCGGCGCGTCGCACACAGGTAAGACTGTGCTTGCTCAAAGACTGCTTGAACAATATAAGTATCCTTATTTATCCATCGACCATTTGAAAATGGGGTTCATCCGCAGCGGCTATACCAAGCTTACGCCTGAAAATGATCAGGAACTTGCCGATTATTTATGGCCTGTGATTCGCGAGATGATGAAAACAGCCATAGAGAACAGACAAAATCTTATTATTGAAGGGTGTTATATTCCTTTTGACTGGGCGAAGGATTTTGAAAAGAACTATCTTGAATCTATCAAATACTGCTGCCTTGTAATGAGCGAGAATTATATCAAAAATCACTTTGACGACATAAAAAGGCACGCAAATGACATCGAAAGCCGTTTGGGGGATGAGCAGTGTACCATGGAACATGTTTTAGAAGACAATGCACAGTTTTTACAGCTTGCGAAAATGCACAGCGCAGATTATATACTGATTGATGAAACGTATGAAATAACGATTGAGATATAATGAGAAACATTTATCTGTTCTTGACTATAAAAAGCAGAAATTATGGAGGACGATAATTTGAAAATTATAGAAGTAAAAGACAGAACCGCCCCGTTGGTAGAACAATTATTAAAAGTGTGGGAAAGTTCCGTAAAGGCAACACACCTCTTTTTATCAGAGGACGAAATAGAAATCATTAAGAAGTATGTGCCCCAGGCATTAAAAGAAGTGCCGTTTTTAATCATTGCAGAAAACGGAAATCACATTCCTGTTGGTTTTATGGGGATTGCAGAACAACATCTTGAAATGCTCTTTATTTCTCGCGAAGAAAGGGGAAAAGGATTAGGAAAAAAACTGCTTGAATACGGAATTGAAAAATATTCGGTAAATGATTTAGCAGTTAATGAGCAAAATCCTCTTGCAAAAGGTTTCTATGAACACATGGGATTTGAAGTTTATAAAAGAACAGAATGTGATGAACAAGGCAATCCATATCCACTTTTATATATGAAATTGTATAAATAACTCCCAGTTCGCGGGATATCTTGACTTGTCTATTTCTCCGATTGCACAGGCATTATATTTCTTGGGATCGATAGAATCCGCCCTTCTGAGCATCTAAATATCCTGCCGTTTTCCGCCCATTTCTATTCGCATGAAATGGGCGGAACGGGTTTACTCATAGGATGAAGCTAGTCGATAATCAGCCTTGCCATAATCTGAAGTGACACCCGGGAGGACGCTTCAAATTCTTTGATTGGCTCTTAATAATTCTCCGCCTTCACCTGAAAGTAGGACTGAGGATGAGCGCAAACCGGACATTCCTTGGGCGCTTCTTTTCCCACGCAAATATGCCCGCAGTTGCTGCACTGCCAGATCACATCTCCGTCTTTGGAAAATACCTTCTTGCCGGTTACATTATCCAAAAGCCTGCGGTATCTTTCTTCGTGCTCCTTCTCTATCTTTGCCACGCCTTCAAACAGCTCCGCAATCTCATCAAATCCTTCTTCTCTTGCTTCTTTTGCAAACTGGGCGTACATATCAGTCCACTCGAAATTCTCTCCGTCAGCGGCTGCCTTTAAGTTCTCCTCTGTGGTTCCCACGCCGCCGTTTAACAGTTTATACCACATCTTTGCGTGCTCTTTTTCGTTTGCCGCTGTCTCTTCGAAAATATTGGCAATCTGTACGTAGCCGTCTTTTTTGGCCTTGCTCGCAAAATAAGTGTACTTGTTCCTTGCCATGGATTCTCCGGCAAAAGCCGCTTCTAAGTTCTTCTCTGTCTTGGTTCCTTTCAAATCCGCCATTTGGGTTCTCCTCTCTGTAGGCAGCAGTTCAGGCAGACTGCCCTGCCCAAACTGCTGGGTCTGTATTTCAATAGCTGCAAGTGATAGCCCTACTGTACCTTTTTTGACAGAATTTGTCAATCTATTTCGAAGCCGTTCTTTCAAACCAGTTCTGCAATTCTGGTAACTCCCACGTAGATTTCTGAGATTTTATACCAGGTGGGGTAATCCACTATGCCGGTCTGGGGCAGGCCGAAGACAGACTGGAACTGCCGGACTGCCGCCGCGGTGGAAGGGCCGTAGGAGCCGTCAGCCGCAATTCTTGGAATGGACGTATAGACCTGTGCAATGCGGTTTAGCTGCTCCTGCATCTGGCGCACTTTCTCTCCGCTGGAGCCTACCTGGAGGTTTTCTCTGGGCCAGGAAGCGGGGATGCCGGAAATTTCCTCCGCCTCGTTGATGTACATATTATCTCCATAATAATAACGGATAATTTCAATGGCGCTGTAGTTTTGATCGCCCAGGTACTTGGAACCCCATTGGCTGAGCCAGTTGGGACAGGTCACCCGCTGACCGTCGCAGTACTGAGTCAGAATCGGCTGCTTTACATTGGGCCTGGAAAGGAAATTCGTAAACATCTCATCCACCACCCGGGAAATGCTGGAAAAATAGTTTCTCCCGTAGACCCATTTGTGGTCATAGGCAGTGGAGGAAGTGATGGTGAAATCATAGCCCTTGTTCCGGTACCACTCCGTTTCAGCTGGTTCGGGACTTGGACAAAAATTCTTCCAGACTGATTTTGAAGCGAATCATGACTCGTTCTCTGGTGATATCAATACGCGCAATCAACTTGTTTACCAACACCCGTTTTGTGGATGTATCGGCATTTAAAAACATTTCCCGCCATGTGGGTATGTTCTCTCTGAGTATTTCCCAATCCTTAGCCGTAACCGCTGCGTGATGTAACATAGTTTCTTTTTCCTGCGCCACAGCCATCTGCTTTTTTTCCCTCTCTTTTTTTGCGTCAATGTTGCGAACGAGATCTTCTAAGGTAAGGGGATATGTCCCCGTCATAGCGTCCGGGATATGGTCTTCCATGACACTGATATCATTTCTGATTTTATCCAGTTCTTTTCTTGCCAACTCCAACTCTTTTTTCATTCTCTGTTTTTCCATGCTGTTATGCTCCGCAATCCGTGCGAAGACGTTTTCATTCTCCTGTAATTTTCCGATATAGTCTGCCAAAGCTTCATGCACAATCGGTTCAATCTTATCCGCCCGGTATTGTTTTGCCTTATCATGAGGAACGCCCTGCCATGCGTTCTGACACTTGTAGATGGCTGTCCTGCTGGTTCGGCGCTCTCCCGTTCCTTTGATTGTCCAGTAATTGTATTTACTTCCATTCACCATTTTACAGCCGCAGTACCCGCAGTGCAGGACATCTACCAGAGACAGCATGCCATCATTGCGGCTTATCACTGTTACATCCTGATTTTTCAGCGGCTTCGTATATTTACTGCTCCGCATTTCCCGTTTCCTCTGCACTCTCTGCCATGTATCCTCATCAATTACGGCGAGATTCGGATTTGCCCTTTGTGAAAGAACCCATTCCTCACTGTTCAGGCTGCGGCGCCTGCCATTCAGGCTTTCCCTACGGTTATACGCGGTATATCCCGCATAAATTGGATTTGTCAAAATACTGGTAATCGTTCCGCTCTTCCAGACATCATTGGGCGCAAGGTTTTGATACCGTTCCTCTGTGTTCAGGATATTTGCAATTTTGGCGGAGCCATATTCTTTACGCAAAGACAAATCATAGATATGCCTGACAGCCTCTGCCTGTTCCGGCTGAATGACTAAACGTTTCAACGCCCGCCCATGTTTGCTGATTTCACCGGAATGCTCTAATCTATATCCGTAAGGGGGGCTTCCTCCTATATACCTTCCTGACTGAACTAGCTTTTTGGCAGTGTCTTTGACCCGCATTCCGGTATCTGCGCTGCTTTTCTGGGCATTTCCATATCGCAGCGCCAGCATCATCTGCCCCATGATATCGCTATTTTCCGGTGAAATGCATCCATCCTTTACCGTATAGATATCCACTCCCAGGCTTTTCAGAGACATAATGTATCCGCCGATTTCCCACATCCTGCGCCCGATTCTGTCATCCTTATATACAACTAAGATATCATACTCCCCATTGACCGCGTCCCGATGCGCTTCCTGCAATATCTCACGGTCCGCGACAGAGTTTTTATATCCGCTGACGCCTCCTTCAAAATACTCTTTTTCATCTAATATCCAATCAGGATGCGTTTTCACATATTCTAAGACAATCTGCCTCTGAAGGGTCAAATCTCCATCAGATTCTAATTGCTGCTCGGAACTGACGCGCAATAGCATTCTCACACGTTTCCTGCAGGCGTCTCTGTCCGAAAGTAATTTTTCATTCCCATTCATGCGCTGTTTCCTTTTCTCTATTTTTTATCAAATCCTCCTGAAGAATGGCAGAGAGAATTCCTTTCACTTCTCTCTTTATCTCTTCTTCCCTTTCCGATTTTCTCGGAAACTCCAGTATCACCTGCATCCCATTTTGTTTTCGTTCCAAGCGTCTGCAGTCTTCTTGTTTCATGGAACTTCCCCTGTTGACTTTATTTATCCTATTTCTATTTCGAAACAGCTTGTCGTATTCGAAGACATTTCCAGCGCCTTCCTCAAAGAGATAAGTTCAACTTTAAACGGGTATTCCTTCACAAGAACGGGAGTATATCTTTTGAAAAGAAATGTTTTCGCTATTCTAAATCCTCAACGGTAATGCAAGTTAACCCCCGAAACTGTTTTAACTGTTTATCATTTGTCAGAAACATATCACAAGCCCCCAAACAGGCGGAAGCCAGCTGTAAGGCATCCATACCTTTAAAACTTTTGTATTCTGCTCTGATTTCAGCAGCCTTTTTCGCAATTTCCTGATCGATTTCCATGATATCCATATCTACGGTTTCTATCAGCTTGAAAAACATATCCGCATAACATTGTGACTGAATTCGATATGGAAATACAAGATATTCTTCTACCGTAATAACAGAAGATACAAATTCTGTACCATTATCATAACATTCACGAAAAAAATTCTTTACCTTTTCAAAATACAGCGGGTTATTCTCATCTTTCTCAATATAGTATATGAATGGCGCCGTATCAACAAATACTTTCCTACAATCTGTCATTGTCGCGCATCTCCCTCATATATTCCTCCACATTTTTTCCTCTTTCGCTTGGAATTGCGAAACTGTCCCAATCCACTGTTTTTTTCTGTTTCTTTTGTATCGCGCTGTCCAATAATGTTACAATTGCTTCTGTTCCATCATATGGACGCAAATCTTCATCTTCTATGACAACTGTATTTCCCCGAACAATGCCTCTGACCGCTGCTAACATATGATATGCCTCCTTTTCTGATTTTTATATGAAATTAGGGAATCTGGCATGATCCCTGTTTCGTGAGCAAATGACTTGCCAGCAGATTCCAGTATTTTTAAGATAAACAGCAAATCATTTGGCAAATAAGTATGCTTGCGAGTATAAACAGTATAGCACTGATTTGGCGTCTATTCAATCAATAAGCAATCGGCTTTTCATCATCAACTCACCCACAATCAGGTTTCTGCACTCCTGAATCACATAATACGAAGTTACCACTCCGTATACACCCGATTTAGCGTGAACGACATAATCGCCAGTATGTTTGCCCGTATGGTGCTGTCCGGCCAGGTTGCGTAAATCTCACTGGAGGCCACATTCTTGATATAATCTTTATATTTTACATAATAATCCCCTGCCGTGGAATCCCCGGGCGTCCCGTCATGGACCACCACATATTCCGGAATAACCACCCGGCTTAACACAATCTCCCCGCTTTCATCTATGGGCTTAATCTCTGCTTCCGCAATCTTGGGCGGAAAATTTCCAAACAGGGTATTGGCCGGAATCACAATGTTTTTTATCTCCTGATCCGATACCTCCAAGGGTTCCATCCGTATATTCTGCAGCGACAATTCGCCGGAAAATACATCTACTCCTTCCACGCTCACCGGCTGATACCCTTCCGCCTCCACTTCCACAGTATATTCCGCGTAGGGCTGAACCGGCTGCTCCGGCTCCATGCTGTACTCTAACGGCGGCGCCGCCAATGTCAGAACCTCCGACTGGCCGTTGGCGTCGGTGGAAATCTGTTCCAGCTTACTCTCCGGATCTCCCGTATAGGAAACGGTAACCCTGGCGTCTTCCACGGGAATCATTCCCACGGCTGAGGTTACCTGTACTTTCATGGTTCCGTTATCTACATGATCCACTTGTGCTGCGCGCAGCTGACGATTTTGCATAAACACCTCTGAATTTCTACACTTATTTATAGTGTATGCAAAATTGCGCATTGTGTGCCTGGGGGAATTTTTATTTTGGGTACGGAGGTCAATGCCGGAGCGCCCTTTCGCACACAAACTGGGCAGCGTTCCGGCGAACTAACTGCTAACTCCGACTAAGGAAGTCAGGAAAGCCTTCCTTCCTAAGTCTTCGTAAGCAGTGGATTTCTCCTCCACTAAGGACGCCCATAAATCGTTTGCTTAGCGAAAGGGCGCTCCGGCATTTCCTGTGTATCGAAATATAAACTATTCGCTGGACTACATTGACTAAATTCAGCATGAAATCCGGTGTGAAGTGGGGCGGCAGATTGCGGGAATGAATTTTTAAGACATGCTCTAGAGCGTGTTTGAAAAATGCTTTCTGACAGATGTATTCCACAATTTGTGGGAGATTTGTGCCGAATGAGGGAGGCGTAGCGGGCTACGTTGACCGAATGAGGTGCAAATATCGCGCAAAGTGGGGGATACAGATGGCGGGAATGATTTTTAAGACACGCTCTAGTGCAGAGAAATGTTTTATTGGAAATATGAGTGTGTTTAAAAATATTTTATTGCCGCTTTCCTTCTTTAAAAACTGCCAGATCCAGGATTTCTCCGCTGTCATTCTCCACTGCAAAAGCGTATTCTCCCTTAATTTCCATACCCATTTTTTCTTCCGCCTCTTCCAAGGACAAGATGGTAAGATTCTGCAGTTTGGCAATCTCTTTTCCCAGCAGGCCGCCTGGTTTTTCTTTCTGATACATATAGCAGGCATATCCGTTTTCATCCAGCCATTGGACATAGGGCTTGATTTTCTTGGCGTTTTGGAGCTTCTCTAGTTTAAACTGCATATATTTTTCATAACAGGCGTCCCAGTCTTTCGCTATTTCAGGATCTTCTCTGTAATCTTTCAAATCACAGTATTTGGACAGATATTCTCCCAGATACCGGGTCACTTTTCTGGAACCATAGGAATTCAGGTGGCCTTCATCCGCAAAATCGCTTCCGTAATCAATCAGGCCCTCTTCATATCTCATATCCAGGTAGGGCACGCCGTATTCCTCGGCTATCTTCGCTGCTCCGTTCATTCCCATTTGAATTTCTTCCTCCATGCACAGAGGAATCCCCGCCAATATGATTTTGATTCCCCTTTTCTGGCATTCCTCAATCATCTTTTCCAGATAGAGGAAACCCGTCGTATCCGTATCCGGCATTTCCTCTTTCTCAACATTCTGAAACGCAGACTGATCTACGATTTTCGTCAAAAAACGATGGCCCTTTGTCACCTGCCGCAAAACATTGAAATCCTTTTCTTTCAGAGTCTCCCACCGGTTATGATAAATGGAAAACTTACACAGATATTCAAACCGGTCTTCCCATCCGTCAAAAATATCGCAGACTGCTTTTATTTTGGTGACAGAAAGGGGTATGCTGTCCATTCCGGTATGAATATGGGTCTGCTTCCTCTTTTCCTCCTGAATCTTTGTATCACAGTGGACCTTATAAGTGTCCACTACAATCACTTTCGGCTGACTGTATTTAAGGCCGCACATCATAGTCCAGTAAGTCTGGGGCAGCTGGCTGCTTGGCGCGCCCAGATTATAGGAACGGATCCCGTACTGTTCCCACAGTTCCATCGGCCGCAGCGTATAATGCACATGGCTGTTTCCCATAAACCACACATCATACTCTCCCGGATGATCCCAAAATTCCGAATAACGCTCCCTGCTGTCTTTTCGCTCTACAATGCGCGCTGTCCCATTCAGGGCAAAACCCAATATCAAAATAAAACACAGCGCCAACGCCAGTTTTCTTATCCTAAGCACTCTGAACCCTCCCTGTTAAAACCGAACATGCGCAAAAGCCTGCGCCTTACCTGTCAAAACTGAAAATATACGAAATCCTGCTCTTTACCTGTCAAAACCGAAAATATACGAAATCCTGCTCTTTACCTGTCAAAACCGAAAATATACGAAATCCTGCTCTTTACCTGTCAAAACTGAAAATATACAAAAGCCTGCGCGTCATAAGCATTTCCCCGTATCCCAAAAACCAGGACAAACAAAACGCCGCCAAGATACACGGTCCAACGGCACCAGAGATCCTGTTCCAAAATTTTTTCTAATATATCGATCTTCTTATATTTCAGCCAGTCCGCCATAAAAAGCACTGCCAGTGATAAAATCAGCAAATGAACCTGTTTCTGATTCAGCCCCAGCCCATAAATGGAATTATCCGTAAAAATCCAGGGATTTGCCACGGTAAAAATACTCTTGATCATATGCAGCGCGTCCTGTATGCTGGACGCCCGAAAAAAAATCCATGTGAGATCAACCAGGACAAATGTTACAAAGACGCCAAAAACGCGGCGGCCAAAACTGTCCTCTTTCAAGTTTAACAGCTCTCCCGCCTTCTTCCGCGCCGGCGCCAGCATACTTCCAACTACCTGAAACAAACCGTTCAATCCGCCCCAGACAATATAGGTCCACTGGGCGCCGTGCCATAGCCCGCTCACCAGGAACACAATCATCACATTTAAATACTTCCTTGCCGTCCCTTTCTGATTTCCTCCCAGCGGAATGTAAAGATAATCCCGAAACCAGGAAGTCAGGGAGATATGCCATCTTCTCCAGAATTCTGCCACGGATTTGGCAAAATAAGGGCAGTCAAAATTTTCCATCAGCTGAAAGCCCATTACTTTCGCGGCCCCCGCCGCAATCAGGGAATATCCGGAAAAATCACAATAAATCTGAACCGCAAACAAAACGCTGGCCAAAAGATAATAGCCTCCCGCGTAATTGCCCACATTCCCGTAAACCGTATCCACCAGTATGCCGATTCGATCCGCAATCACAATTTTCTGAAAATATCCCCAAAGCATAATCAGCAGCCCCCGCCGGAAATTCTCATAAGAGAACGCGTGATCTATGCTGATCTGCTTTAAAAGATTCTTGGAGCGTTCTATGGGGCCTGCGACTAATTGCGGAAAAAATGACACAAACAACGCGTATTTCAGGAAATTCTTTTCCACGTAAATCTCTTTCCGGTACACATCCATGGTATAGCTGAGGGCCTGAAAAATATAAAAAGAAATTCCCACCGGAAGCAAAAAGTCAAATTGAGGGGTAAGGATCTCCAGATTGCATTTTGCCAGAACAAAATTAATATTTTCTACGGCAAAATTAAAGTATTTAAAAAAGAACAGCAATGAGAGATTCAGGATAAAACTCAGCGCTACAAAGAACTTTTTTCTCCTTTGAGGCTGACACTTCTTTTCGCACCTGTCAATCAGCAGCCCGCTGAAATAAGTAACCGCCGTGGAATAGAGCAGCAGAACCGCGTATTTCGCGTTCCAGCACATATAGAAAAAATAGCTTGCCGCTAACAGCCACAGATATCTGATTTTCTTCGGCACCGCAAAATAAAGCAGAACCACAACCGGAAAAAACACTATAAACTGTATGGAATTGAACAGCATCTTTGATCCCCCTGTTTTCTTCTGACGTTACATATCACTTTTTCGATTTTAGACCAAAACGGTCTAAAAGTCAATAGACCAATTCGGTTTCATATAATTTTGATAATAACCCAAAACTATTAATTACCTTATTTATAAGACCACCGAATGGAGGAAATTATGACTTTAACGCGACTTAGAAATTTAAGGGAAGATGCTGACTACACCCAGGAATACATTGCGCATTTTCTCAATGTTTCCCAACGTGCATATTCAAGATATGAAAATGGGGAACGTTCCATTCCCCTGGCCAGTTTGTGCGCCCTGGCTGACTTCTACCATACCAGCGTGGATTATCTTCTGGAAAGAACCGACTGTAAAAAGCCTTATCCCCTGCCCGTAAATAAATCCGGCTGATTGCGCAGACAGCGGTTTCGCTGCCGCTATTTGCAGGTTTTTACAAATGATACATGGCCATCTCACTATGGTAGTCAGAGGCTTTCATTGTAAACCTTCCTTCATTCTCAGCCGGCTGTACGGCGGGCCGCATGGCCATCTCACTATGGTAGTCAGGGACTTTCATTGTAAACCTTCCTTCATTCTCAGCCGGCTGTACGGCGGGCCGCATGGCCATCTCACTATGGAAGTCAGAGACTTTCATAGTAATGTATTTTGCATCCATCTGCAGTTTCCATGCATATAGAATACCGCTGAAGCAAATCGCCAGAATTGTTACCGCAAGCACCAGCGTATTCCCTTTCTTTTTCTTCTCATTCAGGGATTCAAATTCATCTCTTTTTCTTCTCATATTGTTCCTCTTTTCTCTGTTTTCTTTTCTCAGTTTTTTATCATATCATCTGTCTGTGAACAAATCTTTAATTTCAGCCTGCTTTTTTCTTAAATAAAAATAAAATCCCGTACAGGCAAAGCCCATACGGGAAATATCTTCTAAATCAAATCGCGGCATCCGGTTAACGAAACAATATGCCCAATTCGTTCAATTGCGGCATCCGATCAGTCAAACTGCGTCTTCCAGTCAGGGGAACGGTAAGCCTGGAAGCACATCTGAATCTGCTCCCGGCTGCATTTCTCTTCTGCCAGGTTCGGAATCTCTTCTTCTGCAAAATATCTTGTCTCGGTAGTTTCACTGTTCGGGGAAAAGGAGCCTCCCAGAACCTCACACAAATAGAAAATCTTCACCACGCCGTAAGCGTAAGGCGGCTCATTGTGCTTGTCTCTGTCCTGGACTGCAATCACAGAACGAACTGAAACCTCCAGGCCTGCTTCCTCCTTTACTTCTTTGACGGTGTTTTCCATGGGAGACTGATCCAGATCGCACCACCCTCCCGGCACAGACCAGTGCCCGTCCATTTCGTGGACTAAAAGAATTTTCCCGTCTTTGAAAATAGCTGCCCGGGTGTCCACCTTAGGCGTCTGATAACCGACATCATTGCAGAACAGGCCCGCAATCTTTTCCGCAGGAAACTCTGTCCGTTCCGCCATCATTTCCGCTGCTATTTCCCGTATCCTCTGATACCGCTCCTTGTCGTACACATCTTTGCCGTAAAACAGGCCGGCCTGGGCAAGGCTCTGCAGCTCAATGGCCCATTTGCTGACTTTATCCTCTACTTTCATAACTATCTCCTCCGGCGGGCTCCGAAATACGCAAATCTATTTTACTTCCCTGGTCCAGCCGTACTTATCTTCTTCATTTCCCCACTGAATTCCTGTGAGGTAATCATACAGCCGCTGGGTCAGTTCTCCGATTTTGAAGTCGTTTACAGTCACAACGTCATCTTTGTAAACAAACTCTCCTACCGGCGAAATAACTGCCGCCGTTCCTGTGCCGAAAGATTCCTCCAGAGTGCCGTCGTGTCCGGCCTTCATCAAATCCTCTACGGAAAGGTGCGTCTCGTTAACTTTATAGCCCCAGTCTTTTAAAATATGGATAATGGAATCCCTGGTCACGCCGGGAAGCACCGTTCCCTCAATGGGAGCTGTATAAATCTCGCCGTTGATTTTAAACATAATATTCATGGTTCCCACTTCTTCCACGTATTTCCGGTTTACGCCGTCTAACCAAAGGACCTGGGTACAGCCTTTTGCTTCCGCCCTCACCTGGCCCAGAATGGAAGCCGCGTAATTGCCGCCGCATTTGGTAAAGCCGGTGCCGCCCTGTACCGCGCGTACCAGTTCATCTTCCACCAGAATCTTAACCGGGTTGATGCCTTCCGGGTAATAAGCCCCCACCGGACAGCAGATCACCATAAATTTATAGGAAATCGCCTGATGCACGCCCAAAGAAGCCTCCGTCGCAAAGGCAAAAGGACGGATGTACAGGGAAGTTTCCGGTTCCGAAGGAATCCAGTCCTTTTCCACCTTTACCAGCTCTTCAATCGCCTGCACAAACATATCCTCCGGAAATCCCGGCATACACAGACGTTCATTGGAAGTAATCATCCGTTTCGCGTTCATTTCCGGACGGAATAAAAGTATCCTGCCGTCTTTGGTGCGGTACGCTTTCAGCCCCTCAAAAGTTTCCTGGGCATAATGCAGCGTCACGCAGGAAGGGTTGATTTCGATGGGGCCGTAAGGCTCAATCCTTGCGTCATGCCAGCCGATTCCCTGATCCCAGTCCATCACAAACATATAATCCGTCATATATTTGCCGAATCCCAGATTTTTCTGATCTGGTTTGTCTTTTAACACATCTCTTTTTACAAATTTAATTTCCATAACAAATCCTCCATCCTGTTTTCACTCTCCCTAGCGCTTCCTCTTGTGCCAAAACCAAAATTTTAGGCAAACACGGCTCTCGGGAATCATTTTTTAACAATTATTATACTTTTTTCTTCGGCTGTCAAGATTATTCTCCGGGCTTATATTCCCCATAACTATTTATTATATACTTATGTGATTTTAATAACTTTTCCGCATATTCTAAATATGATATAATGAGAAAAATCAAATTTTCAATAAGGAACTGTCAAGCAATATTTAAAGTTATTTCTTGACAGTTCCTAAACAGCAAAGGAGATTCATTATGCATCAGTTTCAACCTTATCCAATTGATTTATTGGAACTCAACCCTTTTACCAAACTGGCGGAAGAATGGATGATTATCACGTCCGGCAATCGGGATAAAGTCAACGGCATGACGGCAAGCTGGGGAGGCGTGGGCGTCCTCTGGGGACAGAATACTGCTTTTATCTTCGTCCGCGAAAACAGATACACCAAAGAATTCATTGATAACGGAGAATATTTCTCCTGTACATTTTTTGACAAAAAATTCAAGAACGACCTGAAATATTTCGGCGTTGTATCCGGCCGGCAGGAAGACAAATTTAAGACCTCCGGCCTGAATGTGGATTTCTATCAAGACATTCCCTACGTGGATGACGGAAATCTTGTCCTGCTCTGCAAAAAGGCGGCGGCTGTGCCCATTACAGAAGCCCATTTCCTGAATCCGGAACTCAAAGAAAAATGGTATTCCGGCAAGGAGGAAAACAATTTCCATACCATGTATGTGGGAGAAATTGTGGAGATACTGGCACGGTAGTTAGAGCGAACGTTTCATATTGGAATACGAAGGTCAAGGCAGAACGGCCCTTTCCTGTGTATCGAAATATAGATTGTTCGCTGTAATATTAGCGTGTATCTTAAAATACCGCCACAGTGAGAAGATTCTCCTGCGGCGGTATTTTGCGGCTCACTCTGTCTCGATCTGACACATGCTCATGGTTAGCAGCGCCGCTTTATGGGACTCCGGCGTCACGCCTGCGCAGCAGGAAGCGTCCACCCGGATGGGAACCTCCGGCATGGCTGCTTTCAGCAAAAGCGCGTTGCTCACCACACAGATATCCGTGCACAGCCCCACAAGCTCTAGTTCCAGAGACTCTTTCTCATTTTCCTGTCTCAGCAATTCCATCAACTGCAGAGAGCCAAAAGTAGGTTTGTCCAGAATATGGGACGGCTCCGCAAGCGCCTCAATCTCTGGATGAAGCTGCCACCCTTCTGTCCCTTTCACGCAGTGAACCACCGGAAGATTCTTCCCCTCCGCCGTCTCCAGATAATTCTCCCCATGGGTATCCCTGGTCACATAAATATCGGATTTCCCATAAGATTTCATCTTCTCAATCACAGGATTCACAATAGCCTGGGCTTCCTTCGTCCCCAGAGAGCCGTCAATAAAATCCTTCTGCATATCCACTACCACCAAAATTTTACGCATACTAATACACTCCGTTCCTTTCTTCGAAATCCCCCTCCAACTGCCCAGCAAAAACTTACGTTGCCTTCCTCTGATGCGCCAGCCGGAAATACTCCGCCCTTCCGGCGCAGGAAGTGCTGATAGACTCAATCGCAACCACCCCGCCCCGGACAATCTCAATATGTTTATATTTACTCCGCAGCAGATCAATCAGCTCATTGTTGCGCCGCTCTGTCATTTTACACTCCAAAAGCACGCTGTCCGTGCCGATATCGGACACCTCCACATGAAACACCTGGGCAATCTGAAACAGCTCCGCCTTTTCTTCCACCGTGCAGTTTTTCACTTTCGCAAAAAGGATCTCTTTCATATGGATGGGCATATCCGTCAAATCAATCACTTTAATGACTTCCACCATCCGGTTCAACTGCTTCTTTATCTGTTCAAAAGTGATATCGTCGCTGGTTACGCAGATTGTCATCCTGGAAACCGTCTCATCCTCTGTGGTTCCCACGGTCAGGCTCTGGAGGTTATAAGATTTTCCAGAAAAAAGCCCGGAGACTTTGGCCAGGACGCCCACCTGATTTTCCACATACAATGCAATCCATCTGTTTTTCATTCCAGTTCCCCCTTCCTACTTCAAAATCATTTCCGTCATGGGATTGCCGCCCTTTACCATGGGCAGCACGATCTCTTCCGTGGCAATCATAAACTCTATGAGAACAGGAACCTTCTGTTCTTTCGCTTTTTCAAAAGCAGGGGCAATCTCTTCTTCTTTTGTGACACGGATGCCCACAGCTCCGTAGCTTTCCGCCAGCTTCACAAAATCCGGCTCGTAGGGAGGACAGGCGGGATTAGGTCCCTTGCAGTCATTGGGACATTCTTTTCTCCGCCTAAGGCAGGTGGCCTTATAGCGCTTTCCGTAGAAAAGCTGCTGCATCTGCCGCACCATCCCCAAATAATAATTGTTGAGAATGCACACAATTACATTGGTTCCCTGGGCCATGGCGGTAGCCAGCTCCTGCAGGTTCATCTGCATGCCGCCGTCTCCGGTGACGCACACCACCGGTTTTTGGGGGCAGCCGATTTTCGCCCCGATGGCAGCCGGAAATCCAAATCCCATCGTCCCAAGCCCTCCGGAAGTAATAAACTGTTTCTTCTCATTCAGCTCTATGTACTGAGCGGCCCACATCTGATGCTGTCCCACATCAGTAACAATCACGCCTTCCGCAAACTGCTCATTGATGTGTTCCATAATCATCTGAGGCGTCATGCCCCGATCCCTTCGCATTTCCAGAGGATTTTCCTGATCCCATTCCCGAATCTGAGCAAGCCATTCATCCGTGTCCTGAGGTTCCGCCCATTCCAGCAGCTTTTCCAAAGCCAGGTTGGCGTCCGCCACAATCGGCACATCCACCACTACATTTCTGGAAATGGCCGCTGTGTCAATGTCCACATGGACAATCTGGGCATTGGGGGCAAATTCGTTCAAATCCCCGGTAATCCGGTCGTTGAACCTGGTGCCGATGGAAAACAGCACGTCGCACTGGCCCACCGCCAGATTTGCTGCGTATTTCCCATGCATACCGCTGTTTCCGATATAATAAGGATGATCTGTGGGAACGGCGCCTTTGCCCATAATCGTGGTGACTACGGGCACCCTGGTCTGCTCCACAAGACGCAGCATTTTCTCATTGGCTCTGGCGATATTGACGCCGCCGCCCACCAGAAACAGCGGCTTTTTGGCGGATTTCAGCAGCTTGTATCCTTTTTTCAGCTGCCCCACATGGACGCTCTCATTGGGCTTGTATCCCCGAATGGATACTTCTTTGGGATAATCTCCCGGCCCCAGGGCCGTCTGAATGTCTTTGGGCAAATCAATCAGCACCGGTCCCGGCTTGCCTGTCTTTGCAATGTGAAAGGCCATTTTCAGAATCTTCCCCAATTCTCTCCGATCCCGGACCGTAACGCCGTACTTGGTAATGCTGCGGGTCATGCCCACAATATCCACTTCCTGAAAGGCGTCATTGCCGATAAGGTTCAAAGGCACCTGCCCGGTAATGCATACCAGCGGAATATTATCGTAATGGGCGTCCGCAAGGCCGGTAATCACATTGGTGGCCCCGGGGCCGCTGGTTACCACGCAGACTCCCACTCTGCCGGTTGCCTTGGCATAACCCTCCGCTTCATGGATCAGCCCCTGCTCATGCCTGGGCAGCACCAGCTCAATTTCCTCATGCTTGTATAATTCATCCAAAATATCTGTTACCATGCCGCCGGGATAGCCGAATACGGTGTCCACCCCTTCTTCCAGCAATGCTTTTACAAATAATTTTCTTCCTGTTATATCCATCGCCATAAGATTCACCTCTGCTTTTTTTCTGTATCTGCTCTATTGTAGCAGAAATTTCAGCTTTGGAAAAGTATCATTCTTAATGAAAATTAAAATTTCTCCGATATTTTTGGCAAAGGGATACAAAGCTGGGAAAAAATGTAGTATACTTGAGAAAGGAATCCAAAGGAGACGCAGCATGGAGGATAAGAAACTATTGCTTGACAATATTGAGAAACTTCACACCACAGAACTTGGAATCAGCAGGATAAAAAGAAACTTAAACTCAGACGTCTCAGATGTGGTTCAATACTGTAAAAGCAAGATTTCAGATGAGAACTGCCGTATCAGAAGGCAGGGCAAAAACTGGTACTGTGAAATTGACAATATACAAATAACTGTCAATGCCCACAGCTACACCATCATTACCGCGCATACGGTAAAATAAAATTCTGCCGAAAAGGAACCTGAACAGTTCCTAAGAGCGTGAATTATAATGAAATAAAATCACCTCAGGAGGTAACAGCTATGAGTAAAAACAACCGTTTTGAAACTACATATTCACAAGACAGCTCACTTACAAAAGGATTAAAAATGGTACTGGTGGATAAAGAGACCGGCGTGAATTATCTTTTTGTACACTTGGGTTACGCAGGAGGGCTGACCCCTCTGCTGGATGCTGACGGCAAGCCTGTGATTACCGATTTGCACAAGTAACGTTTTATTGGCATTTGACTGCTCAGGCGGAATTTATCTGGCAGGCATATCCAATCCGTTTTTCCCTTATGAGCAAAAAGAAAACTTCTTAGAAAGGCACAAAAGTATGGACAGATACAAATTCTGTCACTCATGTATATCCCCAGGACAGATCCCTGTCCTTTCATGTGACATTTTTCTTCAAAGTTGCGGATGATAAAATTATTGCAGTTGACGAATACTGGGCAGAGGACGGCCCTGCGCCTGAATGGAGGCAAAAGAAAAGTATTGGAAAGGCCATTCAGACAATCTAAATAGAAAAACCGCCTCCATAGCAATATACAACACCCGCCATTGAGAAAAGTACCGGAAACATCCTCAGATGCAGCCCATTGTCTTTAACAGGAAAATCCACCCCGTCAAAGTAAAAGACGCAAGCAGCGTAGTAACAACCACAATACTGGCCGTCAGCGTCCCATCATTCCCCATATTTTTTGCCATAATATAGCAGCTTGGAGTGGTGGGAGAGGCCAGCATAATCAAAATCCCGATCAATTTCTCCCCGTCAAACCCCAAAGCCAGAGCCAAAGGCAGAACTGCCAGAGGCTGCACAACCAGCTTAATCATGGAAGCGGCCAGCGTAGGTTTCATTTTGGCCAGAGCTTTCCGTCCCTCAAAGCCCGCTCCCAACGTAATCAAGGCCAGAGGGGTTGCCATCTGGGAAATACTATTTATCGTCTTATCCACCAGAACCGGGAACTGTATCCTACACAAGGACGCCAGCAGCCCCAGAAAGATACTGATAATAATCGGATTTTTCAGAATATTAATGCAGGCTTCCCTGATTTTTTCTTTCTTGTCTGCATTCCGGCTCTGCTCCCCTTCAAAAGTCAGCACAACCACGGAATAAATATTGTACAGCGGCACTGCGCCTACAATCATCAGCGGCCCCATAGCCGACTGTCCGTAAATATTCTGAATAAACGCCAGTCCCATCACTGCCGCGCTGCTGCGGAAAGACGCCTGCACAAAGGCTCCCCTCATAGATCTGTCTTTGAGAAATAATTTTACGCCGCCCCAGACAGCCCAGAAGCAGACCGAACTTGCCAGTGCGCAAAACAGCACATACTGCAGGTCAAACACCGCCCGGATATCCACAGAAGAAATATCCCGAAACAAAAGCGCCGGCAGCGTCACCTGAAAATTAAATTTATTGGCCACCGTTACAAAATTATCGTTCAGCATTCCGCTCTGCTTCAATCCCCATCCCAATACCATCACCAGAAAAATAGGGATTGTCACATTGACGCTGAAAATAAAATTTTCCATTCTCTTCCGCCTCACTGCCCCACGTTAGAATTCTTCTTTTCATATTTCAGAAAATAATATTCCAGGTCAAAATAGGTCTGTTCTTCACTATCCTTTGTCAATTCCCACTCTTCTTTTTCATCCAGATTGGGAAACCACGCGTCCGCCTGATACGCATACTCAATTTTCGTAATATAGGCCGTATCGCACAAATCCGCCATCTGCCGGTAAACGCTCTCGCCGCCTGCAATGTAAATATCCCGGCTGTCATACTTTTCCAGTTCCCTCAGAAGCTCCTCCATGCTGTGGGCCACAGCCGCTCCCTTTGCCTTAAAATCCGGATTGGACGTCAGCACAATATTGGTCCTGTTTTTCAAGGGCTGGCCCCCGGGAAAAGTTTCCAATGTTTTCCTTCCCACCACCACAACTTTTCCGGTGGTCATTTTCTGAAAAAATTTCATGTCTTCGGGAATCCGCACCAACAGGCGGTTGTCCCTGCCGATGCCCCAGTTCTTGTCTGCTGCTGCAATTAAATTCATTTTCTGTCCTCCTGATCCTATGATCAAAATTTAAATTTGTTTATCTCATGAAAATATGTTTCACAAGCTTCTTCGTATTCAGGATAAGAATACAATTTTTTTATTCCCTCTTTTTGTCTCCTTCTTCTTCTGGAAAGCTTGCCGCTATTTGGAGACAGCAAACGATTCCATTCCTCCGTCAGGCACATATCCTCCCACTCTTTCATCAATTTCCCCGTACACTTAACAATATTATAATGCACACAATTTTTACTGTCATATTCATCAAGTATCTGATACGGAAGCGTATGGATGTGACGCCTTCCAAATTCTCCCTGGGGTTGAAAATCCCTAATTGCGTCCGCCATAGCCTGGCTATTTATAATACCTGCCAAAAATACAGCTTCCTCTTCTGTATCCGTAACATCCCAATACAATGTCTGATCTACCACCAATCTTTCCTTTTCTCTATTATCTAAACAAAAATATGCCGCGCATGGATTAGCCCCGCTGGCATTAGACACTACCATCCACTTGCCTTTCGTAAAATTCTGTCGTTCTAATTTCCCATATATATTTATTTTATCCAGCAGCCAGCTTTTCAGTTTTATTTGTATCTCGTCCTGAAACTTTTCAAAAACATATCTTGTACTCTCATTCATCAAAGCCAATTCATCGCCAGAAATTGCATGCCACTCCCCTTGTATCTTTTGTCCCGGAATGATAACTTTTACCGGGGCTGAAAGAAAAAACGGTGATAAATGTTTGGAAGTCAGGCACTCATATATATATCTTCCATCGAAATCCCACACTTCTATATCTCTGCAAATATCCTTCTTCTTCTCGCTAATCAAATAATAAAGCTCACTTTCCCTGCCAATCTCAAAAATGCTCCACTTTCCATTGGGCTGCCGCCGAAATTCGTGAAATAGGGCTGTGCGGGGAAATATATCTGCTCCCTGACGAAATCCCACCGACTTATCACCCACAAATTTAACATTATCCTCTTTTCGCCCATTGGTTGTCCAGGCGCTTCGTCTTCCTCTTTTCACCAGTTTATAACCGCAATTGATATAATGCGCGTCTTCACGATAACGTCGTCCTAATAAAACTTCAGGATTTTCTTCTTTTGATTTTTTTCCTGCCAATACAATGGCCCTATTCTTAAATGTTGCATTTGGCAGCTCCCATAGAGCGTCAATTTGCATTGGCACAGCCGTCTTTGCATAACGATAGCTTCCCCTGCGGATATGTTCATGATTCAACCCACTCATCAAACTGCCTGGCATTACACAACTCCAAATTCCTTCTTCCTCTAAATACTGCTCAACTGCATGCAGCAAAAATGTAGTAGCTAATTCCATATGCGGATGCGCTGCTCCTGACGGCTTGATTCCAAATTGCTCAACTTTATTTTGAAGAATGCTTTTATACGGATTATCTGATAGTTTACTCATTGCCAGCCATGGCGGATTTGACACAATGCAGTTAAACTGCATTTTAACCAGCCCTGGCCTGTAGCTATTGCTTAAAACAAACCTCCAAATTCCATTCTTTCCTCTGCGCTGCAATTCCTCCAGCTGAAGAACCAATCTTTGACCCGACTTTTTCATAGCATTCTTTTGCGCGTCAGATACTTTCACAGCTCCTTCATTTTCAATCGATTCCACTACAGCCTCTACTGTATAATCGCATAACGGCTCTTCTGTCTTTTCTGCGCGATTCATAGCAATTCGATATGCCTTGTCCATAAAAGAATCATAGACTTCTCTATATTCTGGTTTTACCATAAAACCTGGTATGGGAACCTGCTTCCTTTCAAACTGTAAAATATAAGATTCTTCTTCCTTCCGCGGCATACTATGAGTAATTGGAGTTACCGTAAACAACGAATCCGCATGGTATATTGGGATAATAATACTTCCCCTATGCTTCTCAAATAAATCCCGCATCGCAAGAACCCAATTCACTTTCGCAAGCATAACAGCTACTGGATCAATATCAAACCCCATGACAGAAGTAAAAATCCATTCATCTCCCTCTTCTGCGTACATCCCCTTTTTCACATCATACTTCTCACGTACAGCTTTTAAAGCTTCTATCAAAAAAACCCCGGAACCGCAGCACATATCCAAAACCCTAGGTTCCTTATTCTCCGGCAGACGATTAATACTGTATTCAACAACGCTCCGGGCAACCCAATGAGGCGTAAATTCCTGCCCCAGCAAAAGCCGCCTCTCTTTCTTTGCCAACTGCGCCAGCAATTCCCCGAACAAATCACATTCTCCAGTTATTTTAAAATCAAACGCAAGAAGCTGCTTCTGCAATTCCATAACGCATTCCACAATATGCTCAACGTATGGTTCCTCATTCAGCCAGCCAAAATAATCATACTCCACCAAATTCTGTATATTCCGCCTGTAAAAATATTTGCCGTTTAAAATCTCCTTCACTTCATTTGGCATATTAATAAGAGCTCCCTCATTTAAAATATCTGCACATATAACCTTTGCTATTGTAACCAAATAAAATTCATTGATATATGCCTCATTTAGGAAATCTTCATATGGCGTTACGCCTAAATAACCAATAAAGTTCTGCCAAACTCTTTGAATCATCTCTCCATATTCTTTTTTCTCCCTCATTGCCTTAGACACAACCTGGGTAAATTTCTCAATATTCCTTCGATAAAAAGAGCTGTCCAGCCCAAAATCCAGTACCAGCGATTTTGCATTCAGTATCCTGGAAGCTTTCCTTCCCAAAAAATCATTAATAAACTTCTCAAATTTCACGCACGCCTCTTCCGTATCCACTGTAAGATCCAGATATGCCATTTGTTCTAACACAATATCTTCTGGTCCATATATTCTTTTACTGGCCTTTTCAGTCAAAGAAACCCTATAACCATACCAATGTATGGTATCTGAGAGAACGCCATATATTTCTTCCTGAGGAATTCCTGCATTACAAAGAGCTGCGCAGTATTCTTTCACCTGAGCATAGCCGGCGTCAAATATATTTGGAATTCTCAAATTCCTTTCGTATTCAATTGCTGTTTTGCCGACTATAGTGTCTGCAAACCCCATTCTGCTGTTTCCCTGCGAGTCCGCAAAATATACTTTTGACTCTGTGCCTGCTGTATGTTCTTCTATCCACCATGGCGCATCAGGAAATATGCTCTTTAAACGTACAGAAAACAGATGCCTCAACATACTTTCATTCGCTCCGCTGCTCATCTGCCTCTGCGCGTTTTTTACAAAATCCCGTAATTCATCCCTGTTTATCATAGTTTACACCCCTTTCGCTCAATTTTTGTTTCAACAGCACCCGCATCTTTCTATACATGTCTTCCGAATCAGCAAATGCAGAAAGTGAAAGCAGATCTATCTCTTCTCGGAGTTTTTGGTTTATGCCGTTTTCCTCACAAATTTGATTTCCGCACCTGCTCAGATTCTCCGCCTGTTCTTGGGTATATTCCGGAAAAAGAATCTTTCTAAGATGGCTCGCTTCTATTTTTAGCGCGCCGCCCCCCATAACCGTTCCTGCCAGTTCCATATTACATTGAAACCAGATAGAATTAAATAATGCCAGCATCTGTAACGCCTGCTGATTCTCCATCCCCCATATTGTAATAAAATTAGCGTCCACCGCAATTTTATCTTCCCCCTGCCTGACAAATAAACATTCCGGTATTCCTCCCGCTACTCTTGATATGCACAATTCCGGCATATGCCTGTCTTTCAGTTCCGGGAGCATATACCAAAAACGAGAAAATCCAAGTTCATCTTTTCTCACATTTGTTTTTACAGATGATAATTCACAAAATACTTTCCCTCCCGGCAATCTCAATTCTTCTCCAAATGTAATATACCTTTCCACATTATCTGGCAAAATACTATATTGCTCTGTATATCGCTTTGATAACTTCTTATAATCACTTTTTCTGATATCCTTTTGAAAATACAGCAAACCTGTCCTTAAATGATCCCTTTCCACACATAATCCCGCATTTTCCCTTCTGTTTTGCAGGGTCCGGATAATATTTCGCTTAGGCAATACCAATTTTCCCTCATACCAACTGCGGGGCTGCAGCACTATATTTTCCTGATCTTCACCGATAATTGCACCATAAAAAAATTCATTGGCTCCAGTCCGCAGGCCCTGACCGCATTTTATTCCCATCTGCTCAACAGAGAAAAACTTTCCTTCATAATGCCGCTCAAATAACCGCTGCATTTCCTGCGAAAGCAATTCAAAATCAGTGATTTCAAAACTTTCCTGGTTCTTATGCAATTTTTGCACAAACGCGTTCCTGAACAAGTCTGTAAACATCGTATATGTATTAATATATTCTGAAGAAATTTCATCTGTATGAAATATCAAATGAGACAACATTAATTGTTTTAACGCGCCATATCCGCAATACCCTTGATAGGTCAAATGTTCTACAAGCGATATGTCTCCTGCTAAGCCGGATCCTAATTTCACGATATATGTCTTTTTCTTCTTTCCGTCAGCAATTGAAACGATATCCTTTTTTCTGGCAACAAGCAGACATGTTCGGACTAACGCGTCATCAAACCACGATGTGTCTTTATCTTTGACAATAACGATAATATCAAAATTCATTAATAACAAATATTGTATCGGCGCCGCATATTCACGGTTCAGCCAGGTTTCCGGCAGTACAATTGCCAGATATCCCCCCTTCTTTACCAAAGCAGCACATAAAATCCAGGACGGTACTGCCATATCAGACAAACCGGAATACCCTTTTGCCGCTTTCAAATACATCTCTTTCTCATCTTCCAGTGAACAAAGAGATGGAATACAGTCAATAAGGCCTTTTCTGATCTGCTCTCTGGAAGGCATAACATCATTTTTTACTTTTTGCAGCTGATACCTTACATACGGCGGATTTGTGATCACCAAATCCCATCCATTCTGCCCATAGGCATCACTGCATAAAAAAGCATCACCGCATATAATTTCAGCATCCGGTACTTTTCTTTTACATTCTTCTATAATTGTATTATCTATTTCTATCCCGACCAGCCTTTCCAGTTTTTCCTTTCTCCCTTGAACTGCAGACAGCATATCGCCTGTTCCGGCCATAGGATCTATCACGGAACCGATATGATTCCATTCAGGAAGAAGAGATACTAACAATTCCGCTACCTTTTGCCCCGAAAAAAATTGCCCATATCTCTTTTGGCGCTCTATCTTACTGTTTTTCTTTTCCACTTAGGCTGTTCTCCACCCTTTCTCTGATATACGCATACGCATCTTTTGCGTCAAAGGATATTTTCATTCCTTTTTCCATACAGCAAACAATGTAGCGCGAATAAATCCGTCTCTCATTCACTTGCTCATCTTCTAACCCTTCTTCAATTACTGTATTCAGAATCTCTTCTGAACTATATTCCCATTTATGACCGCAATCCGATTTATGAAGTAAAAAAACAGGATCTCCCTGAACTGAGCCTTTTGAAACGACCTGCTTAAAACTCGCCTGCTTTTTATCCAGAATATTTGACAAAATCACTTCAAAACCTGCCATATTTATCACTTCTGCAAATGCCTGCCAAACATCTGCCTTTGCAGAATGAAACACTGCCACAATACTGCCGTCATTTTTGATTACTCTGTTTAGTTCTCTGAACACTTCCACAAGCATTTTCCGATATTCCAAAGTCCCCTTTCCTTGCGCGTCACTTATTATAATTTCTTTCGTTCTGTCTGTTGTTTTTCCAATCCATAATTCATTGATTTGATTGACTTCTCCATAAGGAATAAATCCCCCAAACGGAGGATCCGTAAAAACGAAATCCACGGACTGATCCACTTCTTCTATTTTCTCACTGGATGAATTATGTATGATAATTTGCCCTGTACAAGATTCAAGCAGCCTGTAGGCATCTGCAAACACCTTCCCCTTTCTTCTCAATCCTGTCAGAATATTTTTTTCAACCGGCATTTTGCTAATATAAAGAACCCCGCTCTGCGCTCCTGTCAGTACAAAATCCTTCGCGTTTTTTTTGGCTACGACTCTTGTCATCAACGTACCATGGGCCGCATTATAGCTTAACAGCAGCAGCTTCAAAGCATCCGCCTCATCTCTTTCATATGTTTCAGCCAGCCTCCACAATTTGTACATTACCGTATAATTTCTTCTGGTGTAAAAATGGTGCAAATGCGTGATCCCATAGTGATACCCGCTGCGATGCAAATCCCCCCAAATAATCTTTCTTGGACAATCCCCGGCATCAAATGGCTCGCGTTCCAACTGCTGTATCAACTCTAAATCTTCCTGCAGCACAGGCCTGTCCCATTTTTTGCCATTAGACTCCCCATATATCCATACAGGAATTCTTTTCTTTCTGTTGATCTTCTTGCAGAGCAGCCCGTCATAATCTTCTTCTGTAACATATTGCAAATGCTCGACTGCTGATCTTTTCCCGCAGTGAGGGCAGCTGACATCACTGTAAAACCTCACAGGATTCCTCTGTGTTCCCTCTGAAAAATAGACAATTTCTCCGCCGCACTTTGGACATTCCAAGACTTCTGACCATATCACATATCGAATTGTACCCGTTTGCCCGTTTTCATCCCTCACCAAATAATACTTCCCAACCTCTTTCTCCGCTTTTCCCAAAAAATCTTTCACTACCCATTCAAAACGCTCCGCCTTCATACGGTTTAAAAGCGTTTTTGAAGCAAACGCTCCATATGTTCCAATTTCATACAAAATTGCATTCCGCTTTCCCCATACAGGAGACACTCCCAGCTCTTCTGCAATTTTCAGCATATTAGAAGTAGGGCATTCGCATAATAAGGCTGCCGCTCCTGTACTCCCGCTGCCCCCAAAAGCATCCAGCACAACATCACCTGGCCTTGTCAGCGCTGCAATATACACTGCAACCGCTTCCGGTGAAATTTTTGTTGGATATGGGAAAGTATTATAAAATGCCCCTGAACGAGTTGAAACTAATGAACTGCTAAATAACTTTTTTATCTGTTCTTGATTGATATCCATTACTTTTCCGCCTTAATACTTCTGAGTTAAACTGCCGCCAGAATATCCCTAATCTGCAGGCTATCTCTCCGCCGAAACATCCCTAATCTACAGGCCACATCTAAACCGCCACCGGAATATCTGTAATCTGCGGGCCTGTCACATAATTCTCCAGCCTGACGTCATCCCTGGTAAATTCATAGAAATCCTTCACCTCAGGATTCAGCCAGAACTTCGGCGCCGGGTACGGCTCTCTTTGAATCAGCTCCCGCACCAGCGGAATATGCCGATCATAAATGTGGGCGTCCGCAATCACATGCACCAGTTCTCCCGCTTCCATCCCGCAGACCTGAGCCAGCATATGCATCAGCACCGCATACTGGCACACGTTCCAGTTATTGGCCGTCAGCACATCCTGGGAACGCTGGTTTAAAATGCCGTTCAGCACAAGCTTCTCTTTCCCCGGCTCCTGAGTGACGTTAAAAGTCATGCTGTAAGCACAGGGATAGAGATTCATCTCACTTAAATCCTGGTGCACATACAGATTAGTCAGAATCCTGCGGCTGAAAGGGTTATGCTTTAAATCGTAAATGACCCGATCCACCTGATCCATCATGCCTTCCTGATAGGAATGCTTCACTCCCATCTGATATCCGTAGGCTTTGCCGATGGACCCCGTCTCATCCGCCCACTCATCCCAGATATGGCTGTGCAGATCTTTAATATTGTTCGATTTCTTCTGCCAAATCCAGAGCATTTCATCGGTACAGCTCTTAATGGCAGTTCTGCGCAGTGTAATTGCCGGAAATTCTCTGGACAAATCATAGCGGTTGACGACGCCGAATTTCTTAATGGTATAAGCGCTGGTTCCGTCTTCCCAGCGGGGCCGCACCTTTTCCCCTTCTGTGCTGACGCCGTGCTCCAAAATATCCTGGCACATTTCTATAAAAATGTGATCTGCTAAACTCATTGGTTCTCCTTTACATCATTTTTAGATTCACTAGCACTACAGTGAACTTTTAATATGCGAACACAAAGGTCAAGACAGGATGCCCCTTTCCTGTGTATCGAAATATTGATTGTTTGCTGCAACACTATCATAACACAAGTTTCATTCATTTTTAGATATAAATTTATTTTTTTTTCGATTTATAAAGATTTTTTCACAAAAATGGTGTATACTGTAGAAGATTAAGAGCAAAATCATGCTCATCTATTAAAACGGCAAGGAGAGCAGCTATGAGTCAGAAAAAAGTAGACCAGTATAAAAAAGAAAAAGCAAACCGCAAGCAGATTATGAAGCGTGAAAAGATGAAACGCCGGGCGGCCGCAGCCTGCGGCACGGTAGTCAGCGTTGCTGTCATCGGATGGGTCGGATATTCCGCTTTCGGATACTTCCATCAGAAAGACGCTGAAAATCCCACTCAGACCGAGGTGGATTTAAGTTCTTTAACCGAATACCTCAGCGGCCTGCAGACCGAAGAGGCTGCGGAAGAATAATTCTTCCGCAGTTTCTTTCTCCGATACACATCAAAACCATTGGCATCCTTACAAGACTACTTTATATAAGTCTTCCCCTGATAAACTGCCGCAATCCACCCGGAAGGCGTCAGGATCCAGATATCCTTCCCAACAACTTTCACTTTTTGGCAAGTCACTCTCGTCCCTTTGTCCACTGCGCCGTCCCGATCCGAATCATGGCTCTGTCCATTGGGCGTCAGTTCACTGTAACTTTTGGCCCGGTAATTGGTTCCGGCCCCGGTACGGACTTTCATCTCTGCCTGCAGAGTATAAACCCCGCCCACCTGATAATCATTTCTTGCCATGCCTTCGTCCGCTTCCTCCTGCCCATCCCCATCAAACAGAGTACGCACTTCAATCATATCGTTTCTGCGGCTGATATTCGAGTAAGTAACCCCGGGGCCTGGGTTGTCTTTCGTATTGGAAGAACTGCCGATGGATTCATACATTTTCCCATTTACATCACAGATAGACACATGATTGGCCCTTTCGGGACTTCCGAAAAACAACAAATCCCCTTTTTTCCTCTTCCCGGCAGGTATCTTGGTTCCAATTGCCCGGTAACCCTGAGAGTTGGTGCGCCCCACCTGAAATCCCGAATCCTGAAGCACACGGTACACCAGGCCGGAGCAGTCATACCCTCCCTCTTCCATACTCTCGCCGCCCCAGACATAGGGCCTGCCCAGATATTTTTTACAATTTTCTATAATAGCATCCCGGTTTATTTTTCCCATATTCCCTCACTTTCTTCTTCGAATAAAATAATTCGAAAAACAGCAAATGCCTATGTTTTAAAACAGAAATCTGTTTCTTAAATATATATGCAAAAAAACTGATTTCGACTGTATCTGTTACAATATTCGATCAGAGCCGCGGCATATTTCCCATGCGCCGAACGATAGAGCTTTCGCAGAAGCCTCGTTAAAAATTCATATTTCCGGCCTACTCTCCAAAAACCGTCACATTTCGCCTTCATTAATTGATAAAACTGTAACTGTACCATTTAATTTTGAACTAAGGGAGCTGTATGTTATGAACACTGTTTATTCAGATATCACCCCGGAACGGAACGAACTATTAGCTGTCCCCTCCAAAGACGAGGATATTTTAAAGAAACGATACCGGATTCTGAGCCAGGGGGCCGGCGGATCGGGCCGGATTTATTACTGTTTTGATTTATGGAGCCAGGTTCCATGCGTACTGAAAGCCGCCGGGCTTTCGAACCCGGAAGATTCCCAGGCGGAATCCGCGCTTCGGAACCAGGAATCGCCCCTCGTAAAACTACAGAAACTATTATTTCTTCCATCCCATAAAAATGTGGCCAAGCTGTACCGTTTGGAGCAGATCCAGGCAGAATATTACCTGGTAATGGAATGGCTGCCCAACTCCCTGAACTCCCTGCTGGCCGCAGGAAATCCCGTTCCCGCTGAGCAAACAGCGCGCATTGCCCTGTCAGTCTGCCTGGGCATGATACACTGCCAAAAACACCTGTCCCAGCCGGAAAAACCTTTTGCCCACGGAAACTTAAAGCCCTCCAATCTTCTTTTTACCCGGAACGGCGATGTGAAAATAACTGACTTCTGGAACAGGGTGAAACCCGATGTCCGGGAGGATATTTTTTGCCTTGGAAAAATTATGAATGAGCTTCTCATCTGCGGAAAGAGGGAACATCAGTCACTTTCCGATCAGGAACAGAAATTAGAACTTATCATCCGTCACTGTATGGCAGAGCGGCCTCAGGACAGGCTGTCCACTTTTGAAAAACTGCGGGACGCCCTTCTGGATTTTCTGCATCTGCCCTCAGATTTTCGCGAAACAGAAGCAGGCTGCGGCAGTCCGGAAGAGAAAACCTGGCTGAAGGTCCAGGCATGCGATCAGGCGGTTCTTGGAAAGGATCAAAAAGCTGAGCAAATCTTTCCATGTTTCTGCCATGCGCTGACTATAAACCCTTATGATTTTCCTGCCCTCCAAAACGAAATTGACACTCTCCGCAGCCAGGGACGCACCCATGAGCTGAAAAGAACCAGAGTGCTTCTGTCTTCTCTTTACAAAATACAGCCGGAATCGAAAGAACTCTTAAAGCCCATCGGCAACGCCTGTTACGCTTTAAAAGATTTCGAACCGGCCCGCGCCTGCTTTCGCGGATATCTGAAATACAATAAAAATGACTGGGAAACCATCTACCATTACGCCATGTGCCTTTACCTTGACAGAGACGTGACCCATGCCCGGAGCTATTTTCAGACAGCCGTCCGAATGATGGAAGAAGACGGGAGTGCCGAGACGGAACGGTCAAAACTTATGTATTTAAGCATCAGCCTTTACCATCTGGGCGATTATTCCGGGGCTATGGAATATCTGGACAAATACCGCCGCAATTTCGGCAGCTCCTCTCAGACCAAACGTCTGAAACTGCTGCTGGAACTGGACTGTCAGCTTCAGGAAAAATACGGTTCTCTGCTCTTTGACGCGTACCGACAGCTTACCAGCGTAACATTTGCCAAAGATCCTCAAAGCCACTATCAGCCGATTCTTGATCGGCTCACCGCCATGAAAGAATACTTGGAACGCAGCAAAATCACCCAAACCCTGGCCGGACATGCCTGTGATATATATCTTTCCTGTCTGGATTATCTGATGGCATGTTACGAAGGGCTTGGAAATATGGAACAAGCATCTGCCTGCTGTGACCGGATCCTGTACTTCGACCGCTCACTGCCGGAAGGACTATACAATAAAGGAAGGATTCTTCTTCTATCGGAAAAAGCCTATGCAGCGCTGCCCTATTTTCAGTCCGCGCTGCGCTTTCTGCAGGATCCTGACGCCGGCAGGCAAATAGAAGAAAGCCTTATCCTTGCGCAGAAAACAATAAAAAATTCCGCCGAATGCAGGAATCTGTTTCTGGAAGAAATCCTTTCTCATGGGGGCAAATCCGAAGGAGAGCCAGACAGCCTGCAGAGGATATTAAAAGAAAAATCATTTTTCCTGACCAAAGACTTTCCTGATATGCTGAGAACCTATGCCGAAGACAGAATCAAAAACATAAAATCCTCATCCCCCGCCGCTGCCTTGCCAGCGCATAGTAATTCCGGCAGCGCTCTCTGGAACTTCCTGCTGCAGATCCGGAATCTGGCAGACGCCCTTCGGCAAATTCCCGGAGAGTCAAAAGACATCTGCGCCAGCGGAGCCTTAAGCCTGTATCAGCTTCTGGAAGAAACTCTTTTTGTATGATTACGGCATTTACAAAACCCCTGTTTTTTGATAAATTAAGAAAAAGAACTGTATTTCAGGAGAAAGGAAACGCATATATGGCATTTGCTCAATTAAAGACTTATTCAGAGGAAGATTATTATAACCTGCCGGAGAATATACGGGCAGAACTGATTGACGGGCAACTCTATGATCTGGCTGCGCCCAGCAGAATTCACCAGGAAATCTTAATGGAACTTTCAGCAACCATCCGTAATTACATCCGTTCCAAAAATGGAGGCTGCAAGGTCTATCCGGCTCCCTTTGCCGTCAAATTATTTGAAAACGATGATAAAACTGTGGCTGAGCCGGATATCTGCGTCATCTGCGATCCCGGTAAATTGACAGAGCGCGGATGCACCGGAGCGCCGGACTGGATTATCGAGATCATCTCCCCCAGCACAGCCAGCCATGACCATATCCGCAAACTGAATCTCTATATGAACGCCGGAGTGACGGAATACTGGATCGTAGACTCTATGGAAGCAACCGTTTATGTGTATTTTCTGGAGAAAGACAAATTTAAAGCAAAAGCTTATACTTTTCAGGATAAGATCAAAGTCAATATCTATCAGGATTTATGGATTGATTTTCAGGAACTGGACTTAGGTACAACATAAAAAACAACGATTTCAAATCTGGAAACCGCCGCGCCATGACAATATAATATGCTTACTAAGAGAACCGAAGGGGCTCTACTTTTTGTAACATCATATTATACCGGCGGCTAGAGTGTACTCTAGCTTTCGGTTCTCTTGTTAAGCATATTATATACCACACGCACAGATTCATTAACCCCGAAAATACGGATCATATTATGAAATAAATAAGGGAACAAAAAGAGCTGCAACTCCTTGGTTCATCTGAAAAACCATTAAGTTTACAGCTCTTAACTATGCAAGCGATAGACGGGGCTCGAACCCGCGGTCTCGACCTTGGCAAGGTCGCGCGTTACCAACTACGCCACTATCGCATGTCATAGATGATACTACAATATGCTTTTTTTGTCAATAGGATTTTTTAAATTTTTTAAATCCATATATTCACTTCTCAATTGTAAATTTCTCTAAATGTGATATAATTCAATATAAACAGAGGAGTTATTTATGGAAGACACAAGAATACAATGGCATCCGGGATTTGTCGCCGCCATGAATTTGGAATTTAAAGAAAACAGAGATGACTTGATTTTTGAAAAGGAATACAACCTGAACACAAAGCCGCTGGAAACTGATTTGCTGATTATTAAAAAGAATCCGGCCGTTGTGCTAAAAAATGAAATAGGCGCTTTCTTCCGGGGACATAATATCATCGAATACAAGTCTCCCGGAGACGAGCTGAACGTAAACACATTTTACAAAGTGCAGGGATATGCCTGTATTTATAAGGCGGCAGGGACTTCCGCCCGGATAAGCGAAGACGATGTTACCGCCACGCTTATCCGGGAAGGAAGGCCAGAGGGCCTGTTTCAGTATTTTGCCGAAAAAGGGTTTCAAGTAACCTCTTCCCACAAAGGAATATACTGCGTGCATACCGGCAGCCTGTTCCCCACGCAGATTGTCGTAACCCGGGAGATAGACGGAAACGGGCATGTCTGGCTAAAATCCCTTTCTGAGAAGCTCCAGAAAGAAGATATACAGCGGTTATTGAAAGGGATGGGCAAGCTGACAGGGGAATTCGACAAAGAGATGGCGGATTCCGTCTTAAAAGTCAGCGTTAACGCAAACGAGTCGCTTGTAAAAAAATTATTGGAGGATGAGAGCATGTATGAAGCATTGATGGAGATTATGGAACCAAAACTGGCATTAAGAGATAAATCAAAGTTGGAAGAAGGATTGCAGCAAGGACTGCAGCAGGGATTGCAGCAGGGATTGCAGCAGGGCCAGAAGGTAACGGCTATCCGCATGATGTGTTCTGGAAAATACTCGTTGGAAGAAATATCCGACATATCAGGACTTACTTTGAAAGAGATACAAATGTTAAAAGAAAATTGAGCGCGCTTGCCTTGCATCTCAAAACCCAGAGCTTCTGGACGCATTCCATCCGCAAAAGATACCTGCAGATGAAATCATCTTAAATCCTGAATTATTAACGTAACCTCTGAAACAGAATCAAAAAACTGGGCGGGAATCTATTACAGCCATCATCGCAGAATCTCCCTCAGAGGCGGAATTTAGAGTGTGTCTTGCAAAATGGAATTTACTTTTTCAACTCACCCGAATATTTCCCCTCTTCCTCTCATATAGTAGTTCAAAGAGAAATTAAGGAGGAATCCTGTGAGTTCAAAAACAAAGATTGTTGTTCTGCATTTAAAAGAAGTAGTCTACACAGCGATTTTCGCAGTACTGGGAATCCTGTTGATTTTACTGCTGATCTTTATGTTCCTGCCGGATGACAAAGACAAGGCTGTGGAAGAAACCATGAAATATACGGCGGGGGTATATACTTCCTCCATACAACTAAATGACAACGCCATAGACGTGGAAGTCGCAGTGGATGAGAACCACATCAACTCTATTACCCTGGTAAACCTGGACGAAGCTACTGCCGCCATGTATCCGCTGATGCAGCCTGCACTGGATAACCTGACCGAGCAGATTTACGAAAAACAGTCTCTGGAAAGCATTTCTTACGGAGACGACAACCAATATACCTCCATGGTCCTGCTGAACGCCATCCAGTCCGCTCTCGACAAAGCCGCTTACAAAGCGGAATAGACTGCTGTTACCAGCCTGCCCTCGGCAAAATCTCTTACATAAGGAACAGCCCGGAAGTCCTCCTATACTAGCGGAAATTGTTCCCGGGCTGTTCTTTCCCCCTGCTACACAACCATAATAATTCCGCCGTCACTGGCGTACATGCTGCTGATGCCGGCTGTCTCCACCACGATAATTCTCTTAAATTCCGCCATCTGCTTTATTTTTTCCACTGCTGCCTTCGCTCTCTCCGGACAGTTGCAGTGGGAAATCGCAAGAATCTTTTCCCTGGGATTTGCTGTTTTGGCCACCAGGTCTTTGATCATCTTATCCACTGCTTTTGTAATCCCTCTTGCCTGCCCCAGCTGATAAATCGTTCCTTCCCGGCTTCCCGCCATCACAGGCTTAATGTTCAGCGTATTGGCCACAAATGCCTTGATGTTGCTCAGCCTGCCGTTTTTCCTGAGAGTCTCTAACGTTTCCAGAACAAAAGAAGTGTTCTTCTCAGCAATAAACGCTTCCACCTTTTCAATCACTTCTTCAAAAGGCAGCCCTGCCTCTTCATATTCCTGAATCTTCATTCCTACCAGCGTCTCTCCCACAGAAGCGGATTTGGAATCAAAAATGTGAATTTTCTTATCGCCTTTTTCTTCTAAATAAAGCTTTTTCCCAAGTTCAGCGCTGTTATAGGATCCGCTGAGCTGCGAAGAAAGGGTCACCCCATAGACATGCTCTGCTTCACAGTCAAAGGCTTCCACGTAGCGTTCCGGCGAGGGACAAGTGGATTTGGGGCAGTTGGGGCTTGCCGCCACGCGTCTTAAGAATTCTGCCTGGTCAAAAGTCTCATCATCCACAATATGATAATCATCCACAAAAATTTCCAGCGGCACGCTTTCGTAATGCCCGTCCTGCTTTAACTCTTCGGTCAGCTCCCCGCAGCTGTCTATTACGATCTTATAGCTCATGTTCTTCCTCCTGATATAGTATTATTTCTCACTATATTCGGCACTTTAAATAATTACATGTCCTTCTTTTATTATTTTACATAGTTTTTATTTCCCGCCGAATTCAATATTTAAAGCTCTTTTCCTTTTCATCATTATAATCGGACATAGTTTTTAATACCACTTTATCCTAACATAAATATTCCTATTTGAAAAGCCCTATTTCCAGAATTCGGCTGAAAAAACAATGCTAAGCAGTCTCCATATTCCAAAACCCCATCTTTCTGTATTCGGCTGCATCCATACAAAAAACAGCCGCTTTTGCAAAATTCGTACAAAAGCGGCCCGCTGCAATCCGTCAGTTAAAACAAAAACTGATCTCTTTCCACATATTATCTTCAATATAATTGACTTCCGTTATCCCATCGCAGTAATCCGCAATGTATCCTTCCTCGATAAAATACTGAAACGCCTGCTTTTTCAGAATTTCGTCGGAAAACCGCAGGGTTACCACCTGTCCCTGCATCCAGGCGTCCGCAAGAATCGCGCCCATCTGTTCCTGATTCCATTCCTCAATATAGGTTCCCTCTTTGATATAATAATTATTCATTACCGCCGTGCACTCCGGCAATTCAATTTCTGAATCCGGCACATGCCCCATCATCATCTCCGCAGTGGTCATGGCCATATAATTGTAATCAATGAAGGAAGTTTCCAGCCCTTCTTGATTCCGGTACCCATTATTTCCCCAGGTGGCGTCCATGTAATAGTATTCTCCGTCCAGGCAAATCAGATTCCACGCATGAGCGTCCCCCAGGGCAGTGCCGCTGACGATCACGCTCTGAATCCCAAGCTGTCCCAGAAGATACTGAACTGCGCAGGCATAGCCCTGGCAAACGGTCTGCCGTTTGATAAACACGCTGATAATATTTTGGCTGTCCGTGGCGTTGGGCACATATTCCGTATTCAAAGCCAGAAGCTCATAGACATATTTCGCCTTATCATAATCTGTATCATTGATGGAAATCCCGTTCATCCACATTTCCACAATCTCATCGATCTGCGCCTGGGTAATTTTCCGCTCTTCTTCTGACATGGTATACTTGGGGGCAAACTCCAGGCTTACCAGTTCATCCCCTTTGGCGTACCTGGTAAATACATATCCGTCTACCCAGAACAGGCCGCCGTAGTCTCCGCAGACTGCCGTATAAGCTTTGCGCATCAGTTCCAAATCCGTAGTGGACAGCCTGATTTTCTCTTCGTGATTTAAAATCGCCGTCAGCATCTCATCATAAATTACCTGTCCCTGCTCATCCAGATGCTCATAGGCGTACTTGCCCACGGATATCTGCTCCCTCTGAGCCTTTTCCAACCGCCAGGTATCCGCCTCAGGCGCTTCTGCCCTCTGCCTGGTCTCATCATCCACCACGCTTTCGGATTCTATGTTCTCTGCGTCCTCCTGGAAAAACTGCTGAATATCCGCGGGAGCGCATGCATTCGCGAATACGGCAAGGAGCAAAATCAGCAATGCTGCCGTTCTGCTTCTGATCCATTTCATTTCTGTCTTCCTTCCATGATTTCTTATCTTATAAATCTGAAAAATAAGCCGTCAGCAGCTTTGTCAATGCTTTCATATCGGCTGTTCCCATGGTCTCCGCTGCAGAGTGCATGGCCAGAACCGGAATTCCAATATCCACCGTACGCACCGGCAGAATGCTGGATGCGATGGAGCCTAGGGTTCCGCCTCCCCTGACATCTGATCGGTTCACAAATTTCTGATAGGGAACCTTGTATTTTCTGCAAATCTGTTCCACCACTGCAACTGCCTCGCAGTCTGTGGCATAAGACTGGGAGCCGGCTTCCTTAATGCAGAGTCCCCGGCCCAGCACCGGTTTGTTGGTGGGATCCATTTTTCCCATCTTGTTCGGATGGAGGCCATGAGCCACGTCCACGGACAGGAAAAAAGCGTTGTAGAGACTTTGTCTGGTCTGTTCGTCTGTCTTTTTCATGCTGCCGTTGATTTTTTCCAAAAGGGTGAGAAGCAGCAGGGAACCGGCCCCCTGTTTGGTCTGGCTGCCCACTTCCTCATGATCAAATAATGCAACCACATTCAGGCCGCTTTCCCGTTTGCCGCCAATCAATCCGGTCAGCAGCGCCTGAACGGAGGTCAGATTATCCAGTCTGGGGGAGAGAATAAATTCTTCCTGCACGCCGATATATTGAGGTTTTTGGGCGCAATACACCCACAATTCATAATCCAGAATCTGCTCCGGTTCCGTCTGCAGCTCTTTTGCAAGAAACTCTATCAGAAGCTTCTGGTCCTTTATCTTTTCGTCCAGCAGCCCCAAAATCGGCAGCATATCTGTCTGTTTATTCAGTTCCACTCCTTGATTGACTTCCCGGTTCATATGAATGGCTAGATTCGGAATCACAAGCAAAGGCCTGTCCGCTGAAAAATAACGCATATCGGGATGAAGCACATCGCCGCTCTGCACCGCCACCCGCCCGGAAATGCCCAAAGGCCTGTCCAGCCAGGTATTTAAAATTGCTCCGCCGTACACTTCCACATTTACCTGGCCATATCCTCCCGCAGATATATCCGGATTGGGCTTGATTCTCAGACAGGGGAAATCCGTATGGGCCGCCCCGATGCGGACCGCATTCCGAAACTCCGCTTTCGTCCCTATGGTAAAGGCAAATAAAGCGGTGTCGTGATGTTTCACATAATATCTCCCGTTCTCCGTCAGACCCCAGCCGGCAGCGAAATCCAGTTCTTCAAATCCCGCCGCCTCTAACTGGCGCGCCGCCTCCTGCACCACCATCACGGCGCTGGTTCCCTTTTCCACTAAATGAAATAACTTATCTTCCATATTCTTCCTCCGAAACTGCCATACATTCTGTACAGGGACGCTTTTGCCCATACGGCGGTTCCTCAAGGCCGCCTGAATATTCACAGCGCCGCCGCCCTGCACATTCTTTCGTTATTATACTATATCTGAATGTTTTTTTCCACTGGTTTCAGACATTTTACCCAATGGGCTGAACTGTTCCAATGGGCTGTGCAGCCGCAGCGATAATTTCCCGCTTACAGGGGCGGAATGCCCATCAAAAAACTGCCGCATGAAACTTTCATCGTTAAAAAGCGGAATGCCCATCAAAAAACTGCCGCATGAAACGGGAAATCAAAACAATTTCCTGTTCATGCGGCAGCTCTGAGATCTTTTATTCTGACAAACCGCCGTTAAACACATATTTGTCCAACCGCTCAAAAGCTTCTTTGACGCGGCTTAAGGGGAGGGCAAGGTTCATGCGCACTGCGCAGGGGCCGTGAAACATCCGGCCGTCCTGGCAGGCCACGCCCACATCCCATGCTGCCTGCTCCAGTTCTTCGATGGTCTTATCATGGGCTTCGCACCACTTGCTGCAGTCCAGAAAGAGCATGTAGGTCCCTTCCGGACGGAACACCTCCACACCTTCAAAGTGATCCCGGATATAATCGCAGGCGTAATTGATATTTCCGGTAATCACCTGGCAGAGCTCGTCCACCCATTCGTATCCTTCCGGACGGTAAGCGCCCAGAAGCGCATGCATGGAAAGCACGTTCATATCATTGTAATGGGGCTTGCTGCCCTTTGCAACTGTGCGGTCCCTGAGATATTTGTTGTAAATAATGTGATAGCTCCCCACCAGACCTGCAAGGTTGAAGGTTTTGCTGGGCGCATACACTGCAACGGTTCGGTTTCTGGCGTCCTCGCTGATCATCTGAGCAGGGATATGCTTATGCCCCTCCAGAATGATGTCGGACCAGATTTCATCGGAAATCACCAGACAGTCATTGGCTTTATAGATTTCCATTGCTTTTTCCAGCTCCCACCGTTCCCAGACACGGCCGCAGGGATTATGGGGGCTGCAGAGAATTGCCACATGGATCGTTTCCTCTTTTATCTTTCTATCCATGTCCTCATAGTCCATCCGCCATACGCCGTTTTCATCTTTGATCAGCGGGCTGTGGACAATTTTAAACCCGTTATTATTCAGGCTGGAAGTAAAGCCAATGTACGTAGGGCTGTGGAGCAAAACAGCGTCTCCCGGAGCGGCAAAGGCTGTCAGAGCAGAAATCACGCCGCCCAGCACTCCGTTCTCATACCCAATACATTCTTTGGTCAGGCCGGTGACTCCGTTGCGGGTCTCCTGCCATTTGATAATTGCGTTATAATATTCGTCGGTGGGCAGAAAATATCCGTAAGCCGGATGCTTCGCCCGTTCAATAATTGCCTCCGGAATGGTGGGAACTGTGGGGAAATTCATATCCGCCACCCACATGGGTATCGCGTCAAACCCCTCCTTGGGAGCGCTGGGGGTAAAACCCGGCATTCCGCCCAGACCATCCACTGCTATCGCGTCTTTGCCATGGCGATCCATAATTGACGTAAAATCGTATTTCATAGATAACACTTCTCCTTTTGTTTGATTACAGAAACCGCGCGAAATAACCTGCATATTTTCTGACAATTTCTTATCTGACAGCAATTACCTCAATTTCCACCAGGGCGTCCTTGGGAAGAGCCGCCGCCTGAACTGCGGATCTTGCAGGACATTCTTCTGTAAAATAGCGGGCATACACCTCATTCATAGCTGCAAAATCATTGATATCCTTTAAAAATACAGTGGCTTTTGCCACATTAGCCAGAGTAAGCCCCGCTTCGGCAAGCACTGCCTGCACATTTTTCAGTGACTGCTCCGCCTGGCTGGAAATATCCGTTCCGGCAAATTCCCCTGTCTCCGGATTAATCGGAAGCTGGCCGGATACAAAGACAATTCCGTTGGCCTCAATTCCCTGCGAATAAGGCCCGATGGCCGCCGGCGCGTTTTTGGTGGAAATTACATTTTTTCCCATAATACATTCTCCTTTTCCATACAATTTTATCAGAAATTAATCAATCCTCTACGGCTATATTATAATATTTTTATCAAGTTGTAAATATTTTTATCAAAAAAATTGCAATGTGCAAGGGTCTCTGATACAATATTCCATAAGAAACAAAACAATCCTGAAAGGAGCACTGCTATGTCTGTTTATCATATTGTATTCAGCCCCACCGGAGGCACTAAAAAAGTATCCGATTGCTTCACGAAATCTTTTTCTTCCGAAAGCGTCCTGATTGACTTAACGGAGCGCGGCAAAGACTTTTCTTCCTGCTCTTTTGCCGAAGCAGACGTCTGCATCGTATCCGTCCCCTCCTACGGCGGCCGGGTTCCGGAAACAGCCGTATCCCGGCTGCGCCAGATGAAAGGAAACAACGCTTCTGCTATTCTGATCGCCGTATACGGAAACAGGGCTTACGACGACACTTTCGCAGAACTTAAGGACGTTTTGACAGAATCGGGTTTTTCCTGTATTGCCGCCGTGGCCGCTGTGGCAGAGCACTCTATTATGCGCCAGTACGCCGCCGGACGGCCGGATGCCCAGGATGAAAAAGAACTGGCCGGCTTCGCCGAGACCATCCGCGCCAAAATGGAATCCGGTTCCCTCTCTTCCCCTCTGACCCTGCCTGGAAACCGCCCTTACCGGGAATACGGCGGCGTCCCTATGAAGCCCGCAGCCGGAAAAGCCTGCAGTCTCTGCGGTATTTGCGCAGATAAATGTCCCGCAGGCGCCATTGACCGGGAAAACCCTGCCAAAACAGATCCCAAGCTCTGCATTTCCTGTATGCGCTGCATAACGATCTGCCCGCAGAAGGCCCGCAGCGTCAATAAAGCCCTCCTTGCCGCAGCCGGCATGAAGCTGAAAAAAGCCTGCAGCGGCCGGAAAGAAAATGAACTGTTCCTATAATAAGGTCCCCGCATGCTCAGCCTTCCGGCCCATCCTGCTATGAAAATCAAAAACTTTCATAGCAAACCCACCATCATTCTCATTCTTCCGGCAGGCATGCCGCACGGCCATCCCACTGTACATAAAACCAAGGCAGGTGCCGTATATGACAGATCATGAAGTACTGCAACTATATATTGATATCGCCCCTTTTCTGGCAGAAGTCTGCGGCCCCGGCTGTGAAATCGTGATCCATGACACAAAGGATCCGGATCACTCGCTGGCCGCCATCCACAACAGCGTGTCCGGCCGGGAAATCGGCAATCCGCTGACAGACCTTGCCAAAGACATTATCGCCAAAGGCTCTTACCAGAATGCCGATTATCTGGCCAATTATACCGGCCGGAACAAAAACGGAGAATTCCTCTCTTCCACATATTTTATCAAAAATGAAGGGCGGCTCATCGGCCTTCTGTGCATCAACAAAACCATGAGCGCCGTGCAGGATCTGAATAACGCCCTGGCAAACCTTCTGGAATTGTTCCGGCTGTCCGGGTGCAGGGAAACGGAATATTCCGAAAGCCTGGACAAACCCATGGCCAGTCTGATGCGGGATCGGATTCAGGAAATCATCGCCGAGAGCGGGATTTCGCCTGCCCGGATGTCCATTCAGGAAAAAGTCCGCATCGTCCACCGGATGGACGAAGAGGGCATTCTGAAGGTAAAAGGCTCCGTAGCGGAAATCGCCGCGCAGCTCTTTGTGTCGGTTCCCACCGTGTACCGTTATCTGAATAAGAAGGAACCTTAACGCACCTGACGCACGCTGCCCTATCCCGCCGCATGTCATCCTATCCCGCCGCGTGAAAAGAACCGCAAAGTTGAGCTCTGTTTTGATATGACCATTGCATTTATTAAGAAACTACCGAGAACATTACTCGAGGAGGTTTATTATGACGGCTTTTTCCATTCCGGATGTAAAAGAATTTATGAATATATTTCTGCGCACAGACACATTTGACAGTTTTCTCCTTCGGGAGGGGAGCATCACAACTTTTATGACTTATCTTCTGGAGGGCCGTTCCAACGCGGATTTCTTCAGCCCGGAAGATGAGCCTTACCCGCTGATGAGCCAGGAAGAGTATGTTCCTTTCTCCCTGGCGCGCCCCATCTGCTTTGATATTATCAAGGGGAAACGAACGCCCTCCGCTTTCAAATTTGTGTTCCAGTTATCCAGTGAGAACCAGAGGCGCACGGTGGCTTCCATCAGCAGCAGTTTCTCGCCGGAAGAAGTCTCCGGCATGTATCTGAACCTGAAATATCAGAATCAGAAACTTACCTGCACCACAGGGGTTTCCTGCCATATTTTTTCTATGGATAAATCTTTAGAGCATGCCTGGGACGATATGGTAAAACGGTTTTTCCGAAAACATCAGATTGCTTTTGAGCTGCTGACTTAGTATTGCAACAAACGTTTCATATTGAGGTACGGACGGAAAGGCAGGAGGGCCCTTTGCCACACAAACTGGGCAACGTTACGGCGAACTAACTGCTAACTACGACTAAGGAAGTCAGGAAAGCCTTCCTTCCTAAGTCTCCATAAGCAGTGGATTTCGCCTCCACTAAGGACGCCCATGAATCGTTTGCTTAGTCAAAGGGCCCTCCTGCCTTTCCTGTGTATTGAAGTATTGATTGTTCACTGTAGTAATGAATTCCCCCGCAGCAGAGCTGCGGGGGAATTAAACCCTGAGAAATTAAAGGGGTTCTTAAGTTGGCCCCTACAAAAATAAAAAATTTTTTACTTTTTTTAAATTTTTATGAATAATTCTTTACATTTTTCATATTATATGTTACTATAGTCCTACGTTGTAAATCAATGCAGCGCAGATTATTTTTTGGAGGTACTTGGCATGCAAGGTACAGTAAAATGGTTTAACAACCAAAAAGGATATGGTTTCATTTCTGATGAGTCTGGAAACGATGTATTTGTTCACTATTCCGGATTAAACATGGAAGGCTTCAAGTCTTTGGAAGAAGGCGCATCTGTAGAATTCGATGTGACAGAAGGTTCCAAGGGACCCCAGGCTGTAAATGTAACTGTAATCCACTAATTTCAATCCGGTTATTCACAATGTACCTTTGTCAATAATATAGAATTTCGGTTTTTTATTTTGATATAAGATATTGAGGAATTACGGTTAATAAAAGAAGGGGCTGTCGGGAAATAGATAGTCCAGAACAGGGGGCGATGTGACTCGTATGG